>JAPOYD010000029.1 GCA_026706735.1 Nitrospinota bacterium | reverse complement strand
GTTTTGTCGGTCCTATTCCACCTTCGCTTTCACGTTCCTGGCGAACTCGGCGAAAATCTTGTTCGCCTGGTTCTTGATGACGCTGAAGCCGAGCGAGCCGAGTTTTCCGAAAACGTCGACGCTCGAGTCGATGCGCACCTTCGTCTCGTTCTCGGAGACGGCCTCGAGCGTCACCTCGTTTTTCTGCTTGAGGCTCGCCGCGAGCTTCGAATCCTTCCCCTCGCCCACCGTGCGGATGTACTCGGGCGCGCGGACTTCCTCGATGTTGACCTGAAGCTGAAAACTCGCCTTGAGGAAACTGACCTTCTGCTCGACCCGCACGCCGTAGGTCGCGTCGTCTATTTTCTCCACGTCCTTCACGCCGGGAACGCAGGCGGCGAACTCCTCGACCTGCCAGATGAAGTCCCACACCTTCTCCCGGGGGGCGGCGACGGTTATCTCCTGGTTGAATTCCATGTTGGGTGTCCTTTTTGCTCGGTGTGACGCGAAATGATAATCAAACGAGGGTATGATTCTAGCAAGACGCGGCGTTTTGCTCCACAGACCCCTCCTATCAGGGATACCGATGGCGGCCGAATCTCTCATCCTGTTCGCCAAACCGCCCCTTGCCGGCCGGGTGAAGACGCGCCTGGCCCAAAGTCTCGGGCGCGAGGGCGCCGCGCGTCTTTACGCGTGTTTCCTGCGAGACGCCGCCGAGACGGCGCTCGCGCTCAGCGAAGCGAGGCCGGGAGCAGGCCTCGTCTGCGAGTGGGCCTTGGAGCAAGGCGATTCACTCGATGAGTTTCCACTCACCGACTGGCTGCCCGGCCCATGTCTGCATCGCGCACAAACGGGCGCGGACCTGGGGGCGCGCATGGCGGCGGCTCTGGGCCGATGCCTGGCTTTCGGAAGACGCGCCGTGCTCATCGGCACGGATTTTCCGGACCTGCCGCACGAGGTTCTGAGCGATGCGTTCAAGAAACTGGAGAGCGGAGATGAACCGAGAATCACGCTCGGCCCCGCTGCGGACGGGGGCTACTACCTCATCGGGATGAACAGGTTCCTGCCTGAAATTTTCACCGGCATCTCCTGGAGCACGAGCGGGGTGCTCTCCCGCACGGTGGAAAAAGCGCGCGCGCGCGGTGCCGGGACCGCCCTCCTCCCCGAGTGGCGCGACGTGGACGATGCGGATGATCTGGAAGCTCTGAAGGGCCGCCTCTCCAAAAACGCCTCGCGCGCCCGGCACACTCAGGCTTGCCTGCGCTGATTCTCATCCGGCGTTTGCGCCGTGTTGCTCAAAATGAAAGGATTGGCCGGCCGCCAAATCCGCCGAACGATGAGGACAAGTAAATTGCCGAACGAACCCGTCGTCGAAGCCACGTATACCTATTGCGTCCACTGAGCCTGGTGCCTGATCGCGACCGGGCGGTTGCGAAAATTGAGCGAGCAGGCAGGAGGGAGACTCGCCATCCGCTACCGCGCATTTCTCCTCTCGCCCGAGCCGGATCACCGCCCTGCGCGCAAGGAGGCCATCATGGGCCACTGGGCGATGGCGAAAAGCCACGCCGGCGGCGAGTCGATCAATCCCGAACTCATGGCGCGCCGCGATTTTCCTTATCCTCATTCCACGCCGGGAGCGATTGCGATAAAAGCCTTCGCCGCCCAGCTTCCCGAACGCGAGGGCGAATATCTCGAAGCCGTGGAGCGAACGCATCTGGTCGAGTGCCTGAACATCGACGACGCCGAGGTGCTCCTTGCCGCCGCCGAGCGGCTGGGGGCGGAACCTGCGATGATGCGCGAGGTCATGGCCGACCCGGATATGGAAAAGCGCGTCTGGGGGGATCACATCGAAGCCGTGAACGCAGGCATACAGTCCACGCCCACGGTCGATTTTTCCGGCCAATACAGAATCACGGGCGCGCAGCCCATGGAGATTTTCCAGCAAACCCTCGAGCGCGCCATCGCTGAAACCGCGGACGCCTAGCACCATCATGCGAAAAGGCGGCTGGGCTGTAAAAATCATCGCCACTCTGGTGGTACTCCTGGTGCTTGCAGGCTGCGCAAACATCCGCGCTCTCTTCCTTCCCGAGGAGGAGAAGAAGCTGGCGCTCGAAACAAAACGACCACAGATGAAAAAATCCGAAGACCCGTATTTTTTCCGCGTCCTGACGCTTCCCGACTACGACACGGCGAAGGAGGCGTACGACAAGACGGCCATTCTCGGGATTCCCTTCCGCAAGGTGGCCCGCGAGTTCAAGGATAAGGCGACGGCCATCAGAAAGGCGCAGCCTTCCGAGTTCAGCGTCGGCGTCCGGGCCGAGGTGCAGGATCTGAAACCAGGTGCGACGTCGCGAATCATCGAGTCGGAGGAGGGATTTTCGATTCTCCAGAAAACGACGAGCGCGCATTTTGAGCGCGCCTTGAAACTCATGGAGAAAAAAAACGACGAAGCCGCCCTCAGGCTCATCCGCCGCGATCTCGAGATCAACCCCGGTAACGTGGACGCCTGGCTCGCGCTGGCGAAGATGATGGACGAGGCGGGGGATCTCGAGGAAACGCTCGCCGCATACGAGAAGGCCCGCGAACTCGACCCCGAGAACCCCGTCGTCTCCAACAGGTACGCCAGATACCTCGTCTCCCAGTACCGCTACGAAGAGGCGGAAAAGGTGCTCAAGGCGGCGGAGGAATTATCGCCCGAAGACGCGGGCGTCCTCCTGAACCTCGCCTCCTTGCTCGTCTACCTGAACAAGGAGCCGGACTTCGCCTCGCGACTCATCGAGCGCGGCTCCAGAATCGACCCCGGCCGCGCGGCCTGGTACCGCCTCTCGGGCGTCATCCGGAAAAGGCGGGAGCTGGGAATCGCACCGAAATCGAAGGGGGTGAATTAGGGAGTAGTGAAACTGTAGTCAAATTCAATTAAGTGAAACTTGATAGCACAAATACCAGTGTTACAAGGTAAAGAAAAAATAAACTCACCTTCTTCGATCAATATGAATAACTTTACCAGCCTCTTCATTTTTCGGCTCAGCCGAAGTGGTCTCGAATTTTGGAATAGGCTTTACTTCGGCGGGGGTACTTCTTTCGGTCAGAAAACCTTTCGGGAGTGAAGTTAACTCTTCAATATCGCCCTGAGACAACATAAGGTCGTCTACGATCTGGCTCTTTGTTCTAACATTCTCCATAACCAACAACTCAATACACTGTCTTAAGAAACTTGATGTTTCCACTGGGATTGAATCGTCCAAGGGCTCTTTCTTCCTCCAACTTCTACGACCCAAATTGACCCATAATCTTCTCGCTTGGTTTTCATTAATTACTTCCAAATCTTCACAACGCTTAATCATTGCCGCGATTGCTGCCTTCCAGCGCCCCTTTAGTGCCCTAAAAGCATCAAGTGTAGGAACCCACAAATCTTTCAGGAATTCATTCTCAGGTAACAAGAATGCAGATGCAAAACGATGCGCCTGAGATTCTAAAATCTTAAAATCTTTTTTTATGGCCAAATGTTTTTTATCAATATCTCTGTGTAAAACCAAATGGGCTAACTCGTGGGCGGCATCGAATCTAGATCGAACAGCCACATTTTTGTCTGCCCCCAAAAAAATAAATGGTCGCCAATCATCCGGAAATTCAGAAAAAGCATCTAATGTCTCTGCTTCTAGATTTCCCCTCGCAACTACAACACCATGTCTTTCGAGAATGCTAACCAAGTGGGGCACTGGACCATCTGGGATCTGAAAGTAATGTCGTGTTTCACTTGCAATAGTTTCGATTCTTTCAAAGGTTATTTTTCGAAAATCAGACGGAACTTCAAAACGCGGAATATCAACATCTGGAAATGTAAAATATTCTTCAGCGTATTGGGAAATTTCTTTAAACCATTCAAATTTCCTCTCCGCACGGATTCGAGCGGATTTGGTGGCTGATGCCATTGAACGATAATAAATCCGTCCAGATTTTTCAGGAAGAACCGGAAGTAAAAATCTAGCGACCGGCAAATTTAATTTTGCCGAAATTGCTTCCATAATTTCAGGGCGTGGCGATTGAACCCCACGCTCGTATTGGCTGATAGATGTTGTACTGATACCTAACAAATCTGCTAGGTTTACAGCGCTCAAACCCCTTGCTTCACGTGCTTGGGCAAGTCGCTTTCCTTGAAAACCTGGTGTAGACGAGGGCATTACCCTTTGTTCTCTTGGCTCTTTTTCTTCCACTCGGGGCGAGGAACGTCAACATGCCCTACTTCTTTGATTCCCTTAGTTTGAATAGCCGCTTGCACCTCGCTGGCAGTATAAATTCTCACCCACCCCTTATTTGTGTTTGGAGATGGGAAAGCGAAATCCATAAAACCAGGCATTTGTACGTTAATCGTATCCGGACCGTGGATTAAAAAACACGCAATGTCCCCACGTTCATACATCTCTAAATCACATTCAAACCCTTCAAGAGCAAGAACTCCTTGAAGCAGAAGATGATTGATTTCCGCGAGTTGGCTACTATAGTGCCGAAATCGTTGCCTCCGATATGGAGAAGGCATGTAGTGAGAAATGATCAAAAATCTTCCAGCCCTAACAAGATTATATTCAAAGTTTTTGGTTTTGTTTTTTAAAACGGAAGCCTGTAAACCAGAATCAAGCGCGGCATTGCGAAACAAAGCCTGAAATAGGCAATGTCTATTGTAAGGAAGAATGAATTGAGCTTCTGGTTTACCAAAAGCTGGATTGTTCGCACCCATTTCATAGGCCTCTTTATAGACGGGCCCTTGTTTGTCAATGAGTTCGCGAACAAATCTCTCAGGAAGCGCATCGACCAAATTATCAAAAAGCTCTTCGTTCACTTCCTTTATCTCCATTTGTTGGGCCTGTGAATAAGAATTCACCTTATGATTTCCGTATATCGAGCGTAATTCTATAAAAAATTCCGAATGCAGTCAATAGAATAATTATTTTTCCGAATATCTATGGGACCGAAGCATTTCGCCGAAATAATCATGTTTAACAACCATTGATTAAACGGGTGCTCTCGGCGAACTGACGCACAACGTTTCACTCCCTCTTTCTGCTACGGCCTATTTGTCCTTCGCCGCTCGAATGCGTCATAATTACCCATTCTCGAACCACCGGAAATTTCACGGAAAAACACCAATTCATGAGAGGGCAACCGCATGAGCGCCGACCTTTTGATCAAGAACGCGAAAATCGTGACGCCCACGGACACCTACGAGGGCTGCGTCTACGTGGAGGGGGGGCGGATCGCCGCCATCACGCATAAGGCGGAAACAAGCGCCGCGCGCGAGATCGACGCCGCGGGCCGCCATCTCCTGCCGGGCATGGTGGATGAGCACGTGCACATGATGGACCCGGGCTTCACGGACAGGGAGGACTGGACGACGGGCACCGAGGCGGCGGCCAGGGGAGGCATCACCACCGTGATCGACCATCACCGGAGCGACCCGCTCGTCTACACGCGGGAGATTCTCGAAGACAAGACCGCCTACATCGACTCGCGCTCGGTGGTGGATTTCGGCCAGCTCGGCGGCCTCGACGTCGACAACCTCGAACACCTGCGCCCCATGTGGGAGGGCGGCGCGCTGGGCTTCAAGGGCTTCATGTGCGATCTGCACGGCGTGCCGGACCTCTCCGAGGGGGTGCTGCTCAACATCATGCGCGAGGTCAAATCCTTCGGCGGCACGGTGATGCTGCACTGTGAGAGCGACTCCATTCTCAATAAGGCGAAAGAGAAAATCGACGCCGATAACCGGACGGACTACATGTGCATCAGCGACTGGCGAACCCCCGAGAGCGAATACGTCGCGACGCTCGACGCCGTGGCCCTGGCCGAACTCACGGGCTGCAAGGTGCTGGTGGCGCACGTGAGCCAGCCCGTTCTGCTCGAGGCCATCCAGGCAGCGCGCGGGCGCGGCGCGCGGATATATGCGGAGAGCTGCCCCCAGTATTTTTATCTCGACCATTCGCACCTGGAAGAACTCGGGCCGTTCGTGAAGTTCACGCCGGTCATCCGATCGGCGGAGACGCGCGACGGGATGCGCGTGGCGCTCGGGCGCGGCATGGTGGACACCATCGGCACCGACCACTGCCCCTTCCCGCGCCAGCGGAAGGTGGACGGCTTGGAGAACATCCACGACGCGCCCTTCGGGATACCGGGCGTGGAGACGACGGTGCGCCTGATGCTGAACGCCGTGAGCGAGGGCGTCCTCACGCTCAACCAGATGGCGCGCATCTGCTGCGAGCAGCCCGCGCGCGTATTCAACATCTATCCGCGGAAGGGGTGCATCCAGCCGGGCGCGGATGCGGACTTCATCGTCGTGGACATGGACCGGGAAGAGACGCTGCGCGATGCGGACATCGTCTCCAAGTGCAAGTGGACGCCGTTCGACGGCTGGACGATGAAGGGCGCGCCCGTGATGACGCTCGTGCGCGGCGAGGTCGTGATGGAAGACGGCGAGGTGACCGGAAGAGCGGGCTACGGCAACACCGTCGAGCGTCCGGGGGGTTGAGGGGGCGGATTCAGAATTTCAGGTAGGGGCGGACCCGCGCCTCCGCCCGTTTCAATGCAGCCTCCTCCGCACGGGAGAACACGCGGGTTCTCGCTTACGCCAGAACAGCACCCGTAGGGGCCGTTCGCGAACGACCCCTACAAGATCACCAGGCTTTTGCGCAGGCCTCGGACAGGCACGGAGGCCCCTCCCTACGAACCCCGGGTGCGGCCCGTATTCGTTGTGCGTTCGCTTCATATTTTGAGTGAGCAGTCAGGCTCGAAATTACCGCTCGAATTTCCGTAAATTTAGATAAATTTAGATAAATTCACGGTGTTTTTCGACAAATTATCGAGGGGTATTGCGGGGAGTTGCGCGGGTGAAAATCTCCCTCCCGCTGAAACTTCGTGAGGATACCACGGCCCGGGATGCGTGCGCTGGGCGGCAAATGCGGGGATTTGCGTCCCCGAAACCGGCGGGATTTTCATTTGAACGCAATTCGGGATACGCCTATAAGTAATTGATATTACTTTCGTTTCTTCTCCATATCCAGGAGTTTCCTCTTTCGCTCCACCCCCCAGCGATAGCCCGCGAGGGCGCCGTCTCCCCGCACCACTCGGTGACAGGGAACCAGCAGCGCCACCGGGTTTTCGGCACATGCGCGCCCGACGGCCCGCGCGCCTTTCGGGAGTCCCAGGTCTTCGGCAATATCCTTGTATGTCATTGTATTTCCTGGAGAAATAGCTTTAAGCCTCTCCCATACGCGGCACTGGAAAGCGCTGGCGCGAACATCGAGCGGCAAGGATTCGGAGACCGGTTCACCCTCGGCGAGACGCGCGATGACATTCAAGTATTTCTTTAACTCATTATCGCTACGTATCAGATTCGCAAGGTAATACTCACTTTTCAAATCGGAAACAAGTTCGCCGACTCTCTCTCCGATACTCACGCGGCACACACCTTTATCGGTCGTCGCCACCAGCAGCCTGCCCAGCCTGCAAGCGGTGATTCCGTAGCGTATCGAAACGCCCTCCCCGCCCTTTTTATACGCGGCCGGCGTCATGCCCATATAGCGCGAGGCACCCTCGTACACCCCCCTGCTCGAGCCGTACCCGGCCTCATAGCCTGCCCCTGCCAGGTCGCGTCCGTTTTTCAATAAATCCTTGTAATTCTGCGCCTTAAGAGACTCCAGATACTGGCGGGGACTCACGCCCAGGGCCGCCTTGAAGGAGCGCTGCAAATGGTGGGGGCTTACGCCTACGCACCGCCCCAACTCCGCGAGGGTCGGGTTTTCATCCGCGTGTTCTTCGATATGGCGAACGGCTTTTCTCACCTTCTCCAGCCGTGGATCGTAGCCCGAATCCTGAGGAGCACACCTAAGACAGGGCCTGAACCCGCGCGCTTCGGCCATTTCGGGGAATTCGAATATCAACACGTTGTTTTTCCTGGGCTTTCGGCTCGCGCACGAAGGGCGGCAATAGATTCCGGTGGAGCGGACAGCGTATACGAAACGGCCATCCGCGCTTGCGTCACGTTTTAGAATGGCTTCCCATCGGGCATTCACGTCCACTTTCCAACCTCCCAAAAGAAATGAGCGATTACATATTCATCCATAATGTAACCGCAGCGCCGGGAGCCTTCTATCCGATTCTTGCTGTCAAAATCAGATTTCTTGTTTTGAAAGGCGGAAGTTTAACTGAAAAAAATTCAAATAGATATAAGTATGAGCTTAATCTCATATTTCCGATCGGAACACCACCCTTCCCCCGACCATCGTGAGCAAGGGCTTGATGTCCTTGATTCGGTCCGCAGGTATCGTCATGTAATCGCTGTCGAGCACGACGAGGTCCGCGAGTCTGCCTTTTTCAATGGAGCCCAGTTCATTTTCCTTGAATAGCAGGTATGCGTTCGAGCGCGTGTGGGCGATGAGCGCGTTTTTTCTGGAAACGGTTTCTGTCTTCGAAAGCGCCCTCTCCCCGCCCAGATCCATGCCCGTCACGGCCCACCACAGGGAAAGCATCGGCGGATAAGGGGCAACGACGCCGGCGTCCGTGCCGAGCCCCCAAATAGCCCCGCTGTTTTGAACTGTCCTGAGTGGCGGGAGTGAGAGCGCGCGCTCCCCATATCGTCGTCTCAGCGCGGACCCTAGAATCGTCATTTTGCTGTGCAGGGCGAAAGTCATCCCCAGCGCCTTGGCGCGCTCGATGTTTCTCTTCGTGATGAAATCCGCGTGATGAATCGACCAGCGCAGGTTCGTTATGTTCTTTTTCTGATTTATCTTCTCGAAAATATCCAGATACCGGGTAATCGTGGCATTTCGAAAGGCATGTTCGTGAATCGTCCATCCCCCATCCGCGGCCGCCTGTGAAACTTTTGCAAATTCAGCATAATCCTCATCCGGGAACCGAGAAGGCCGGAACGCCGAATCGTGGAGAGGCGCATACATATGCTCCCCAAGCGCGATATGACCCATCATCTTCGCGGATTTATCCGGGCGGGAGTTCCGAACCCTCTCTATCACTCTTTTGTTTGCCTCAGGAGTACGAACCCGGAAGCGAGGTGTGTGAAATATCCTTAAGCTGAGGCCGTTTTTATCAGCCAACCTTCGCTTGATCATCTCGTAAGTTTCGTCCCTGACCCCGCCACCGCCCAACTCGAGTAAACTCGTTACACCAGCGCGATTGAAGTCCGCCATCAGTTTCTTGAGGCCGGATATGATTTTCTCGTCCGTCACTTTTGGCAGTTCACGCCGCCAGAACCGGAAAATGGCCCGGCGGCCACGAATAACGCCCGTGGGAGCGCCAGACTCGTTTCTGGCTATCCGCCAACCTCTCGGAGCATCAAAATTCTCATCGATGCCCGCCCTCTTCAGAGCCAAACTGTTCAGAATCATGAACCGGTATGATTGCTGGATGAATACCGGATTGTGCGGGGCGGCCCTGTCCAGCTCTGCCTTCGTGAACAATCCCGGCTTGTCGCGAAACTGGCCTGGGCTCCATCCGCCAATGATGAGCACCCACTCTCCGCGTTTCAGCGATTTCGCCTTGGCGGCAATGACGGCCAGCGCTTTTTGGCGTGAAGTGACTCCGTCGATTCTAGCTTCATGATCCCAGCGCAGCGCATGGCGGATGAAATGAACGTGGTTGTCAATCAGGCCTGGAATAATCGTTTTCCCTTTTAGATCAATCACTTTCGTTCTGGAGTCTATAAGTTGCTTTATCTGAGAACTCCCCCCTACTGATAAGATGCGTTCACCCTGGACAGCCACGGCCTGCTGAACAGAAAAATTCGTGTCGACGGTTAATACTTTCCCGTTCACAAAAGCAATATCCGCTGTTTGAGCAAATGCAGGGAACGGGAGAACTCCCCAAACCACGAAAATGATTGCGAATACCCTAATTTTCAGAATCATTCGATACTCCCTAATTTCAACAACTTTACTCTCGTTTACAGGATTAAGTATTGAGACGATGAGCGGTTCCATATAATTCTCCCGAAATCCGCGTGTAGCAATACTCCTATGGTGGTGATACCATATTCATCTTGCTCACTATTTACGGCAAATGCGGGCAAATGCGTAGTTGGAGAGATGGTAATTCTCACTGTCGAGGAGAACCAAGAATGAATACTTCCAATGATTCAAACCAGCAAACTCTCAGACCCAAGACAACCGTGGCGCCTGTTACAGTCATTCGTTTCGGTGAAATGATTCCCGATTGGGGGGAATACCATGAATCGCACGGCGAGGGAAATCACCGCGCGATATATCGTTACATCGGTGGCATTTCCGGTCAGAACCTTCGTTCCCCCCTTCCCGGCTGGGAATTCACTTGCGGCATCGCCATGGCTCCTCCCCAAAACGGCGCACCGCTTCACGATCACCCGGATGAAGAGATTTTCATGGTTTGGGAAGGTGAATTCGAGATATTCTGGGAAGATTTTGAAACCAAAGCCCCCAAGAGCGTCATTTTGGGCAAATACGATCTTATCCGCGTTCCCTCGGGTATCATGCGCGGGTTCAGAAATGTCGGAAAAGATGACGGGTTCATTCATTTCATCCATGGTCAAGGCGACTACCAGTATCCCGTCTATCCCGAATCGCTGCGAGAAGGCCTGCCGGATGACGCTCGAACCGAATCTTACGTCGAACAACCCGCCTATGACCCGGCCACACAGTTAGTCCGTCACGAAGAATGTCCCCGGAACTGGAGCGTTTATTACGAAGCGAAATTACCTGAAGGAGTGCGTTCTCTCAGGCGCTATATCGGGGGCGTATCCGGTGATACGGATGAAGGCCCACCGCCTTCGCTGTCCGAGGGAGAGATAGGATACGCAATGGTGGAATGCGGCAATGGCCGCGGCGCACCGCTGCATGACCACCCGTGTGAGGAACTTTTTATCGCCCTGGAAGGCAGATGGGTCGTCTATTGGGCAGATGAGCGTGGAAACATCGAGCAAGCCGTTCTCGAGCCATGGGATGCCTGCTGGGTTCCCACCGGTGTGCAGCGCGGATTCCGAAATGCCGATAAAACCGAAGGGAAAATCCACATCATCCAAGGACAAGGAGCAACCCCAGCTCCTGACTATACGGAGGATTATTCTGCACTGAAAGAAAACGCATAGCTCAAACCGCAGGCCCACAATCAAGAGCAAGATTTAGTACGTATTCAGCTTGGGCACCAAACAAGAAGTGGGCTAAATCGCAAAGGGCAAATACCCCTGAGTGTGAGTACGTGAGTTATATCGAAATTCTAATGTCCTTCACCCAGTGGCAATTGAACGGCCTCTCCCGTTTCAGAAGACAACTCCATCGCGATCGTCACCTCCAGGGTTTGACGCGCGTCCTCAGCCGTGGCGTGAGTTGTCGGTCTCCCATTGATCACATGATCCAGCCAGCTCCTTGTTTCATCACCCAATGGGCCCCAATAATCACCCGCCGCCCAGTCACCAGGGGTCGTACTGCTCAAAAATGCAGTGTTGATCTGATGATCCGGTATATAGGTGTGCGGAATTCCCTTGTCGGTGTATAGCAACTCATCCTTGTGGTCTTCATCAAGCATTAAAACGCCATCCGTACCGTAAATCTCCATTCTCACACTTTGGCCCAGTGCCGGGTATTTCGCAGGGAGAGCGTAAAAAACCCCCAAATTCATTACCGCCCCATTGTCAAACGTGACGATAGACCAAGTGACATCGTTCGCTGAGTAGCCTTGTTCTTTATATATTTTCCCGTTTCCACGAGCGACAACTTCCACCGGTCGATGACCTTCCAGGAACCAACAGGTCATATCCACCCAATACGTGAGCACATCGAGCACAGGTGTTGCGTGGGGGGAGCGCTTCAGGATTTGGAGCCCTTGGGCGCGGGTGTTACAGGTTCGACCTGTGCCTGCGAGAATTTCCCCAAGTCTCCCTTGAATAATTTGTTCTTTCGCCATCTGGTAACGACGTTTAAATCGTTGGGCATAACCTACCCTGAGTTCAGTACCTGTCCTCTCAGCAACTGAGAGTATTCGGTCGGCATCCTCCAATGTCAGGGAGATCGGTTTTTCCACCAAGACGGGCTTGCCTAATTCCAAGGCATGGATAATGGAATCGGCGTGATCATGTTCGGGCGTGGATACGATGACAGTCGTAACTTCGGGATGTTCGATCACTTCGTCATTTCTGCCAGTAGCGAGTTGGGCACCTACCTGTTCCCCCAATTCTTTGGCCCGGTCTCGATCGATGTCGGATACTGCTAAAAATTCAAGAGACGGATGATGTGAAACCAAATTCGCTCGCAAGGTTCCTATTCTGCCGGAACCAACAACACCTACTCCCAATGACTTTTTGCTCATTTTGAACCTCTGGATATTCTTAAAGAGTAATCTAGTGACACAAGCGTACGAAGAAACACGCTGCTTCTCCAGCTATAGGAACAAATCAAAAAAAACCGGCCTCAAAGGAGACCGGTGCATTCATCATAATTTGGTTTCATCAGGTCACGGGTGCATAAAATTGCTTCCATTCTTCGGGCAACTCTTCTTCTGTCACATCTTTCATTGAGAGGCGAATTCTCCCATTTCCTTCCACTTCGATGCATTTCACCAAAACCTTCTGACCTTCTTTCAACACATCACTCACTGAACCGATTCTCTTCTTGGCAATCATGCTGATATGGCAAAGGCCATCCGTTCCCGGGAATATTTCGACGAATGCTCCAAAGTCCATGATCTTTCTGACTGTACCATAGTAAACCGTACCCTTTTCGGCTTCCTGAGTCAGTTCACGAATGATCTCTATCGCCCTAAGAGCTGCCGCCTCGTCGGTGGAGGAGATAAAGATTGTTCCATCATCTTCAATATCTACATCTGCCCCCGTCTCCTCGACAATTCCGCGAATCACTTTTCCGCCAGGCCCAATCACATCCCTCACACGATCTTTCGAGACCTGCATCGTCATAATCCTCGGCGCGTAGGGAGAAATCTCTTCGCTAGGCTGGGAAATCACTTTATCCATCTGCTCAAGCACATGCATTCTCGCATCGTTGGCCTGCGCCAAAGCATCTCTTACAAGGCTCAATTGTAATCCTTTGATCTTGATATCCATTTGAAGAGCAGTAATGCCATGACGCGTACCACCGACCTTGAAGTCCATATCCCCTAAATGATCTTCCAACCCGAGGATATCCGTAAGTATTGCTGTTCTTCCTGTGGATTCTTCACTGATCAATCCCATGGCAATGCCGGCCACTGGAGATGTTATCGGTACGCCCGCACTCATCAAGGCCAGACTGGCGCCACAGATGCTCGCCATGGATGAGCTGCCATTGCTCTCCGTGATGTCTGAAACTACCCGGATTGTATAGGGAAAATCTTCCTGCTCTGGCAATATCGCCTGCACTGCCCGAGATGCCAGTGCGCCGTGGCCAATTTCGCGGCGACCTGGGCCGCGGTTTGGCTTCGCTTCCCCAACGCTAAATCCGGGGAAATTATAGTGCAGCAGAAAAGTCCTGTCGGCTTTGCCATCAAGCGTGTCTATCAATTGGGCTTCGGAGGCAGTGCCAAGCGTCACCGTCACCAACGCCTGCGTCTCACCTCGCGTGAACAATGCGCTGCCATGGGGCCTGGCAAGGGGTGACATTCTAATGGTAATCGGCCGAACATCACGAAGCCCCCGACCATCCGAACGTTTCCCCTCATCTAGAATCAAGCCCCGAAAAACTTCTTTTTCGATTTTGCCAAAATAATCTGAGACAACTCCCTTATCCGCAGACCCTTCTTCGTCTGCGCAAAGAGTATCGACCGCAGCAGCTTTCGCCTCATCGATTGCACTATATTGTCCCGCTTTGTCGTAAATCTCTGCAGACGCTTGTAATTTGGGAACTACAATTTCACGTACCTTCCCCATTAGTTCTGTATCTTCTTCCTCAGGCTCGACTACACGTTTGGTTTTTCCGCATTCCGCCCTAAGTTCATCCTGCATAGCGCACAACTCTTTAATCACAGAATGGCCTTGCTCAAACGCTTCCATATAAACGTCTTCTGAAACTTCAAAACTACCTGCTTCCACCATGACTATCGCGTCCGCAGTTCCAGCCATCACACAATTCAGATCGCTGTCAATTTGCTGTTCGACCGTCGGATTGACAATAATTCCGCCATCAATTCGCCCAACGCGAACAGCACCGATAGGACCGGAGAATGGGATATCCGAAATATGGAGAGCGGCGGAAGTTCCATTGATTGCCAAAATGTCGGAATCATTCAATTTATCGTAAGACATGACCATGACCTGAATCATCGTCTCACAACGAAATTCCTTCGGGAAAAGAGGGCGGATAGGCCTATCGATTAAACGACAAGTTAATGTTTCCCTCTCGCCAGGTTTTGCCTCGCGCCGAAAAAAGTTGCCTGGAATAATTCCCGCGGCGTAGAAAAACTCTCGATAATCAACTGTAAGGGGAAAAAAATCCACACCCTCACGTGTAGAGTGCGAAGCGCAAGCCGTACAAAGCACACTGGTCTCACCATAATGCATCATTACGGCGCCACCGGCCTGCTTGGCGATCTCACCTGTTTCAAAGGCAAGAGTATAACCATTGATAGATATGTCTTTTCGATACGGTGGCATTAGATTGCTTCCCTCTGGGGCAAGACCCGCATCTAGCGACGCAGGCCCAGGTCCTGAATTATCGTGCGGTAGCGGTTGATGTCTTTTTCTTTCAGATAATCAAGTAGGCGACGGCGCTGACCCACGAGTTTCAGTAGACCTCTACGGGAGTGATGATCTTTCTTGTGGGTCTTGAAATGGTTTGTGAGGTAGGTAATACGTTCGGTCAGGATAGCTACCTGCACTTCCGGTGAACCAGTATCTGTGTCATGTGTACGAAATTTCTCGATAACTTCCGACTTTCGCTCCTTTGCTAGGGGCATTTCTGTCACTTCCTCCACTGCTTATATGTTGCTCTCTATCTTTTAAGCCTCATTAGCGCAACGTCATGAAAAACGCGCGGATTTTATACGACTTTGCCATCAATGTAAATACAAAGCGTATTCTCTCTTAACTCTATGTGACAAACACTTTTTCAGGCGCCACAAACCCTTGGTTTCGTTTTCGTTTCCTCTCATGGACCGTCTTCCCGACCGCTAATAACTCTCCCGGTTCATTTAGCATACGGACGCGAGTATCTACTGGCAAATCAACAACTTGCTGAACATCTTCAAACCTGACTATTGCACCATTCAATACCCGCACCTCCGCACTGGGGTGCACATAGACGGCAGGCAAATGTGCAAGTGCCTGCGCCGGACTCATTAAAATGTCTTGAAGGCGTTTTTCTTGCATGTGACGATGAACATCCTCGATAGAAACGGAATCTGATAGCTCAAACGGACCCAAAGCCGTCCGCGAAAGGGCTTGCAAACATCCACCGGACCCTTGATTGGCACCAATATCATGACAAATTGAACGGATATATGTTCCCCGAGAGCATGTGACATCAAAGGTAAGTTGTGGACCGTCTATACCAATCGCCTTGATCCGAAATACTTCAATTTGGCGCTTTTCTCTTTCAACTTCCTTGCCAGAACGTGCTAATTCATGCAGACGCTTTCCATTAGCCTTCAATGCAGAATACATTGGAGGTACCTGCATTGTTTTTCCCAACATCTCACTTAAAAGCTCTTGCGCTCGAGAAAGTGGAATATCACCTGGCTCAGTTTCAGCCAGCAATTTTCCGGTAATGTCCTGCGTATCTGTCACTCGCCCAAACAACATGACAGCCCGATACGTTTTCTTGCACTCTAAAAAATATGAAAACAATTTCGTGGAATTACCAATACAAATTGGCAAAACTCCTTCGGCCATAGGGTCAAGCGTACCTGCATGCCCGACTTTTGTTTTTTCGGGAAGTAGCTTTCTCACTTCATCAACCATATCATGTGAGGTAGGACCGTGTTTTTTCTTCAGATTCAAAACACCCGAGAGTTCCAACATCTTGTCCTTTCTCAAAATGATCTCTTTACATCGGATAACAAACGTTCAATTTCGTCGCTGAATGCCAAACTCCGATCGGCAAAGAATTTCAGCCTGGGAGTACATTTCAATTCTAAGCGTTTGGCAAGTTTTCTCTGCAAGAATCCACTGGCTCGTTCAAGTCCCTTGAGACCCTCTTCCATCTCCTTAACATTCCCTTGATTTTCACCGTAACGGCTAAAGTAGACCTTCGCAACTCTCAAATCCGGGGACATTTCGACTCGAGTGATCACAACATGCCGCACACGCGGGTCCTTCACATCCCTCATCACCAAGTTGGCAAGTTCGGATTGTATGAGTTCCGAAACGCGCAGTATGCGAGAATTACCCATGTATTAAATTGCACTCCATGAATTTCAAAAAATCTCGATATCAAAATCCAAGACAATCATTAGCCCTGTTCCCTCAAGGAAATTCAGCACTTTTCTAAGTTGGCTATCTACAAGTCGAGAGTCATTGCTTACTACGCAAACGCCGATGCGACATCTCTGCCACTTATCTTGGAAACCGACTTCAGCGACAGAAACATTAAAACGCTGACGCAGACGTGTTGTTATCGACTGAACTATCTTGCGTTTTGCTTTGAGCGAGCGGCATTCGGGAATCTGAACATCGATTTTCAAAAGACCAACAAAAGGCATGGATTGAAAATTTCAAAAAAATCGACACAAGACACAAATCAACTTAAAGCGTCCGAGATACTTCTTCTGTAATATATGGTTCTATGATATCGCCTTGCTTGATGTCATTATAATTCTCAATTCCGATTCCACACTCATAACCAGACTGGACCTCGTTTACATCATCTTTGAACCGCCTCAAAGATGAAATTTTGCCCGTATAGATAACTACATTATCTCGGATGAGACGTACATTTGAATTTCTATTGATATTTCCGTCGATGACATAGCAACCCGCTATCGTCCCCACATTGGGAACATGAAACAGTTCCCGGATTTCCGCGTGCCCGCGTACTATTTCTCGCTGAACGGGCTCGAGTATCCCTTCAAGAGCCGACT
The DNA here is from genome assembly GCA_026706735.1 of Nitrospinota bacterium. Taxonomy (GTDB): domain Bacteria; phylum UBA8248; class UBA8248; order UBA8248; family UBA8248; genus Bin107. The sequence continues at coordinate 9,172 of JAPOYD010000029.1, read as the reverse complement.
TGATTTCATCGATAGCGTCATAGATGACGGAATATAATCGAATATCTACTTTTTCATGTTTCGCGATTTCACTAGCTCCTGGCGTCGGACGAACATTAAAGCCTACGATAACGGCAGCCGAGGCAGCTGCGAGCATCACATCGGTTTCAGTAATCCCACCTACCGCACTATGTAAAACCTTAACTCCTACTTCCTCATTCCCTAACTTGCCCAAGGATTCTTTCAATGCCTCTATGCTTCCTTGCACATCTGCTTTCAAGATTAAACTCAACTCTTTTGCTTGGCCTTCTTCTACGCTTTCCATGAAACTTTCCAAAGAAACGCGCGCAGAAGCCATAAGCGCAGCCATTCGTTCACGTTGTTGGCGCCTAGCGCTTATCTCTCTTGTCATCTTCTCATCTTCTAAAACGGTAAATGTATCACCAGCCTCAGGAACACCGGCGAAACCTAAAATTTCTACTGGCGTAGAAGGGCCCACGAACTTCAACTTGCGGCCTTGGTCGTCTAATAGTGCGCGAACTTTGCCACTCCATTTACCAGCCACGAAGTTATCACTCACATTCAGAGTGCCTCGTTGCACCAAAACAGTAGCTACCGGTCCTCGCCCCCTATCCAACTTCGCTTCAACTACAACACCACTAGCGAGCCGGCTTGGGTTGGCCTTCAACTCCATGAGTTCAGCCTGCAAAATGGCAAGATCCAAAAGATCATCAATTCCAATATTCTCTTTAGCGGAAATTTCAGAATAAACCGTATCTCCACCCCAATCTTCCGGGATTAAGTCCAATGTTGAGAGTTGTTGTTTTACCCTGTCGGGATTTGCATCTGCTAAGTCCATTTTATTCATCGCCACCATAATCGGAACTCCAGCGGCCTTTGCATGATCGATCGCCTCTCGAGTTTGGGGCATGACGCCTTCATTCGCAGCTACTACGATAATTACCAAATCTGTCACTTGCGCCCCACGCGCCCTCATTGCCGTAAAGGCTTCATGTCCAGGGGTATCTAAAAATACAGCCGTCCCCTTTTCCGAAGTAACTCGATAGGCGCCTATGTGTTGCGTGATCCCACCTGCTTCGCCTTCCATCACATTGGCTTTACGGATGGCATCGAGAAGCCTCGTTTTTCCATGATCAACATGACCCATAATTGTTATGACAGGAGCCCTGGGCTGAAGATCTTCCTCCCTATCCTCTTCCTGAATCAACAGATCTTCAATATTGTCTTTGGATATTTCAACTTCATAGCCGAAGGTTTCAGATATATCGGTGGCCGTGTTGTGATCTATCATTTGATTGATAGTTGTCATCTGGCCTTTTTTCATCAACTCCTTGATAACTTCCGTCGCCTTTACATTAATTTTCTCAGCGAGTTCTTTCACCGTTATCGTCTCTGCAATACGTACGCGCCCTCCATGACGGTGAGGAAGCTTCTCTTTGCTGACATCCCGAGCAACTTTGGAACTTGTTGGTGATGTGGCGTCTTTATCATCAGGTACTGGAGTTGCTTTATCTAAAACTGTTTGTTTGTCCGCACTAACCTTTTCTTTTTCCGCGATTGGCTGTTTGTCGACAGCAGTATCTTCTGGTGCGATAGATGCTTGAATAACTGCACCTTGAGTGGTAGGAGAAGCTGTTGATTCTTCTTTGGATTCTAAATCTTCCAAGCCAGACGCACTCGCTTTTTCCGGCTTTTTGGCTTTTGTCTTAGTTGAGGTCTTTTTTTCCGTCTTGCTTGCTGGAGCCACTTTCTCCTCTTGAAGTGCTTCTTGAGAAAAAAGCGCCATTACCAGTTCCGCTGTTTCATCGTCCACAGTACTCATATGGCTTTTTACTACGATTCCTTCCCTGGCTAATTCCTCAACAAATGTCCTGCTGTCATATCCAAGATTTTTAGCCAGTTGGTATACGCGTACGCTCGCCATAAAACCTCCACTGCAGATTATTCACATCCATTATCCAACCAAAAGCAAATCAAAGAAGAACCTCGAGCCATATCTTGCTTTAACCATTACTCATTGCTCTTTCATGCATCATGCGCAAGCAGATACTATCCACCAGAAGAGGTTCACTGATAAATAACACGCCAAACGGTTTTCGACTCAAAAATTCTCCAAGTTCATTCATAGAAAAAGGTAAAATATGAAATTCTTCCGACATGCGTTTCAAGCTCATCAAAATTCTTGGGGATATGTCCTTGGAAACAAACGGCTTTCCCATTTTCGAGAGCTTTATCTTCTTAAATACTTCCTCTTTTCCAAGGGTAAGCACACCCTTTGCTTTAGAAGCAATCAACATGCCCTTGAGGTTTCGTCTAAGAAGCATCTTCACATTTCGGCTCAATTCGTCCGAACCAATCCTAAAATTCCTTCTTTTCAACGCAATTTCCAAGCGATTCGAAGAAACAAGCTTTGAAATGCAATTCATGTCAAAACAACAATGCGCACCTCTTCCCGGCAATTTTCTTCCTAGCTCGCAAACGATATTCCTTTCCGGACCGATTACCATTCTAAAAAAATTATTCGCATTTCCTTTATTCCGACAAGCTATACATGTTCTATCTGGCAAACATTCATTCCTTCATCAGTCCTCATTGGACTCCGAGCCAGTGAATTTCTCATGAGTTCGAGCAGCTTCGATCAGCAACTCGGCCCTTTTCGGACCAATCCCGGGAACTTCACACAATTCATCCGTCGATGCCGCGCTAATCGCCGCAATCGTAGAAAAACCATTGTCAGCCAAAAGCCGCGCCATTTTCTCACCGACAAGCTCTAGTTCTACCAATTCACTGGAAGAGTCTCCATCAGCTTCTGTTGGTTGAATGCTCTCATCCTGCTCTTCCACACCAGCAACATTCTCTTGACGCTCATCGCTCGAGAATGCCTGCTCGGCGATGATTCGTCGATACTCACCCTCACCTTTCAGATCAATTTTCCAGCCCAAGAGTTTAGCTGCCAAGCGAACATTTTGGCCGCCTTTCCCAATTGCTAGAGAGAGCTGATCGTCAGGCACCAACACCTCCATTCGGTCTTCGTCTTCAAACAAAGTGATGTGCTGTATTTTAGCGGGACTGAGCGCATTTGCCGCATATGTGCGTATATCGTCGTTCCAAGAGATGATATCGATCTTCTCTCCCCTCAGTTCTTGAACAATCGATTGCACGCGGCTTCCACGTGTCCCTACACATGCGCCTACGGGATCTATGTCTCGTTCATGACTTACAACAGAAACTTTTGAACGTCCACTAGGCTCTCGGACGCAACCTTTTATAGCCACTATCCCGTCGTAAATTTCGGGTACTTCCATCTCGAACAGACGAATCAGCAAACCAGGATGTGTCCTACTGAGAACAATTTGAGGACCTTTTGTTATTTCCCGCACCTCCATAATATAAGCGCGGATGCGATCTCCCCGCTTATAGACTTCTCTAAATATTTGCTCCCGACGAGGGAGAATCGCCTCTGTGCGCCCGATATCTACATAAATATTCCCGCGCTCTACCTGAGAGACAGACCCCGTAATCAAATCGCCTTCACGCTCCTTGAACTCCTGGTATATATTCGCACGCTCCGCCTCTCTTACTCGCTGCAATATAACTTGCTTCGCTATTTGCGCTGCTATCCTGCCCAACCCCTCAGTCTCGACACCCTGCGAAAGAAAATCCCCAACTTGAATATCAGGATTTTCTTTTCGTGCTTCATCTAAAAGGATTTCACTCTGAGGATTCTGAATAATCCTGACGACTTCTTTCGCTGCTTTGACGTCAATTTCACCAGTTTGTTCATCAAATGATACGTCCACATTTTTTCCCAAACCGTATTGCTTCTTCGCAGCTGACGCCATTGCGATTTTTAGCGTGTCTAGTAGTACATCTTTGGAGACACCTCGCTCGCGTTCCAATTGTGTCAGGACCGCAATCAATTCTTGACTCACAAAATCACTCCTCCATCATGGATTGAGTTGACTCTACACCGTATTCCCCATGCCTTGAAATTCTTTACCCCAATCCACATCCAAGTTCGCTTTTGCAATATCGGCCAGTGAAAATGAAGCTTTCTGCCCGTTCTTTGAAATAATACGGATCATATTGTCATCAACCTCGACTATCTTCCCTACAATTCTCCTCTTTCCTTCCTGCTTGCTTTTAAGACGTATGCGCACCCGGTGCCCGACATAGCGCTCAAAATCCTGGGCCTTTCGTAGAGGCCTTTCGATGCCAGGGCTTGATACCTCAAGGCGGTAAGAATTTTCAATGACGTTTTTGTCTTCGAAAAGTTCTCCGAGTTCACGGCTCACGGCTACACAATCAGAAAGAAGAATCCCTCCGGGCTTTTCAATATATACTCGAATCACCTGCTGGCTACGGCTACCGGTCAGTTCAATGTCAACCAATTCAAACCCTAAGCCAGAAACCACCTCCTGGGCGATAGTCCATATTTGAGAATCAGCATCAATTGACACCATAAACTCTATTCCGAGAGTGAATAAAAAAATGGGCCATCAATTGACCCACTTGCTCAACAGCCAAAATCACGGATACTTTAATCGCCATTCGAGTAAAGTGCAAGTGGAACAGCTTCTTTATAGTTCGCTAGCGCATTCTTGCCCGAAGATATGCGACGTGCTAAATTCTGCCAGATTGAGCGGATAAACTATCTTGAAATAAAATGATCGGCGAATCAGTTTTGCGTTTTCCTCTAAAATAAACGCGGTGTGGCCTTGACCAGAGAATTTCGCCTCCTGGTTGGAGTGCAATAATCAGTAAAGAGGTAAATTTATGATTCGATTGACAAAGGTCAAGGCCCTTTGGATTTACGAAACGATGGTTCGCATTCGCAGATTTGAGGAGCGTTCCATCGAGTTATTTCAGGCAGGAGAATTGCCGGGCTTCCTTCACGCCTATATCGGCGAGGAAGCTGTCGCTGCCGGGGTTTGCGCCCACCTGACTCCTAAAGACCAAATCACATCTACACACCGCGGCCATGGGCACATGATCGCCAAGGGGCTCCAATATGAAGGCATGTTCGCCGAGTTGTACGCTCGCGCGACTGGCTATTGCAAAGGAAAAGGAGGATCGATGCACATCGCCGACCAGGACTTGGGGGCCTTGGGGGCGAATGGCATTGTGGGAGGTGGTATCCCTATAGCCGCCGGCGCCGCCTTAGGACTTCGATTTAAAGGAGAAAAACACGTCGCCGTCAGTTTTTTCGGCGACGGAGCCAGCAACGAAGGCGCATTCCATGAGGGCATCAACATTGCCGCCACCTGGAAGCTGCCTGCTGTGTTTGTCTGCGAGAACAACGGATTTGCCGAAAGCACGCCTCGCGCTACTCATCAGGCGGTTCAGGACATCGCCGATCGAGCTAAAGCTTACGGTATGCCTGGAATCGTTGTCGATGGCATGGACCCCCAAGCCGTATATGAAGTAGCGGGCGAAGCGATTGCGCGCGCCCGCAAAGGACGAGGACCTACGCTGATCGAAGCGAAAACAATGCGTTTTTTAGGCCATTACGTGGGCGATCCCGGCACCGCTTACGGGCACGATAAAGAGGTAGGTAAGTGGCTCAAACGCGACCCGATCATCACGTTTGCAGAAGTACTCGTGAAGAAAAAATGGTTGAACAAGAGCAATATCGACGCCATCCATGCGAACGTGAACAATGAGATGGAAGAGGCCATCGAATTCGCCCGGAAAAGCCCGGAGCCCGAGCTTGGTGACGCCATGACAGACATCTACGCGTCCGTTTAGGGAAAGGAAATGCGCGAGATTTTATACCGGGAAGCCATTATCGAAGCCCTGGATGAGGAAATGGCGAGAGATGGCTCGGTTTTTCTACTCGGTGAGGATATCGCCGAATTCGGCGGCTCATATAAGACGACCGTGGGTCTTTTGGAGAAATATGGCGCTGAGCGGGTGAGAAACACGCCCATCTCCGAGCAAGGCATCATCGGCACGGCCCTTGGGTCGGCGCTCGTAGGCATGCGCCCCGTGGCGGAGTTGATGTATATCGATTTTTCCGCCGTCGCCATGGATCAAATCGTCAACCAGGTCGCCAAGGTGCGCTATATGTTTGGCGGGAAAGCAAACACTTCGCTCGTCATCAGAACTCAGGGCGGCGCAGGGCGAAGCTCCGCTGCCCAGCACGCACAAAGCCTGGAAGCGTGGTTCGTCCATGTGCCGGGACTCAAAGTGGTCATGCCCTCCAGCGCACGAGACGCCAAAGGTCTCCTGAAAGCAGCCATCAGGGATGATGACCCGGTTTTCTTCATCGAACACAAACTCCTTTATCTTGAGAGAGGCGCTGTTCCCGAGGAAGAGGAAGTGATCCCCATCGGCGTCGCCGAGGTGAAAAGAGAGGGGAGCGATCTCACCATCGTCGCCACCTCCTCGATGGTCGGCAAATCGCTCGCTGCAGCGAAAGAACTTGAAAATGAGGGAGTAAGCTGTGAGGTCATCGACCCCAGAACGCTTTTCCCCCTGGATACGGAGACAATTCTCGCCTCCGTCCGTAAGACGGGCCGACTCCTCATCACCCATGAAGCGGTGCAGCGGTGTGGCTGGGGCGCGGAAATCGCCGCCATGGCCGCCAAGGACGCTTTTGACTACCTCGACGCGCCCATCGAGCGCGTCTGCGCCAAGGAAACGCCGGTGCCTTTTTCCCCCAAACTCGAATCCTATGTCATACCCGATAAAGATGACGTAATCGCCGGGGTTCGTGGTATGTTGGAGACGGTGTAATTCCACAACACTTTCAATCATTAGGAGCAAAGATTCATGGCCACCCCTCTCCCGATGCCTAAGCTCGGCCTTACCATGGAAGAAGGAACTATCCTCAAGTGGCGAAAAGGCGAGGGTGAAGCGGTCGAAAAAGGCGAGATCATTCTCGACATCCAGACCGACAAGGTCGAATACGAGGTCGAATCGCCAGACGGTGGCCTCCTGCTCAAAACACTGGCGGGAGAAGGCGACGTCGTTCCCTGCGGCACGGACATCGCCGTTATCGGTGAAGAGGGAGAGAACATTAGCAGTTTTGCAAGTACGTCCGCCAAGGCCCCGGTAGAGACTGTATCCGAGGCAGCGGAGGCACTACCGACGCCACCACCCGCCCCCTCGACACCTGCCCCTGCTCCGGTGGCCCCCGTGGCGGCACAACCCGCTCACACAGGCCGAATTTTCGCCAGCCCGGCCGCCAGGCGCGTGGCCCGCGAGTTGGGCATCGACTTCCGCACCCTCAAAGGCTCGGGTCCCGGCGGCAGAATCGTACAAGCCGACGTGAGGGCAGCGGCTGCATCGGGTCTCCCCTCTGCGCCGCTCGCCGCCGCGAGCGGCCCCGCGGCCGTGGCGGGTTCAACGCCTCTGGCGGGGGTGCGGAAAATCATCGCCGAGCGCATGCTCTCCAGCTGGTCCCAGGTACCGCGCATCACCATGCAGGCCGAAGTGGACCTCACGAATCTCCTTGCCGTACGCGAAGCCAGCCGCCAGGCGTGGGAGAACGACCTCGGCGTCAAGGTGTCCATCAACGATCTCATCCTCTTCTACACCGCCCGCGCCGTGCGCCGCTGCCCGGCCGTGAACGTTCGCCTCACCGAAAACGCCCTGGAGCAAATGCAGGACGTGAACATCGGGGTGGCCGTCGCCGTCGATCAGGGACTGATGGTGCCCGTCATCCGGGGTGCTGACCAGAAATCCATCGACGCCATTTCGCGCGAGTCGCGAGCGCTGGCCGAAGCGGCCCGCGCGGGCGCCTTGGGACTCGATGCGCTCGAAGGCGGCACCTTCACGGTCTCGAATCTGGGCGCCTACGGGGTCGACCATTTCAGCGCCATCATCAACCACCCTGAATCCGCCATCCTATCGGTGGGCGCGGCGCGGGAGCGCGCTGTCGTGCGTAACGGTGAAGTCGTGGCCCGGACGACGGCCTTCGTCGGCATCAACGCCGACCACCGCCTGGTGGATGGCGCGCCGGCGGCCGAGTTCCTCGGCACGCTCAAAGAAATGCTCGAGCACCCCAAGGTGATGCCTGCCTAAAACCAATATCATTTAATATCAATGATTTGATACGACTTATTCAAGTTCTTTCTGAATAAATCAATTTATCGAAAAACCCCGTGAATTTATCTATATTTATCTAATTTTTCGGAAATTCCCTGACGGCCTCGATGAGGCTCGTTTCCGCTTCGCTGACAACGGGACGGAGAGATCGCCCCGGGTGAAAAAGAAGCTGCGTTTCCGGTACGAAGCCGAATCGCCCAATCCACTTTCTCCCCTGCTCCCATCCGTGAGAACAACCAAATTCGCGCGAGGGATTCTCGCCCAGCCCGACGAAAAACCGCCATCGGCAAATGCGGGGAAATGCGCGTACGGCGACCGGCTGCGGAAAAGCGAATTCGTCGTCTTTGTGATAGGTGAACAGGGGGCGTGAGATTCGCTTCGAGCGATGAGCGAGAGCTCCCGTTTTCGGAGATATGGCGAAGCGATATTTCCCTGCTTCCAGGGCAGAACAATCACTCCGCATTGCTCAACACAATCCTCCCTCCCCGATCAGGTCAATCGCTCCTTCTTCGGTCGAAGTTGACCCCGTTTCCCTCTCCTCGCCACGTGTTGTATGATGATTTGCGTTGTGGCGCGCGCCTCGTCGCTGCCCATAATTCGAGAATAACCCGCCCCCCGGAGACGCCGGGTCCATCAGGAGACAGGCTATGGCCGAGACAGTTCGTGAAGTACCCTACTACTATATGACCGTATCGAATAAGCCGGGCCAGGGCGCCGCCCTTGCCGCCATGCTGAAGGAGGCGGACGTCAGCCTTCTCGCGGTGCACGCCTTCCCCGAGCGCAGGCGCGTTCAGGTCGACATCGTGCCCGAGGACGCCCGCGCCTTCACCTCCTTCGCGCGCAAGGCGAAGATCAAGCTCAGTCCCCGGAAAAAGGCCTTTCTCGTCGAGGGCACGGACCGCACGGGCGCGCTGCTGCCGGTTTTCACCAAGCTCGCGGACGCCGGCATCAACATCACCGCCATCACGGCCATCGCCGCGGGCAGGAAGCGCTACGGCGCCATCTTCTGGGTGAATCCCAAGGATCAGCGCAGGGCCAAGAGAGCGCTGGGGGCGTAGACAACCGACTGGAGAGAAAAGGGTTTGTAGGGACAGGTCGCGACCTGTCCCTACGATGCGCC
>JAPOYD010000068.1 GCA_026706735.1 Nitrospinota bacterium | reverse complement strand
CGACGTTGACGTTGAAACAGCGGACCCCCGGCTTGAAGGCTTCGTGGTCGAGCCAGGATGGCTCTTCGAAATTCCAGAAGAAATCACGCAGGACTTTTGGCGCGTCCCGCAGAACGCCGTCATGCCCTTCGATGCCCGCCTCGATGAACGCGTGCAGGTCGTAGGCGGGCATGGAGGATATCTCCTCCATTATCGGGTCCAGAAGGGGGTCGCCGATGGTGGTGTGCCGGATGTAGAGGTCCGCCAGTTCCTGATCGTGGAGACGCGCTTTCTGCTCGTAGCCTTCAACGTATGCGGATGGAATTTGCACCGCCGCAAGGCCCCCTCGAAAGTCCAACTCCGCAACTTCTTTTTCTGCTGTAGATTTTCACCAGGGGATACAATGAATATCATCACGGGTATGAGTCTGATGCGCATCTGATTTGCAATGGCGTCGGACGTCCGGATATGGGTATTCCCCTGACGACTGTCTCGCCGTTCGGAACAGAATGCCGGCGCTCTGATTGCCCAGGCAGCATAGCCGGGAAATGAACGGAATGCTCCTTAATCCTTGCAATCTCTCCCGCTCGGTGAATATCTATTCTTGTGTATGGGGAATGGGAACCAATACCACCAAGCGAGGAGAGAAGGTAATCGTTACTATACAGAAGTTTGGATGATTTCCAACCAGGTCCTGAGCAATCTGCCTGCGCACCCGTCTTGGCCGGCGTCAGGGGAGAGGAGCCGATCGTATCCAATCGGAGCGCGCAACTCATCGCCGGGGAAACGCTCTCAGCCTCTGTGCGTCACCGAATCATGCCCAGGAAGACGGCTTCCTCCCCCCAAAAGCCGTTCACGATTTTATATCAAGCCAATTCGTACAATCGATGATGGATGCAGGCCAACCCGATGCGTCCGCCGACACGGTGTGGAAGAAGCGGTGCGGGACCCGCAGTTCGTACGGCTGGTCAGGGGGTAAGCCGGGCCGGTTGGCGGGCTGCGATGCCGGGTATCCCGCCGCGCCGTTCGGGCTACCGTGGTTTTGACGGTATGAACACAGGCCTGAACCCTGGCGTGGCGCCGGGAAAGTCTTCACGCAGAATCCGGATGCGGTTCGGTTATAATTGGATTTGGCAAGGTGCGCCGAAAGGGTTGCGTCTGCGGGATGGCGCCGACGTAAACGCACGGGATGAACGGGGATGGACGCCTCTTCACAGGGCGGCGGCGTTCAGTAAGACCCCGCAGTCCTGGCGGCCTTGCTGAGGAACGGGGCCGACCCGAATGCGCGGAATACAGACGGAGTGACTCCCCTGCACGAAGCGGCGCTCAGCGCGACTCTCGGAGTCGTATCGGCTTTGGTTCAGGCCGGGGCCTGCCCGAACGCAGAAGATAAAAACGGGTGGACTCCTCTGTACGTGGCTGCGCGGTTCAGCACCACCATCAGGGTCGTGACGTCCCTGTTGCAGGCGGGCGCCGACCCGAGGGCGCAGGACAAAAACGATTGGACGCCCCTGCACCGGGCGGCGAGGGACGAGAACGATGAAACGCCTTGGGATCACGTCAGGATGGACTCTCCGCTCAGGGGAACAGACGTTTTCTGGCGGTTGAAGGACGAACGGCGCCCGTAGCCCATAAAAATTGCGCGCGCGACTCATGCGAGGGATTGTCCTTTTTTCCGCCGCCCTCACCGGCTCCGCCGTGGTCTGCTGACGCCTGCGGCGAGACGATTCGCAAAAATGGTCACGGAAACGGGCGACGAACCGGGTCCTGGCGGCGTGTGTTTTGCCTTCCGGGGCGGGCTTTCACCTTGCATCAAGGGCCGAAGATGCGATGCGAAGGAAAACGGGGTATTCACCGAACCCGAGCGTCTCTGAATGGGATTGTTTAAAAAAGCCCGTTTCGGAAGCGGGAAGCACGGGGTTTCACGTGGCGGCGGAGAGGAAGCCTGCCCGGCGAGCCGGCGACGGGCAATCCATCTGTTGGCGCCTCTTGCGTCCCGTCATCTCGGGCGAGACAGTACCCATGCACTCGATCACACTGCCGAGGGTTTTTCAACAGCTCCCCATGTGGGGGATTTCACCGCCATCGTTCAGGCGGCCCGCGAAATCGGCGACCCTTTCCGGCGCTCATGGGCCTTGCAAGAAATCGCCACTAGCCGGGCGAACACAAGAGATTTCCCCTTCACCCTCAACTCGGCAAGCGGCATCGGCAAGACGCTCTATCGCTTCTGGGCTTACCGGGATATCGCCGTGGCGCAGGTGAAAGCCGGGCAAATCGACGCCGCCATGGATACCGCCCGCTGCGGGGAAGAACCCGAAGATCGCGACCAGGCGCCGGCGGCCATCGAAAGAAACAAGGAAAAACACGGCGCGAAGCGTCAAGCCGCACGAACTTCTCGCCCAGGCCGAATGCCGCATCAGGCCCGTTTGTCTTTTCACCATTTTCGTTCCCCTGCCATTTTCGTGGTGAAAATCCAAAATCGCCTCTTTTGAGCGCATAATCTTTTGCAAAATAAAATGAATGCGAAGATAATACCTGTATTAAAATCAAGATTACATTTTGTGACACTCATCACATCGATCCTTTGGAAAGACGACGCGGGATTGAGACAACCGCTCCCGTACAGGACAGGTGAGGAACCGGATGAGAAATATATTCCGGAGTTTCATGCGATTACTGGGGTCTTCGCAAAAAGCCGAGAGGCCGGAGCCGGCCTCTTTCTTACCGAAAGTCGCGGAAACACGAGAGGAAACGCCCGCCGAACGCAAGCTGACGCACGGGGAAGAAAGCGCCCGATACCTCAGCGAAATCACCAACCACTCCATTCACCTGAGCGAGCTCGCCAGCGAACAGGCGCAGGCGGGGGATATCGACGCCGCCATCG
>JAPOYD010000080.1 GCA_026706735.1 Nitrospinota bacterium | reverse complement strand
TGACGAACAAAACCGCACCGCCTCGTAGGGACAGGTCGCGACCTGTCCCTACCACCCCCCTCCCACGTTGTTTCCATTCGAAAAATCACGAAATCAGGGCTTTTTCAACAAGCCCCTCTGGGGGTGGATTCGCTGAACAATCGGGCGGAACTTAAGCCTAAAATATCGCAAAAATCGTGAATTTGCCACGGGGCGAAACGGGGTCTGATGAAAAAAGAGGAATTTCCTAAATGTGGTTGACCGTGTGCGCCCGAAACTATACATTGCCACCCGATTGGACGAATCAACCCTCTCGATATCGAGATTTTTTGCTTTTGGGGGAGCAATTTGATGGGCAGGTTCGCAAAAGTCCTGCAATCATCCATCGGCGCGAAAGTCGCCATGGCCGTCACCGGCATTCTTTTGGTCCTGTTCATCATCGCCCACATGCTCGGCAACCTCCTGATGTTCGCAGGTCCCGAGACGACGAACGCCTACGCCAAGGGATTGAAAGACCTGGGCGCTTTGCTGTGGGTGGCGCGAATCGGTCTGCTGGTCGTGTTCCTCGTGCACATCGGTTCGGCCCTGCGCCTTTGGCGTATGAATCAGGCGGCCCGGCCTCAGGCCTACGCCGTCGCAGAAACCACGATGGTCACCTATGCGGGCCGCTCCATCGTGCTCACGGGCGCCCTGGTGCTGGCTTTCGCCGCCTATCATCTGCTTCATTTCACGCTGTTCGCAACGAACCCGGAATTCGCCCAGCTGCACGACGCGCAGGGCCGTCACGACGTGTACCGCATGGTGATTCTGGGATTCGAGAACACAGCGGTCTCGGGCGTGTATCTGGTTTCGATGATTCTCCTGGGGCTTCACCTGAGCCACGGCGTGACGAGCCTGTTCCAGTCGCTGGGAATCAACAATCCCTCTTACAACCCTTTGATCAAACGGCTGGGCCCCTGGAGCGGCGTTCTCGTCGCTGCCGGTTTCATGGCGATTCCGCTGGCCGTCTTGGCGGGTGTGTTGAAATAGTTCTCCCCTGGTGAGGAGAAGGGTATGGATACGAACGGCAGCCTGAACGGAAACGTCCCCGCAGGTCCTCTGGCGGAGAAGTGGGACAATCACCGCTTCAACATGAAGCTCGTGAACCCGGCCAACAGACGCCGCTACAAGATTATCGTGGTGGGTTCGGGGCTGGCCGGAGGGGGCGCCGCGGCCACGCTGGGCGAGTTGGGCTACAACGTGGATTGCTTCTGTTACCAGGACAGCCCCCGCCGGGCGCACTCCATCGCGGCGCAGGGCGGAATCAACGCCGCCAAGAACTACCAGAACGACGGCGACAGCACCTACAGGCTCTTCTATGACACTATCAAGGGAGGCGATTTCCGCTCCCGCGAGTCGAACGTGTACCGCCTGGCGCAGGTGAGCGCGAACATCATCGACCAGTGCGTCGCCATGGGCGTGCCGTTTGCGCGCGAATACGGCGGCCAGCTCTCGAACCGCTCCTTCGGCGGCGCGCAGGTGTCGAGAACCTTCTACGCCAGAGGTCAGACGGGCCAGCAGCTTTTACTGGGCGTATATGCGGCGCTCAGCCGCCAAGTAGCGGCCGGCACGGTGAAGATGCACTCGCGCACCGAGATGCTCGAAATCGTCCTGGTCGACGGGCAGGCGAAGGGAATCGTCACGAGAAACCTCGTGACCGGGGAGATCGAAAAACACGCGGCGGACGTGGTCATCATGGCGACGGGCGGTTACGGCCCGGTGTTCTATCTCTCCACGAACGCCATGGGGAACAACGTCACCGCATCGATACGCGCGTACATGAAGGGCGCTTATTTCGCGAACCCCTGCTACACGCAGATCCACCCCACCTGCATTCCGGTTTCCGGGGACCACCAGTCGAAGCTCACGCTCATGTCCGAATCGCTCAGAAACGACGGCCGCATCTGGGTGCCGACGAAAGAGGGCGATCCGCGCGGCCCCGCCGAGATTCCCGAGGATGAGCGGGATTATTACCTGGAACGCATGTACCCGAGCTTCGGGAACCTGGCGCCTCGCGACATCGCCTCGCGCGCGGCGAAAAGAGCGTGCGACGAGGGGCGCGGGGTGGGCGATACGGGCCTTGGCGTTTATCTCGACTTCACGGACGCCATCAAGCGTCTCAGTCTGCCCGTGGTGCAGCAGCGCTACGGCAACCTCTTCGACATGTACGAAAAAATCACCGGCGAGAACGCCTATCAAGTGCCCATGCGCATCTATCCGGCCATCCACTACACCATGGGCGGCCTGTGGGTCGACTACAACCTGATGAGCAACATCCCCGGCCTGTTCGTGCTGGGCGAGTCGAATTTCTCGGATCACGGCGCGAACCGCCTGGGCGCGAGCGCCCTTATGCAGGGGCTGGCCGACGGATACTTCGTCGCGCCCTACACGGTGGGGAACTACCTCGCGAGCCAGACGCCCGGCGATTTTTCCGCCGATTCTTCTGAATTCACGCAAGCCGCCGAGGATGTCGAAGACAGAGTAAAGAGGGTGCTTTCGATCGACGGCAAGCGGACGGTGACCTCGTTCCACCGCGAACTGGGCATGATTTGCTGGGATTACTGCGGAATGGCCCGCACCGATCAGAGCCTGAAGAAAGCGCTCGATTTGATTCCCGCGCTCAAGGAAGAATTCTGGGAAAACGTCTCCGTACCCGGTGACGGCGACGAACTCAATCCCGAGCTCGAGAAGGCGCTGCGCGTGGCCGATTTTCTCGAATTCGCGGAACTCATGTGCTACGACGCGCTCGTTCGCGAGGAATCCTGCGGCGGCCACTTCCGGGAGGAATATCAGACCAAAGAGGGCGAGGCCCTTCGCGACGATGAGCATTTCAGCCACGTGAGCGCGTGGGAGGCGCCGCGCAACGGCGGGCGTCCGGTACTGCACAAGGAAAATCTCGAATTCGAAGAGGTTGAATTCAGCGTGAG
>JAPOYD010000183.1 GCA_026706735.1 Nitrospinota bacterium | reverse complement strand
CTGCGGGCTTCGCCCTTGCCTCGTTGACTCCCCCTCAAGGGGGGAGTGAAATTCAGCGCGCTCCTTTTTAGGGACTCTCCGAGGCCGCTCACACACCGGGGGTGGGGAATTTCTCCCCACCCCCGGTGTTTGTGTTTCATCCTGAACCGCTTGAGCGAAGCCCGAGCCGCTTGTTGCGCCTTACCTCGCCACCGCGCCGGGCCGACGCTTGGGGATGATCGGCACGAGCAGGTAGGACTGGTGGTTCGGGCCGGTGTGCAGCGTGGTGCGCCCGCCGAAGACATCTTTCGAGCGGTCGACGGGGTGATCGTGCAGGAAGGGCCCGGAACCGCGCGAGGGCACGTAGGCCGCCACCGCGGGGCCGGGGCGGTCGAAGTCCTGACCGGCGATGTTGATGGAGAGCTGGAAGCCCTTGGGCAGCACGATGCACTGGGGCCAGATCTCCACGTCGAGCTCGTAAATCCTGTCCGGCGTGAGCGGCTGCTTGTCGTCGTGCGTGTGGTAGGGCCGCCAGGGTTCGGACAGATCCTCGTCCAGCTTGCGGTGCGAGGCGCGCAGCCAGCCCTGGGCGAGCGGCGTCTTGGGGTCGACCGTGCCCTGGAAATAGACCTCGCGGTTCCTGGGCGAGAACGCCTGGACCGTGACGAACAGGTCCGCATCCACCGTGGAGGAGGAGATGAAGAGCTTGGCCGACATCGGGCCGGTGATCTCGGTCTCCTCCTTGAGCGGCGCCGTCCTGAGCGTGATGCCGCGCGTGAGCGCCCGGAATGTCCTGGAGCGCTTGGCTTTTGGCGGTTTCGGGTCGAGCTTGCCCTTGCCGCCCGCGTGGAGGTAGAGCTTCGTCCACTTCGTGCCCTTGAGCGGCCACTCGTGCTCCTTGCGCAGTTCCACCTCGTCGGTGAACGGACGGCGCAGGTTCAGCCACACGCGGGGTTCCTTCTCCCAGCCGTTCTGTTCGCCTTTCAAGTAATAGTCGAAGAAGCGCTTCTGGAGCTCCATGCCGTATTCGAGATAGAACCACTCCTCGTGCCTGCCCGGATGGCCTTCGAGCCATTTCTCTTCTGACGCCGCCTGCGTGTAGGCCTCGAAGTTCCCGCGCGGGTGCAGGCCGAAGCCTGCCCAGCTAGCCGGGCTCAGGAAGGGGACCTTCACCTTCGACCAGTCGGGCGAGCGGGAGCGGTACCAGTCGTCATCCATCTCGCGCGCCAGGAAGTTCGCGAGCGTATCGGCGCGGTTGTCCTTGAGTTCCTGCTTCGAAAGCGTCGCCGGGCCCGTAGAGCGCGTCTCCATCCAGTGGTCGCGCGGGCCTTCGGGGTTTCCGTGCTGGACGGCCTCGACCTGGCGCGGATACCAGATTTCCATGAACTTGTTATGGAGAATGCCCCCGTGGCGCGCCCAGTCGCGGTAATGGTCGGCCGCGCCCTCCCAGGGGATCATGGCTGTTAAGTGCTTGGGCTGGAGTGCGGCGACCTGCCACTGGTTGATGGCGTAGTAGGAGACGCCGTTCAGGCCCACCTTGCCGTTCGACCACTTCTGCTTGCCCGCCCACTCGATGGCGATGGCGAAGTCCTTGGTTTCGCGCGGGGAGAAGATGTCGAGATAGCCGGGCGAGCGGCCGGCGCCGCGCGAGTCGAGGCGCACGCAGGCGTAGCCCCAGGGCACCCATATCTCGGGGTCCACCGTCTCCCAGGTGAGCCAGCGGTGCTGGGAACCCTCCAGGATGTCGGGGTGCATCTTCACCAGCGAATCCCAGAGCGGCTTGTAGTGCTCCTGGTACTTGACGCCCTTGCCGTAGGGGCCGCCGGCCATGACGACGGGCACTTTCGCCTTGGTGTCGGGCCGGAATACGTCGACCCGCAGCACCACCCCGTCATCCATCTCGACGGGCAGATCACGTTCGATAATCATACGCACCTCCTGAGTTTGAGAATGAGGCCCGCGGCTCCCGAGACGGGGCCGCCCGCTCTTTCCGACTTTCCATGAGTAGAATGTGCAGAAATTATGCGCGAAGGGCCTGTGTTTTTCAATATGGAGATGTATGGCTTTCGCATTTAACCTGTTCATGCGTCGGCGGAGGGGAGGAGAAAAGCGTAATGCCCGGATGATTTTAAGGCCTCGGGCCGTTTTCCCGCGAGCGTGGAGCGGCTATATTCGGTGAAGCAGTTTCGCTCCAAAACCCGCCGCCGGGACGGAGTTCCCTTGATCACATACATCGACGAAATCGACCGCCGCATCTCGGGCTGGATGAACCGCTACGGCCGGTTGTTCCTGCGAATCTCGCTCGCCGTCGTCTTCATCTGGTTCGGCATCCTGAAGCCCTTGGGCCTGAGCGCCGCGGCGGAACTCGTGCGCCGCACGGTCTACTGGCTGCCGCCCGATTTCTTCATCCCCCTGCTCGGCTGGTGGGAGGTGGCGATAGGGGTGGGGCTCCTCTTCCGCCCGCTCATCCGCGTCGCGCTTTTCCTGCTCTTCCTCCAGATGTCGGGGACGGTTCTGCCGCTCATCCTGCTGCCCGAGGTCTGCTTCACGCAGATTCCCTTCGCCCCCACGCTCGAGGGGCAATACATCATCAAGAACCTCATCCTGCTGAGCGCGGCCATCGCCGTGGGCGGCACGGTGCGGGAGGAGGAGAGTGCGCGTCCGCGGATTTGAAGAAGTGAATATCCCTGTGCACGGGGGCAAATCCCACAGTGCAGGATAGGCGCTTGGTTTTGTAGGGACAGGTCGCGACCTGTCCCTACGACTTCGTTCGTCATTCCGGCGCATGCCGGAATCCACCGATTTTGTCTTTTCGCCTTTTAGCGTCATTCCTGCCTAACCAGAGAGGGAGCAAAACGCCGTAACATGATCGCGCCTCATCGGCTCTGGATTCCGGCATGCGCCGGAATGAGGAGCTAAAGCAATATCACTCTTCTTCAAAGGAGAAGTAATCTCGAAACCCGTGTTCCCCGTCTTCGATCTTCGCTTGCTCTATAATCTAGCGCTGGGACGATGGAACACTTGCATTGTCCGGTAAATTGCCGTACATTATGGGAATGTGAAGGAGACGAAACCATGCTGAACTTCCATGACCATGCCGCCGCCATCGACGAGCCGAAGACGGCGCGGATGGAACAGCGCACCAAACCGCACGTCAAGGCGCAGATTAGGCAGGCGGCGGCCCTGCTCGGCGTCGACGAGACGACATTCGTGACCAGCGCCGCGCTGGAGCGCGCCCGGAACACGATTGCCGAGCATGAGCGCACGCTCCTCTCGGCCGAGGACCGCGCCGTGGTTCTCGCCGCCCTCGATGCGCCCGCAGAGCCGACCGAAGCATTGCGCGAGGCGATGGCCCTGCACGAAGCGCGGGTGGCGCGTGACGACTGAGACGGGCCTGAATCGACAAAAGATATCCATCGAGCCGCTCGACCCGAAAAGGCACGATCGGGCGGCTTTCTCCTGCGGAACCGACCGGCTCGACAACTTCCTCAAGCGCACCGAGAGAAAACACCAGGCGGGAGACTTCTCGCGGGTCTGGGTGGCGACCGAAGGCGGACGCCCTGAAATTCTCGGGTTTTACGCGATGAACGCCCATTCGCTCGAGGGCGACGACCTCCCGGCGAATCTGACGAGAAACGCGCCACGCTCCGGTGATATTCCGGCCGTCTATCTCTCGATGATCGCCGTCGACCGCCGCCGCCAAGGCCAAGGCCTCGGACGCATTCTTCTTGCGGACGCTTTGAGGCGCGCGTCAACCGCCGCCGAACAGATCGGGCTCAAGGCCGTGGTGCTCGACGTGATTGAGGACGGCGGCATAGAAGCCACGGAAAAACGCCTTGCGTTCTACGCCACTATGGGGTTTCAGCCGTTGCCGTCACGCCCCCTGAGAATGTTCATCTCCATTGAGACGATTCGCAGGGCAAGGCCTGAATAGCGTTGTAGGCGGGTGGGTCTGGCGCGTCCGCTCTCCAGACCTTAAAGTGACCCCATGACTATTCTTGCCCTCTCGCTGGTGCTGACCGCGGCTTTTTGTCACGCCACCTGGAACCTGCTGGTCAAGCGCATCAACGGCGGGCCGGAACTCGTCTGGCTGTTTTCCGTTTTCTCGGTCCTGATCTACCTGCCGATCGTGGCAGGCGTTTATTTTATAGAACGCCCCCCCATGGAGTGGCGCGAGGTCGGGTTCTACGTCGGCAGCGCCGCACTGCACATGGCCTATTTCCTGCTCCTCCAGCAGGGCTACCGCAGGGGCGATCTGTCCCTGGTCTACCCGGTTGCGCGCGCCACCGGACCGTTCCTCTCGACCCTGTTCGCCGTCTCCGTTCTGGGCGAGAATCTGACGGTCCAGATCGCCGCCGGCGGCCTAGCGATCATCGTCGGCATCGTGTTCCTGACCGGCGGCTTCGACTGGACCTCCACGCGGCGCGTGAGTTCGCTGTTGTTCGGGGTTTCCACCGGCGTGCTCATCGGGAGCTATACGGTCTGGGACGCCTATGCGGTCAGCGCGCTCGCCATCCCGCCGCTGCTGCTCGATTACGCGTCGAACCTTGCGCGCGCCTTGTTCCTGGCGCCCTACGCCGTAACGCGCAGGCAGGTCGTCGCGAAGCATTGGCGCGAACACAAGCTCGCGGTGCTCGGAATCGCCGTGTTCACGCCGCTTGCGTATATGCTGGTGCTGACGGCGCTCGTCTTCACGCCGATCGTCTACGTCGCGCCTGGGCGGGAGGTCAGCGTCCTGATCACGGTGGCGATGGGGTCGATCCTGCTTGGCGAGGGCGAGTTGCGCAAACGAATGGGATGGGCCTGCCTGATCCTCCTGGGCATGGTGCTGCTGGTGCTGGGCTAGCGGTGCAGGGCGCATCCTTGCGTCTGAGGGGCTTTCGGGATGGGTGAGTTTCTCCACTTATCTGGAGTCCGCCTGGACTTTCCCCTCGGAGAAGAACATCCCCAAGGCTTCTCTGTGGCGGATGCCCCGAACCGCTGGCCGATGCGATGAAAAATGCTATAGTGGCTCCTCTTGAAATCACATCATCATCCCTCATACAGGAGCGAACCATGAACGAGCCGCAAATCAGTGCGCAGGACGTCCTGAACGCCAGCGCCGGCTGCCTCCAGAAGCAGATGTACGTCTACTTCACGAAGCCGGCGAACGGCCTGGGTCCCGTGATGGAGAATCTGGAGGAGCACCTGAAGTTCCAGGTCGAACTCGAGCAGAAAGGGATCATGTTCGGCGCGGGTCCTTTCTGGACGGAGGATGAGCAGCGCTGGGAGGGGGAGGGGATGATCATCATACGCGCCGAATCCCTGTCGGAGGCGAGAAAGGTCGCCGAATCGGACCCCATGCACGCAAGCGGCGCGCGCACGTTCACCATTCGCCCCTGGCTGATGAACGAGGGCATGGTCACGATGAAGGTGACCTACTCAGACGGCGGGCGGGAAATCATATGAACTGGACGCCAAGACGTGAGAAATTCCGCGCTCTGCTCTCTGGCGAGCGATGCGTCCACCCCGGCTCGGTCTACGACCCGCTCACCGCGCGCATGGCGGAGGACCTGGGCTTCGAGGTCGGCATGTTCGCTGGCTCCACCGCCTCGCTCACCGTGCTGGGTGCGCCGGACATCATCCTGCTCACGCTCACGGAATTCGCCGCCCAGGCGCTGCGCATCAACCGCGCGACCGGGATGCCCCTGCTGGTGGATGCGGATCACGGCTACGGCAACGCACTGAACGTGAAGAGGACGGTCGAGGAACTCGAAACAGCGGGCGTGGCGGGCCTCTCCATAGAGGACACGGTGCTGCCCCAGCCGTTCGGTGCGGATGGCGCGCAGCTCACCTCGATTGAAGAGGGCGCCGGCAAGATGCGCGCGGCCCTGGAGGGACGCCAGGATCCGAATCTGGTGATAGCGGGCCGGACGAGCGCGCCCCGCGTCACGAGCACGGAAGACGCCATCGCGCGCGTGACGGCCTATGAGGCGGCGGGGGTGGACGCCATCTTCGTGGTGGGCGTCCAGAGCCGCGCGCAGCTGGAAGCCATCTCGGCGGCGGTGAGCCTCCCCATCATCCTGGGCGGGAGCGCGAAGGAGGTGCGGGGGCTGGATTATCTTGGCGGCCTCGGCGTGCGCGTAGCACTCCAGGGCCACCAGCCCATCATGGCGGCGGCGGGAGCGGCCTATTCCACATTAAAGGCGCTCAAAGCCGGCGCGCAGCCGGAAGACCTGGAGAACGTCCCGGCCGGCGATTTCATGAAGAAATACATGAACGACGCGGACTACCGGCGGCAGATAGAGTCGTTTCTGGAGGGATGAGGGTCGTGCGCGAGACCCCCTCTCCCAAGTGGAGGAGCGCTTATGAGCATGAAATACACGGTCGTCATCGAGAAAGCGCCCGACAACTACGCCGCCTATGTTCCCGACCTGCCGGGTTGCGTCGCGACGGGCCGCACCCGGGAGGAGACGTTGGCGGAGATCCGCGAAGCCATCGAACTGCATCTCGAAAGCCTGTGCGAGCACGGCGAGCCTGCGCCACAGCCTCAAGCGACCGCCGACACCGTGGAAGTAGCGGTGGCGGGAACGTCTGGATAACGAATCGGTTCCATCTCCCGCCAAGGCGCAAGAAGATGGCGGCGAGCCGTATCGAGAACTTCTCCTGAGCTTCTCGAAGGAATCTGCCCCGAGCACCTCGAAGAAGCCTGTTCCGAGTCCTTCGCCAATATGCCCGCGCGCGAATCTCCGATCTCATGTGACGAAAAGCCTTCTCGGGCGATATACTGGCGCCTCGATCAGAGAATGAACTGCACCGGGGAGGGTCTCATGGCCATTGAGCTTGCGTGGTACATGTCTTGCGACGGCGACAGCGCCTATATCGGCCAGATGTTCGCCGAACACCCCCCGAGCTATGAGACATTCACCCGCATCGCGCAAAACGCCGAGCGCAGCGGCTTCACCACCATCCTGGTGCCGACGTCGCAGGTGAGCGGCCATTACGGGCCGCAGGCCCCGACATGGGACAGCATGGTGAACGCCGCGGTGGTCGGGCCGGCCACGAAGACCATAAAGCTACTCCTGGCCGTACGGGTGGGCATCATCGACCCGGCCATCTGCGCGCGGATGATGGCTTCGCTCGACGAACTCACAGGCGGGCGGGTGCTCTACAACATCGTGACGGGCGGCGGCGCGCTCGCGAGCTACGGCGAGACGCTGGATCACGATACGCGCTATGAGCGAACGGATGAGTTTCTCGAAATCCTGGAGGGCCTCTGGACGCAGGACAAATTCTCCTTCGAGGGCAGGTTCTACAAGCTGAAAGACGCCACCGTCTATCCCCGGCCCGTGCAGAAGCCGAGGATTCCCTTCTTCATGGCGGGTGCTTCCGAGGTCGCGCAGGACATCGCCGTCCGGCGGGCGGAGTATTCGGTCTTCTGGGGAGAGACGCCCGCTCAGGTGGCCGAGCGCGTCCAGCACATGAACGACAAATGCGAGCGTGCAGGGCGGGTGCGCCCGCTCAAGTACGTGACGCGCTTTCAGATATTCGCGCGCGAGACGGAAGAAGAAGCCTTCGAGGCGGCCGAGGAGGTGATGAGCCGCGTCGACCCCGAAGTTCTCGCGCACCGCGGAAAGGTCATCTCCTCGTTCGAGAGCAAGGGCACGAAGGACCAGCAGGCCCGCACGCGCGAGGAGATGGTGGGCCCCAACCTGTGGGCGGGCATGGGCCGCATCCGTTCGGGCTCGGCCGTCGCCATCGTGGGCTCTTATGAGCAGTGCGCGCGGAAGATCATCGAGATCGAGCAGGCGGGGATCGACTTGCTGATACTCTCGGGCTTCCCCCTGCACGAGGAATGCCAGACCGTGGGCAGACACGTGATTCCCCTCGTGCGCGAGATGGAGCGGGAGATGGGTCTCGTGCATGAGGAGGATGAGGCGTTCTTGGCCCTGAGCCAGGGGGTCTCCGTATAGCTTTCCAGGACTTTGCAATATACAGGCGGGCTTGAAAGAGTCCGTTTTCTTTCAACGATGAGGGCGAATTTTCATGGATTTCGATTTGAACCAAGAACAAAAGGCGTGGCGCGACAAGGCGAGGAAATTCGCCGAAGAAGAAGTGGCGCCCATATCGCTCGAGCGGGACATGATTTCCGACCCGAGGGAGACCTTCGACTGGGAGATCATCAGGAAAGGCTCCCGGCTTGGTTTCCGCACCGCCGTCGTGCCCAAAGAGCGCGGAGGCCACGGGATCGATTTCGTCACCCAGGCGCTGGTGATGGAGGAAATCGCGCGCGGCGACAGCGCGATCTCGAAGACCTTCAGCCAGTGCTGGAAGTGGAGCCACTTGATAGCCGCCTCCTGCACGGATGATCAGAAAGACAGGTTCCTGAAGCCTTTCCTCGAAGACGACACCTATCTCCTGGGAAAAGGCGGAACCGAGGAATCGGCGGGGTCGGACAACCGCATGCCCTCGGACGACCCCCGGACGGGCTGGAAACTGAAGGCGGTGCGCGAGGGCGACGAGTGGGTGCTGAACGGGCGCAAGCGCTACATCGCCAACGGCAGCGTGGGCAAGCTCTTTTTCATCGACGGGAGAACGGACCCCGACGTTCCCATCACGCAGGGCACCACGCTCTTCCTCGTGCCGGCGGATACGCCGGGGTTCCGCGTCGGCAAGGTGTACGACAAGATCGGCTGGCGGTTCTACCAGAACGCCGAGCTCATCTTCGAGGACGCCCGCGTGCCGCACGCCAACGTGGTGGGCGAGGTGAACCGGGGCATCCAGGCGAGAAAGGGCGATACGTCCGAATTCGGCGACCTGGAGCTTTCCGCCAACGGGCTGGGGGTGTGCCAGGCGGCGGTCGACATGGCGATGCACCAGGCCAGAACGCGCTGGCAGGGAGGCAAATACATCATCGAGCACCAGGCCATACAGCTCAAACTCGCCGAGATGCACATGCTCACCGAGGCGCTTCGCTCCTACGTCATGCGCACCGCGTGCGATTTGGAAAAGGGCGCGGACCGCGACATGAAGCACAACATCCTGCTCATGAACTTCGCCACGGACGTCATCCAGCGCGTCACCCACCTCTGCATGGACATCCACGGCGGCGCGGGCGTCATGAAGGACGTGGGCGTGGAGAAACTCGTCCGCGACGCGATCGTCTGGACGCATCTCGCGGGCGACGCCGTACAGCGCATCAAGGTCATCAAGCACCTCTAGGCTGGGGGATTTCATGAGCGGAAAACCGGTTTCCCTGGCCGTCATCCTGGGCGACGGCGTGGGGCACGACGTGCTGCCCGTGGCGACGGAGGTGATCCGCGCGGCGGCGGGCGCCGAGGGCGTGGAGGTCGAGCCGGAAGTCTATGACTACGGCGCGCTCCACTACCTCGAACACGGAACGCCCCTGCCCGAAGACGTGAACGGTCTGGTGCGCGGCCTGGCGGAGCGGCACGACGCCATCCTGTTCGGAAGCGCGGGTCTCGACCCCAGGACACCTGAGGACGTGAACTGCCGCGACCTCCTGCGCGCGCTTCGTTTCGAACTCGACTTGTACGTGAACCTCAGGCCGTCGCCGCTGCTGCATCCCGATTTTTGCCCCCTGAAGAAGGACGCCCCCATCGACCTCGTCGTCGTGCGCGAGAACACCGAGGGCGTGAACGTGCGCGTGGGCGGCAACTTCAAGAAGGGGACGCCGGATGAGGTCGCCATCCAGGAGGACATCAACACGTACAAGGGCGTCTCGCGCATCTGCCGCTACGCCTTCGAGTACGCGCGAAAACACGGCTACCCCAAGGTGACGATGGCGGACAAGCACGGCTCCCTCATCCACGCGCACGGCCTGTGGCAGCGGGTGTTCTGGGCGGTCTCGGAGGAATTCCCCGACGTTGCGGGCGAGCATTACTTCATCGACACCCTGTGCCAGGACCTCCTTTTCAAGCCTGAGGATTTCGGCGTCATCGTCACCAACAACATGTACGGCGACATCCTGAGCGATCTGTGCGCAGGGCTGGTCGGAGGCGTGGGACTGGCGGCGTCGGGGTGCATTCACCCGGGCCGCGTGTGCATGTTCGAGCCCGTGCACGGCACGGCGCCCGACATCGCCCTCAAAGGGATCGCGAACCCCTTCGCCGTCTGCCTGACGGGAAGAATCATGCTGAACACGCTGGGCATGGGCGAGGCGGCGGGCCTGATCTGGGAGGCGATTCGCTCCGCCGTCCGCGAGAAAAAGACCACGGCGGATCTCGGCGGTTCGCTGAATACGCGAGAAGTGGGCGATTACCTCTGCGCGCACATCGAAAAATCGCGCGCGTAGATTTTCAGGGTTTTCCGGTTTCCGTTTTTGGATTCGTCTGCCTGCAAGCCGCCGAACGGAGCGGAAGGCCCGTTTGTGGGATTGTTGAAAAACTCCTCCTTGCACGGAATTGGCCACCGCCGTCGTGATCTGGCACAATAGCGACCGTAGGGGCGCACCTCGCCCGCGAGAACAGTGGCGTAAAAGTCTCTCATGTCTTGCCCGCCGTCGCGGTAGCCTTGCCGAGTGCTCAATTCTATTATGTTGGTAACTTCGAGAGACCCATCTTCGCTTCTGACGAAACCTCGAGAACATGGTTGACAATAACGTCCATCGGGTTGCCGTACCCGGACAGGAAAGCGATCGCATCACGCAACAGCGCCTCAGAACGTTCCCGGCCCACGCTCGGCAGGATGATTAGGCCGGGATGCACTTCCTGAGTGGAAACGAGCGCACGGAAATCGCGCGCGTTGGCCGTCACGAGCACTAGATCCTGCTCAATGCATCTGACCAGGACACGGGAATCCGACGCTCCAAGCCCACCGAAGTCGCGCGGATGCAGAACAACATGAATCCCTTCTGCATTCAGAGCTTGGGCAATTTTAGGGGACAGACACTCATCGAGAAACAAGCGCATCATCTTGCTGGAACCGTCACCTAAGCCGCGTTTCGCCAGGGTCTACCGGACGGGCGTCCTCGAAGTGGATGGGATTTGGCATAGATCTCGGCGGCCTCGAACGCTTCGCGCGGAATCTCCGGGTAGTCCTCTACGAGATCATCGATACTGTCTCCATCCTGCAAACGCCCGAGAATCGCGTAAACCGTCAACCGTGTTCCGGCTATGACCGGCGTGCCGCCAAGGATGTCCTCATCCGATGTGATGTATCGATCACGGGCTTTTCGGTACCGTTCGGCGTTACGCAAAGAGTCCGCCGCCAGACGCTTGAGATCGAGCATCGCGCCGGGAGCGAATTCGATGGTCTCAAGCTGCATGGGCTCAAGCCGAATCATATTCGTCCAGATCGCCCGTTTATGGCGCAAAGGGAGGTCCGTAAGATTGGCTGCTTTCAGGGCATGGAAATAGACCACGGCCCGGATAGGGAGATAGCGCATCGCGCCACCGCGAAGACGGGCCGGGCCGGTGAGGGCGGCCAAGACGCGGGCTTCCATGGCTTTTTCGATCATTGTCCGGGACACTCCCGAGAGGGCAGCGGTTTCCCTGATTGTCAAATCGGCTGTGATGGGCATAATTCATCCCCTTTCGGGGGTGAATATAAGGCAAAGCCGTATAGCTTGCAAGTCTTGCATGGTCAGGTAATTCACGTACCGGGCGGTAACAACCCCTTGTCAGGGGCTGCTGCGGTCGCTACGATGTCGAGGAGCACGCTTTCCGGGTACAAGAGTGGGATCGCGGAATGACGGAATTCGAGATGGCGACGCTGGCGGTGCAGAGAATGGACGTGCTGGTTGCGGCCGTGGTCGGCTTTTCGAAATGCGCCCTCATCGGCGGGCGGGCGAACCGCGAAGAAGCCAGGAAGAACCGAGATGAATTCCTGAAGAGTTCATGAAGAATCACCACGTTCCCATTTCCGTATGGAAGCCCAGCCATGCCCTTTGAAGTCGGCGCGCCCGCGCACGCGGGCCAGATCGTCGTAGACGCGCTCGTCAGGGAGAACGTCAGGAGGCTCTATTGCCTCCCCGGCTCCCATCTTCTCCAGTTCTACGACGCGCTGAGAGTCGCCCCCTCCATCGGCCTCGTCACCTGCAAGCAGGAGCCGAACGCCTCCCTCATGGCCGACGCCTACGGGCGGCTCACTGGAGAGCCGGGCGTATGCCTGCTCACGGCGGGACCCGGCGGTGCGAACTCCATCGCGGGTGTGGCGCAGGCCTACGGCGCGGCCTCGCCGATGGTGCATATCACGGGCTCAGTACCCCTCGATGCCTCGCGCGAGGCGTTCCACGGGGTGGACGACCCCGACTTTCTGGTCGAGATGTTCGAGAAGGTCACCAAGTGGAGCGTCCGCGTGAAGAGCATGGAGGAGATATCCGGCGTCATGGCCCGGGCGTTTCACGTCGCCAGGAGCGGGCGGCCGGGGCCGGTGCACGTCGAGATTCCGAGGCTCGGCGACTACAGCCCCCATCTGTTGCAGGAGGCCCCCATCGCGCTGCCCGAATATAAGCCGGCGCCCACGCAGGTCGTCGCCCCCAATGCGGAGGACGTCGCCCAGTACGCGCGCAGATTGCTGGCGGCGGAGTATCCCGTCATCTGCGCGGGCAAGGGCGTGATGCGGAAAGGCGCTATGGAAGAACTCTCGCGCATCGCCGATAAGTTCTCGATTCCTGTCATCTATCCGCAGGATGCGATGGGCGTGATCCCGGAGGATCACCCCCTGGCGGTGGGGCATTACTTCGCTTTCCGGAACACGGAGTTCATGAACGGCGTCACCTCCAGGTGCGACTTGATGATGTTCATCGGTCTCAGGGCCGCCACGGCGGAGGTGGAGCACATTGAACCCTACGCGCCTTCTGAGCGGATATTCATCGGCTTCGATGATGCGGAGGATGCGCACTACGGCGGTGCCGACGAGATTGTCGCCGACCCCGGGATGTTCCTGAGCGCCCTGGAGGCGCATCTGGCGGAAGAGGGCGGACGGGCAGGAGCCGAAGTGAGGGAGCAGATAGCACTTGGCAAAGCGGACTTGAGGAGGCAGGCCCTGGAGGTCATCCAAGGCCATGAGAGCGAGACGCCGATCCATCCGGCGCTATTGATGGAAAAGCTAGCCGCCCACATCAAGCCCGACGCGGTCGTCGTGAGCGACGTGGGCAACTGCCAGATGTTCGCGCGCTACTACGTGCCGCTCACGAACCAGTTCTCCTTCATGCAGTCGGGCGTGTGGAACGCCATGTCCTTCGCGCTGCCCACGGCCATCGTCGCCAAGATGGAATACCCCGGGCGCGACGTCATCGGCCTGGTGGGAGACGGCGCGTTCCTGATGACGATCGGCGATTTCGTGACGGCGAGCGAATACGGCGCCGATATCGTGATGATCGTCCTGAACGACGGCTCCTACGGCCAGATAGACCGCCAGCAGCAAAACCTCTACGGCGCGGCCTACGGCTGCGACTTCAAGAGCCCGAACTTCGCCGAGATGGCGCGCTCGTTCGACGCGTTCGGCGTGCGGGTGGAGGACCCCGCCGACCTGGACGGGGCCATCGAGGCGGCGCTCTCTGCAGGCAAGCCGGCCATCGTGGAAGTCATGACGCTCGAGCGGCCCCTCCCGAACATTTCTTGAGGGCCTGCCTTGGCTGGATTCCTGGATTGAGTAGCCTCCGCGGGGCTGTTGAAAAAGGCCCTGATAGGGTAAAGGCAACCCCGATGAAAGGGAAACCCCATAAAGTCAACCCCCCCTACCCCCCCTTGTCAGGGGTCAAACGCGAGTGAGGAACGAGCGTTTGCATAAGCCATTGACGAGAAACACATCGGCTCGCAAAACCTCCCTCTTCGGTCGGTTTTGACCCTGACAAGGGGGGGTAGGGGGGGTGGTTTTCCAGTTGAGAGGGGCTTCTCCTCTATCCCTGAAAAGGGGTCTATTTCAACAACCCCCTCATCAAGGAGTTTCACCATGGACATTCGTCTGGACGGAAAAAAAGCGCTCATCACGGGCGGCAGCCGGGGCATGGGCCGGGGCATGGCGCTCAAGTTCTCTGAATCGGGGGCGGAGGTGGCCATCGTCGCGAGGCGGCCCGACGTGCTCGAGGAGACGAGGCGCGAGATCGAGGCCGCCACCGGGGGCAGGGTGCTCGCCTATTCGTGCGATATGAATGATGCGGAGGCGATCAAGGCCACCTGGGCATCCGCTATCGAAGATATGGGCCAGATCGACATTCTGGTGAACAACGCGGGCACCTCCACCCGGGGGGCGTTCGAGGAGATAACCGACGAGATGTGGGAGGAGGACTTAGGGTTAAAGCTCTTCGGCGCCATCCGGACCTGCCGCCTCGCGTTTCCCGCGATGAAGGCGCGCCGCTGGGGCCGCATCATCAACGTCGTGACCGTAGCAGGAAAGGCGCCGCCCGCTACGAGCGCGCCCACGTCGGTCTCGCGCGCCGCAGGACTCGCGATGACCAAGGTACTGGCGGGCGAAGGCGCGCCCTATGGCGTCCTGGTGAACGCGCTGTGCACGGGCCGCATCGTGACGGATCAGATCGCGCGGCGCTACGAGCGCGAGGAGCCTGATATCTCGTTTGAGGAATACGTCGCCGAAGCCGGGCGCGACATCCCGCTCGGCCGGATGGGAACGGCCGAGGAATACGCCAACATGGCGTGTTTTCTCGCGTCCGACGCCGCTTCCTACATCACCGGGACGGCGGTGAACATCGACGGAGGGTTCTGCCCTGTCGTGTAGGTTCGGGGATGTGAGTGCCGGCATCCTTCGGGAGATTCAAAAGGGGAACGGCGCGAGTGGATATGCCAGCCAGGCAAGTTCCACTCTCCCCTTGAGGGTTCTTGCCGTCTGACGAGAGAGCAATCCACTCCCCCCTTGAGGGGGAGTCGATGAAGCCGAGCGTTTTATGCGAAGGCTGAATCGGTGGGGGGTGAATCGCGTATTATTACGCATTTCGAATTATACCCCCCACCGATTCGCTTTCGGGCTTGCGCCCTTACCTCGTCGACTCCCCCTCAAGGGGGGAGTGAACTTCAAAGGCGTGCGCGCAACCCAAAATCACTTCAGGGACTATTTCAACAACCCCCTCGAGGGTAGTCTTCAGCCCCTTCACAGGAAGTTATTACGAGACAGAGGGGAGTGGTTTTTCCCTTTACTCCTCATTCCTCCGTGTCGTCTTCAGGATACGGACATACCGCCCGCAGCGGGCATTCGCCGCATTTGGGCGTGGGGCGGCAGAAGGTGTGCCCCAGCCGCACGAGCAGGGCGTGGTATTCGTTGAAAAGGGCGGCGTCGGCGGGCAGGTGCGCTGTAATGCGTTCCTGTAAAACGAGATAGTCCTTGTCCCCGTTCTTCGACGCCTCAAAATGCCCGAGCCTCGCCAATATGCGCTTCGTATAGGCGTCCACGACGAAAACGGGCCTCCCGGCGGCGTAGAGGGTGATGGAATCGGCCGTCTCGCGCCCCACGCCGTCCAGCCCTAAGAGTTCCTCGTGCAGTTCTCCCGTCGGCAGGCCCAGGAATCTGTCCACGTCGCCCTCGAAGTGTTTCGAGAGGTAGCCGATGAAGCCTTTGATTCTTTTGGCCTTCATGTTGAAAAACCGGGCGGGCCGGATGAGGCGGGCGAGTCGGTCCACGCGCACCTTCCGGAGCGCATCTTCCGTGAGGAAGCCCTCTCGTTTCAGGTTCCCGATGGCGCGCGCCGCATTCGCCCAAGAGGTGTTCTGGACGAGAATGGCTCCCAGGCATATCTCGAGCGTCGTCTCGCCGGGCCACCAGTCCTGCGGCCCGAAGCGCGCATAGAGGCGCTCGTAGATATCCATCAGGCGCTCTCGGCTGAGGCCTGATTCGGTAACTGCGCGTTTTTCCTCGTTCATGCTCGCCTCGCTCAAGCCCGTGGTGTAGATTCCTAACAAATATATGGGCAAACGGCGTTTCGCAATCATGAATTCCCAACGAAGGACAGTTCAGTGAAAAAAGGCGCGAAAATTCTGGTAGGCGACTGCGCCGGCGTGAAAGAAGGCGAGGACGTGCTCATCGTCACGGACGCGGAACGCCTCCCCATCGCGCAGGCCCTTTGCGCTGAGGCGGGAGAGCGCGGCGCGCGGGCCACGATTGCCGTCTCACCGGCCAGAAGCATCGACAACGAGGAGCCCCCGCGCGCCGTGGCCGAGGCGATGCGGGCGTCGGACGTGGTTTTCCTGCCCGTCACCCACGCCCTCGCCCATACGCGGGCGACGCGGGAGGCGATAGGTGCTGGCGCGCGCGTGCTCTCGATGACGGCGTTCACGCCCGGCCAGATGGAGCGCGGGGGCCTGATGGCCGATTTCAGGGCCAGAAAGCCGCTTTGCGACGCCCTGGCGGCGCGGCTGAGCGAAGCGCGCGAGGTGCGCGTCACCAACCCGGCGGGCACCGAACTCGTGTTCTCCGCCTACGGACGCGCGGGCAACAGCCACGCCTGCGTTCTCGACGGCGCAGGCTTCACCGCCGTTCCGAACATCGAGGCCAACACGTCACCTCTGGACGGGACGACGAACGGCACGCTCGTGGTGGACGGGAGCATTCCCTATTACGGCGTGGGCGTGGTCGAAGAACCCGTGACTTTCAGGATTGCGGACGGCTTCGTGCGGGAGATTTCCGGCGGGCGGCAGGCGGATTTCTTGCGCGAACTTTTAGCCGCGCAGGACGATGAGTGGGTCTACAACGTCGCGCAGTTCGCGATGGGCCTCAATCCCGAATGCAGGGATTTCACGGGTGAGATGCTGAACGATGAGGGCGTGAACGGCACGATCCACATCGGGATCGGCACCTCCGCCAACCTGGGCGGCGACGTGCAGGCCAAGACCCACTTCGACGCCATCATCAGGTCGCCGTCGGTCTGGTTCGACGGCGAGGCCGTCATCAAAGACGGCGTGATTCTCCTGAACGCGGAATGATGAAGAAAAACGCGCAAATCCGCCTGGGAGTAGACATCGGGGGCACGTTTACCGACCTCGTGCTGGTTGATGAGGCGCGCGGCGCGGTCCATATCGCCAAGGTGCTGACCACGCCCGGTGATCCCGCCGAGGGCACGCTCGCGGGTTTCAGGAACATACTCGAATCGGCGGGTATCGACGCATCTGATCTGGCGAGCATCGTTCACGCCACCACCCTCATCACCAACGCGCTCATCGAGAGGAAGGGCGCGCGTACGGGCCTCATCACCACGGGGGGGTTTTCGGACGTCATCGAGATCGGCCGCGAGAAGCGCTTCGACCTCTACGACCTGCACCAGGAGATGCCCGAACCCCTGATCGCGGAAGAATTCCGGGCCGAAGTGCCCGAGCGCGTCCATGTGGATGGCGAGGTGGTACTTCCTCTCGACGTCGAGGCCGTGAAGCGCGAAGCGGAAAGACTCGTTCGGCTGGGAGCGGAATCCATCGCCGTCTCGTTTCTCCATGCGCCCGTGAATCCAGAGAACGAAAGGGCGGCGCAGGCGGCCATCGAGGAAGTCGCGGGCGATACGCCCGTTTCCATCTCATCCGCCGTGGCTCCAGAGACGGGCGAGTACGAGCGCACCTCCACCACGGCGGCAAACGCCTACGTGCGGCCCATCGCCGATGAGTACCTGACGCGGCTTCTCGCGAATCTGCGCGATTCGGACTTCGCGGGCGATCTCTTCATCATGCTCTCGAACTCGGGCTTCGCGGCGGTCGAGGGCGTGCGGGAGCATCCCGTGCGCATCATCGAATCAGGACCTGCGGGCGGCGCGCTCGCGGCGGCGCAAATCGCCCGCTCCCTGGGCGAGGCCCACGCCCTGGGGTTCGACATGGGCGGGACGACGGCGAAGATATGTCTTATCGAAGACGGCGAGCCCGCGACGGAAAACCGCTTCGAGGTGGCGCGCACTTCCAGGTTCCAGCGAGGAAGCGGCCTGCCCATCCTCTCGCCCACGGTGGACCTCGTCGAGATCGGCGCCGGCGGCGGCAGCATCGCCGGGATAAGCGACCTGGGGCTGATCCGCGTCGGCCCGCAGAGCGCGGGCGCGGCCCCGGGGCCTGCCTGCTACGCTCAGGGCGGGGCGCAGCCCACCGTCACGGACGCGAACCTGCTGTTGGGCTATCTCAATCCCGATTTCTTCCTGGGCGGCGCCATGCGGCTCGACGCCGAACGTGCGCGCGAGGCCGTCTCGGCTCTGGCCGGTGAGCTGGGCATGAGTATAGAAGACGCGGCGTGGGGGATTTATGAGATCATCACCGAGCAGATGGCGAGCGCGGCGCGCGTGCACATCGCCGAAAAGGGAGGCGACCCCAGGAACTACGCCCTCATCGCCACGGGCGGCGCAGCACCTCTCCATGCCTGCCACATGGCGAAGAAGCTCTACATCCGCCGGGTCGTCTGTCCGCCGGACGTGGGCGTTGCCTCCGCAGCCGGTCTCCTGGCGGCGCGGCCGAGGGCGGACGCCGTCCGCGTCCTGGTGTCCGACGTGGATGCGGTCGACTGGGCGCGCGTCGAGGCGCTTTACCGGGAGATGGCCGCTCAGATGAAAGATACCCTGGGTGAGGGGATCGAGGTGGATGGACGATGGGAGTATCTGTGCGCTGCCGACATGCGCTACCGGGGGCAGACGGATACGGTGAGCGTCTCCCTGCCCGAGGAGGGGGGGATGCCGCTACGAGACGCTGCAAACATGCAGGAGTCTTTCGAGCGGGCTTATGAGCGGCGATATCTGCGGAAAATCGAGAACGTGGCAGCGGAGGTGGCCGCCTGGCGGCTGACGATGCTGGGGCCTGCGCCGGGCGGAATGAACGTCGCGCCGCTCTTAGATGACAGCGATTTTGAGAAGGGTGCGAGAAAAATATATTCTGGTCCCGAAGGCGGATTCGAGGAGGCGCGCGTATACCACCGGTATTCGCTGCCCGCCGGCCGGGAATTTTCAGGCCCCGCCATCGTCGAGGAGCGTGAATCCACCATCGTGGTTCCAGAGGACGCGCGCTTCAGGAAAGACGCGGGCGGCCACATCATCATCGAGGTGAAGGGCTAATGGCGTTCGATCCCGTCACGCTGGAAGTGCTCTGGCGGCGGCTCATCGGCATCGTGGACGAGGCGGCGGCGACCTTGGTGCGCACCTCGTTCTCGACGCTCGTGCGCGAGTCGAACGATTTCTCCTGCGTGATCACCGACGATCAGGGCCACTCCCTCGTGCAGTCCTCCGCCAGCATCGCCTCGTTCATCGGCACCCTGCCGATAACGGTTCGCCATTTCCTGGGAGCGTTCCCGCCCGAGAATTTGGAGCCCGGCGACATCCTCATCACCAACGACATCTGGTACGGAACCGGCCATCTCCCCGACGTGAACATCGTGAAGCCGGTGTTCTACCGGGAGAAATTCATCGGATTCTCGGCCAGCACGGCCCACCTGCCGGACATCGGCGGCAAAATCCGCTCCCCCGACCCGAGGGAGGTCTACGAGGAGGGTTTCCAGATCCCGATGATGAAGATGTACCGGCGCGGCGAACCCGACCGGACGCTCATCGACCTCATCCGCTACAACGTGCGCGTGCCCGACCTGGTGATGGGCGACATCAACGCCCAGCTCACGGCGAACCGCCTGGCGGAAAAACGCCTAGGCGATCTGCTGGGTGAATACGGACTCGAGGATTTGCGCGCGCTCACGAAGGAGATTCAGGGCCGCTCCGAAAAAGCCATGCGCGACGCCCTGCGCCGTCTGCCCGACGGGGAATTCGCGTCCGAAATCGAGACCGACGGCTTGGCGGAACCCATACGCGTAAGGACTCGGATAGAGAAAACGGGCGATTCCCTCGTCATCGACTACGCGGGCTCCTCGCCCCAGGTCGATCGCGCCGTGAACGTGGCCTACAACTACACCTACGCCTATTCGGTCTACCCCATCAAATGCGTCCTGTGCCCCGAGGTTCCCAACAACGAGGGGTGTTTCCGGCCCATCGACGTGCGGACGGAGCCGGGCAGCATCCTGGAGCCGCTCCACCCCGCCGCCGGAGGGGGCCGGATGCTGGTGGGCCATTATCTGCCCGCCGCCGTTTTCGAGGCGCTCGCCCCCGTCATCCCCGATGAAGTGCCGGCGGCGAGCGGCTCGCCGCTCTGGTGCGTGAACTACACGGGGCTGGACAAGCGCGGGGTGCGGA
Source organism: Nitrospinota bacterium (assembly GCA_026706735.1). Taxonomy (GTDB): domain Bacteria; phylum UBA8248; class UBA8248; order UBA8248; family UBA8248; genus Bin107. Next base: position 6,746 of record JAPOYD010000183.1, on the reverse strand, counting down.
CGGCGGGGCTTTTCTTCCAGAACGGGGGCACGGGCGCCACCGCGCGCGGAGACGGCCATGCGTGCCTGAGCTATCCCAGCAACGTCTCTCACACGCCGATAGAGGTGATCGAGCGCATCACGCCCTTCACCCTCATCGAAAAGACGATATTGAGAGACTCGGGCGGCGCCGGAAAATTCCGGGGCGGCTGCGGGCAGCGGATCGTCTTCCGGAACGACTCGCCCGCGCGCATCACGGTATCGTTCATGGCCGAGCGCACGAAATCGGCAGCACCGGGCCTGCTCGGCGGGGGCCACGGCGGGCGGGGTCAGGTGCGCATCAACGAGCGCGAAATCGACCCCAAGGTCACCACCGACATGGAGCCGGGCGATACCCTCACGCTCATCACGCCGGGCGGCGGGGGCTACGGGGAGGCGGAATGACGGCGCCTTTTCTTACGGATGACGCCTGGCGTTTCGTGAAACGCGCGCGCGTGGCGCGGCTGGCGACGGCAAGCCGGGACGCCGCGCCCCACGTCGTGCCCGTCGTTTTCGCCGCCCTGGACGGGAAGATCTACATCCCGGTGGACGGCAAGCAGAAAAAAGACATCGAGCGGCTCAAAAGGCTCGACAACATCCGCGAGAACGCGCAGGTCTCCTTCCTGGTGGATCACTACGAGGACGACTGGGCGAAACTCGGCTTCGTCCTCATCTTCGGGAGCGCCACGATCATCCACGCCGAGGCGGACGCCGAAGCGTATGAAAAGGCGGCGGCGCTGCTCCGCGAGAAATACGCGCAGTACCGGGGACCGATAACGATCCACGCATGGATGATAGAGATAACGCCGCACCGCGCCGCATCCTGGGGCGCGATGAATGAGGAGCCTTCCGTATGAAGCTGAGCTATCAGATCGCCACGCCGGATATCTCCACCCCCAACCTACCCAGCGCGCAGGGAACACTCGGGGAGAACCTCGACTGCATCGCCGAGGCGGGTTTCGAGGCGGTGGAACTCTCGGTGCGAAAGCCCGATGAACTCGACTTGGGAAGCATAGAGAAGCAGATTAACAGCCGTGGTCTCTCCGTCTCGATGATCCACACGGCGGCCATGGGCTTTCAGGACAGGATATGGCTGTGCCATCCCGTGCCCGAGATCAGAAAAGTGTCCTGGCGCCGCCACATCGACGCGCTCGATATGGCGCAGAGGTTCGGGTGCGGCATGGTGATCGGCTCATCACGCGGCAATCTCTGCGAGGATGAGCGGCGCGAGGATTCTCTCCGCTGGATGCGCGATGCGCTGCTTGGCCTCGCGGACGAGGCCGCCTCTCGGGGAGCCAGGCTCTACCTCGAACCCTTGTGCAGCCACTGGATCAACAACGTGACCACGGCGGCCGAGGGCGCGGCGCTCTGCCGGGAGCTCGGCCACGAGGCGCTCGTCCTCATGCTCGACACCTACCACATGAACGCGGATGAGGCGTCGTTCACGGCTCCCATCCTGGAATCGAGGGAGCTTCTCGGCCACATGCACATCGCCGAGAACAACCGCTACTATCCCGGCGGCGGGCATATTCCCTTCGGCGAGGTCATCGGGGCGCTGCGCTCGATAGGGTACGGCGGCTACCTGACCTGCCAGATCGTCTCCAAACCCGACATCCGCACGGCAGCGCGGCTGGCGGCGGAGAATTTGCGGGCGCTCCTTGAGGATGGGGTGGCTTAAGGCATTCTCCGTTCGCCGGGGTTGTTGAAAAACCCCTCGTCGGGCAGTAACCCCCCAACCCCCCTTAACAGGGGGGCTTTTTTACCCCCCTGTTAAGGGGAGGGGTGGTTTTCAAGGCAGGGGGAGGGTGAGCGGGTAGGGGGGAGTGAAACCCATCCTTCGGGGTGGTTTAACGTAGGGACCGGCCCCCGTGCCTGTCCTGACGGGGGATTCCTTCCAATTCAAATCGGGATTACTCACCGTCATTCCGGCGAATGCCGGAATCCAGAGCCGAGGAGAATAGCGACGCGCCGGTTTTTCATCCCCCGCTCACTGGCGGGAATACAGAAGAAATAAAAAAACAAAGTCCCTGGATTCCGGCATGCGCCGGAATGACGATCAAAAGCGCATTCACCCGTAGGGGCGTCGAACTTCCCGAAGAGGGAAAGTTTGACCGTGGTTACGCTTTACAGGGACAGGCACGGGGGCCTCGGACAGGCACAGAGGCCTGTCCCTACAAACTCATGGAGCAAGGGGCGTCATAGGGCTTTCTTGATAAGCCGCCGCCCCGCCACCCGCATCAGCCGTCGTATCGTGGGGGTAATACGAAGATGATGGGGCAGCGGGGCAGGACAAGTTCTGCTTTCTCGTGACAAATTGATGCGGCGCGGTCGAAACAGTCCTGTTTGTAAGTTCTGTAACCGCCGGGCGCCCTCCAACTTGTGGAAATCAAGTAAACGATCAAATGTTAATGATGATTAAATAATGTTAACTAATAATTAACTATCTATCAGAAATCCTTCCTTGTCAAGAAGAAAAACCGGAAAATCAAATTTTATTGGTGTGCTTCGGAATCTCTATGGACTTCAAATCGCGGCGCCGCTCGCTTTTCTGCGCTCGTTGTAAGGGGGTCCATACCCGACGCCGCAGGAGGGACGCGGACCCTCATCAGGAGAGATAAAGCCTTATTTCATGAGCGAAAAAAGGCGCCTCGCCAGTTTGGCATCGGGTATGGACGTTTCACCCTTCCACGCCAGTTCGGCCAGAAGCCTTCCGGTGAGCGGACCGAACTTGAATCCGTGGCCCGAGAAGCCGGCACCGAACGCGATGCGCGGGTTCTCGGGATGCAGGTCGATGATGAAATCCTCATTCGGCGCGTTGGTGTAGAGGCAGTGCTCCGCCCCTGCGAGCGTCCAGTTCTTGCAGGTGAAAAAGCGCGCCATGAAGCGCTTCACATCGGCGATTTTCTCCCCCTCGATGGCGTCGGGCGGGTTGTCCGGGTCGTCATCCACGCCGACTCTCAGGTGCCGCCCCACCTTGACGCCGGCGCGCCCGAATTCGGGCATTCCGTAGAAAAGGTTGTTCTCGTCCTGTTCCCTGTAGGCCCAGACGGGGAAACGGCCGGGCCGGTAGGCGTCCGGAGCGTCCTCGGGCGTGAAGTAACCGACCGTCTGGCGGGCGATGTTGAGACTGGGTTTCAGGAACGGGAGCAGATCCTTCGCCCACGCGCCCGCCGCCACGACGAGGCGTTCGGTCTCGAGAGTCCCCCGGCTCGTTTCGAGCCTCAAGGGATCGCTCGTGGGGTCGATTCCGTGCAAGACGGTGTTCTCATGGATTTTCACCCCGTTCTCACGCGCCAGCTCTGTGAGCGCCTCTATCGCTTCCCTGGAGGATATGAACCCCCCCGTCTTGTCCAGCAGGGCGCTCTCCGCCCCCTCGAACGTGAACTGGGGAAACTTCCTGCGCGCCTCGTCTGCGGTGAGGAGTTCCACGTCCACGCCCTCTTGCGTGACCGCGTGGATGTAGGAATGGTAACGCTCGCACGGCGGCCCGGTGTATATCCCGGGATTGGAATGCACGAGTTTACGGCCGGTGTCCTTTTCGAGCCTGGGCCACTCTTCTTTGTGCACCCACTGCATGAGGCGGACGTATTCGGGCGCGACATAGGCGCTTCTCGTGACGCGGGCAGCGCCGTGCGAACTGCCCCTGTCGTGGCCGATCGAGAAGCGCTCCACCAGCCCGGTGCGCGCAGCCCCCAGGCGCTTCAGGTGATAAAGGGCCGAGAGTCCGTTGATTCCCCCGCCGATGACCAGGGCGTCGTAAGTATTACCGTTCATGTGGCTGTGCCCTCATGGAATGATGGCGGCGCTATCGTTTTTCGCATCTTTTTGCTTCGGGTATTTCAAATGGGCGACATGAAAATATCCATAACAAATTGCCGCGCCTCCGCCAAGTGTCTCTATCAGCATGGCTCCGGGTTGGTGAGAAAAACGAAGAGCATGCCAAACGGGTAGAAAGGTCGAAATCACTCCCCCCTTGAGGGGGAGTCAGCAAGACAAGGACGAAGTCCGCAGTCGAGCCGGTGGGGGGAGCCTTTAATTTATAATCATCCCCCCACCGCATGAGCCTTCGTCCAAAGGACTCGGCTTCTGCGACTCCCCCTCAAGGGGGGAGTGAAATTCAGCGAGCTCCTTCCTTCTGTGGACTTTTTCAACATCCCCTCGTCAGTGGGCATCGCCTTTACCCCCCTGTCAAGGGGGGACAGGGGGGTTGGGTTTGTAGGGACAGGCCCCCGTGCCTGTCCGAGATCACGATCTGTCCCTGCGAAGCGCAAACACGGGGATGGATATATCCGATACGAGCGGCCACAGGGGGTAGGGCGACCTCCTATGGCCGCCCTACTACGGGTGAATGCGGTTTTGTTCGTCATTCCGGCGCATGCCGGAATCCAGGGACTTTGTATTTTTTTGTCTTTTCGCTTGATCGATTTTCTTGGTCGTCCTGCGATTCGGTATCCCCGTCTGCTCTGGATTCCGGCATGCGCCGGAATGACGGTGAACACTCTCGAATGGGGGCAAGAACGCCTTAGGGGACTTTTTCACCAACCCCCCTTCACTCGCGTTTGACGTGATGGGATTGTAGGGGCGGTTCGCGAACCGCCCCTACGGGCTGGTATTGAAAGAACGAGGAAAATCCCTCCCGTGAGGGCGAAAGCCGCCGCGTCGTGGTATGGTGGCGTTTCATCAAACAGGTGGAAGCGAAACGGAATTCTCTCAGTTGGAACGGAGGTGGAAATGAGCGCCGATGGACTGAATTTTCTCTCAATATATGAGCTTGCCGGGCGTATCGAAAGCAAGGAGGTCTCCCCGCGTGAGGTTGTGGACGCGCATTTGCGGCAAATCGAGGTCCTGAACCCCGAACTCAACGCGTTCATCACCGTGTGCGCGGACGAGGCCCGTGAGGATGCGGCAAAGGCGGAGAATGAGATTCAGGGCGGCCGCTACCGCGGCCCTCTGCACGGCGTGCCGGTCGGCATCAAGGACATCATCGATACCGCGGGCGTCCTGACGACGCAGGGGTCGAGCTTTTTCCCCGATAACGTCCCGGCGGAGGATGCCGTGTGCGTGAGTAAGCTGAAAGAAGCGGGCGCGGTCATCGTCGGCAAATGCAACACGCACGAGTTCGCGGCGGGCTCCACCACGGTGAACCCCCACTACGGCCCGGCGCGCAACCCCTGGAATCCCGAGCGGGTATCGGGCGGGTCGAGTGGCGGCTCGGGCGCTGCGGTAGCCGCCTTCATGTGCCCCGGCGCGGTGGGAACCGACACGGGCGGCTCCATCCGGGGGCCCGCGAGCGCATGCGGCACGATGGGCCTGAAGCCCACCTACGGCCGCGTGAGCCTTCGCGGCATTTTTCCGAACTCTACGACTCTCGATCACGCTGGCCCGCTTGCGCGGACGGCGCGCGATTGCGGCCTCATGCTACAGGTCATGGCGGGCTACGACCCGGCGGACCCAGGCTCCAGGGATCGCGAAACGCCCGATTTCTGCGCCCTGATAGGCCGGGGCGTCCAGGGCATGCGCTTCGGCATCTGCGAGGACCTCTATCTCCCGGAAAACGACGCTTCGGTGCAGCGAGGCTTTGAGAATGCGATGGAGACCATGAAGGCTCTGGGCGGCGTGGTCGTCCATGTGCGCTATCCGAACGCGGAGAGGATGAGAGAGGTGCGGCGCATCATCGCCAGCGCCGAACTGGCGGCAGTTCACCGCGAGCGATTCGCCTCCAATCCCGAAAAGTTCGGCGACGACGTCCGCGAGCGCCTGGAAGTGTCGAGCCGCGTGACGCTGGCCGAGTACGCGCAGGCCATGAAAGAACGGCGCACGCTCACCCGCGAAATGGAAAAAGTGTTCGATGAGATCGATATATTCCTGGCGCCCGGCTATCCGTGTCCCGCAGGGCCCGTTGCGACGGAGACGGGCACGGTGAACGGGAAGGAGTTCTCCTTCACGGGCCTCGGTAGACCGCAGACCGGCCCCTACAACCTCTTCGGTTTCCCGACCATGGCGGCGCCTTCAGGCTTCAGCGACGATGGCCTGCCGGTATCGATCCAGATCGTGGGACCGCCCTGGGAGGAGGCCCGCGTCCTGCAGGTGTCCCATGCGTTCGAGGAAGCCATTCCGGAGGTCCGGAACAAGAAGCCGCCCATGCTCGGCGAGTGATTTATCTGATCATTTTCTTATCATGAGGGTATAGGGATATGACGCAAACCGATGATTCCGCGCTCGTTTCGGGGGCGTGGCTCGCTGAAAACCTGGAAAATCCGAATCTCCACGTCATCGAGGTTTCCTCCGCGAGCGACGACGCCTCCTACCGCGAAGCCCACGTGCCGGGCGCGCACTGGTGGTTCTGGAAAGGGGCGCTCTGGCACGAGACGGACCGCGCGTTCGCCGCGCCCGAGGCGCTGGCCGGGCGTCTGGGCGGGATGGGTGTCGGGCCGGATGATGAGATCGTCTTGTACGGCGATCCGGTGCAGTTCGGCACCTATGCGTTCTGGGTGCTCAAGATGGCGGGTTTTCAGAACCTGAAGCTGCTCGACGGCGCGAAGAAAAGGTGGCTTGCCGACCGTATGCCCGTTTCGAGCGACGCGCCGAGTGCTGCCCCCGTCGCCCACCCCGCGCCGGATGGGGGCGAGATCTTAAGCGTGGGCAGGGACGATATTCGTGACAGGCTCGGGGAGCCGGGCCGGGTGCTGCTCGACGTGCGGTCACCCGAGGGATCCAGGGGCGAGCGGG
>JAPOYD010000101.1 GCA_026706735.1 Nitrospinota bacterium | reverse complement strand
CCCCGATAACGATGGTCAAAACGAAGATAAGCAAAACTCTTGATTTCATTGGCTGTCCCCCCTGTTCTCGCTATGCGTGCCGGTCGGTTCGAAGAAAAAAGAAAAAGCGGAGCCTTCGCGCAAGAGAGGGGCCAACCCCTCTTTCAAGGCCCCGGCTGGTTCGCTTGCGGACTGGGTCTCCGGCGACCCTCGCGCCGCCGGGCCTGATTGTTGAGTCGCCCAAAAGTCTAAGCGGGTCACCGGGAAAACGCAAACCGGCATCCTCCCGGTACATGCTCGAGCAAGCTCTTCGCCAAAGAGAGGTGCGCAGAGGGCAAAAATCAACACCGCCCTGAAAAATTTTCGCTTTGTTTCGCCAAGGCTTGTTTTTTCTTTCAAAATACACCGGTCATGCTAACATTGTTTGCGTATTCTTATCCATAAAAAAGCGAGGCGCTCATGCCCGAGTCGAGATACGACCCGCATCGCGGCGAATGGACGCTCATCGCGCCCGACAGGCGCGCGCGGCCGCAACCGACGCATTATGCGAACGCCACGCCCACAGAAGAAGACCCGGCCTGCCCTTTTTGTCCCGGCAATGAGCACATGACGCCGCCCGAGGTCGCCGCCCTCAGAGAAACGGGCGATGAGAACGCGCCCGGCTGGCGCGCGCGCTGCGTGGCGAACAAATACCCCGCCGTTGGGAGCGGAGAACCTGCGCGTGAGGAAGAGTATCTTTTCAGTTCCCTCAAGGGCGGAGGACGCCACGAGGTGCTCATCGATTCGCCTCATCACACGAAGGGCCTGGCCGATCTGGGCGAACCGCATGCGGGCGGCGTCCTGAGGCTGCTGCAGGAGAGGGCGCGGGCGCTCACCGAAGCCCCGGGCGTTCGCTGCGTCTACGCCCTCAAGAACCACGGCGCGCAGGCGGGCGCATCCATCCTTCACTCGCATTTCCAGATACTCGGCCTCCCGGTCGGGACGAGCGGCGTCGGGAAGAAGCTGGAAAAAGAGACTGCTTTCTACAGAGAGCGGAAAGCCGCGTTGTTGAATCACATGATCGAGGCGGAGCGCGGGCAGGAAGAAAGAATCGTGGAAACCGGGGAAGAAGGAGCCGTCGTCTTCTGTCCGTGGGCGTCACGCTTTCCCTATCTCGTCTACATCTGCCCCTGGCCGCCAGAAGCCTCCTTCACCGAGAGCGCGCCCGAAGCCATCGCTGCCGTGGGGGCCGCCCTGGCGCGAAGCTTAAGGCGCTACAAGGAGCTTCTCCATGATCCGCCATTCAATCTCTCTTTTCTGCTGGCGGCGAAAGGCATGGAGGGAATCCCTGCGGCGCATCGCTGGCACATCGAGCTTTTCCCGCGCCTCACGCCGCAGGCTGCCCTCGAAACGGGCCTTGGCGCGCATATCAACGAGGTGGCTCCGGAGCAAGCCGCCGATGAACTAATAAGAGGTGTCTGTTCCGGGGAGCGTGTCTTCGCGTCCTCTCCCCATTTTCACAAAGGAACCATCCATGAATAAAAAGAATCCGCAAAAAACCGCTTCCTTTCTCACGGGCGGCGACATCGCGCCCGACAGGGCGTCGGCCAAAGAGATGTTCGGCCACCTGGGGAAACTCTTTCGCGACGCCGATTTTTCTTTCGCGAACCTCGAGAACGCGCTATCGACGCGCGGCGAACTCATGAAGGGAAAGGCGACCAAGCACCGGGGACACCCCTCGCTAGTGGCGGGACTCGTGGATGCCGGCTTCGATGCGGTGGGAATCGCGAACAACCACCTGCTCGATTTCGGAGTGCCCTCGCTTGAGGAAACGATGATGACCCTGCGGCGCGCCGCGATCCCCTTTACGGGCGCGGGAATGGATTCAGAAGACGCGAGAACCCCTGTCGTCCTGGAGCGCGGGGGGCTGAGGGTGGGCCTTCTCGCCTACTCGTCCGTGCTGCCGCAGGGCCACGCGGCGGGCCCGGGCGAACCCGGCGTGAACCCGCTGCGCGTCAGAACGTCTTATACGCCGCTCAGAAACCTGGACGAATACCCGGCATCCGAACCCGTCATCCACACCTGGGCGGTGGCGGAGGACCTCGTGCAGATGAAAGAAGACATCGCCCAACTCAAAAGCCAGGCCGATCTCGTCTTCGTCTACCACCATTGGGGCGCGAGCATGCGCCACGAAGTGCATGAGCATCAAAGGGAGATCGGGCAAGCGGCGATCGACGCAGGCGCGTGCGCCGTCTTCGGCGGACACCAGCACGTGCTGTCAGCCATCGAGTTCTACAAGGGCCGGCCCATCGTCCACTGTACCGGGAACCTGATCTTTGACGAGGTCGAACCGTTTTTCACCGAGGCAACGCTTCAGACGTTTCTGCTGGGCGGGCGCCTGGACGAGGAAGGGCTGAGCGACTTGCACCTGATACCCTGCCGCTGCGGCGTGGGCGGCGCGCCCAAGCCCCTTTCGCCGAAGCGCGGCGAGGGCCGCGTGATCGTGGATATGATGCAGAAATTCTCCGCTTCCTACGGAACGGACATTTCCGTCAGGGACGGGGAGGTGGCTGTCTCGCCGCTTGGGTAGAAACGCGAAAGGCCCGCCGCAGCGGGCCCGCATTCGCCGGAATCGCTCGTTTTACAGCGCGCGCTCCATGAGGCTTCGGATGCTCGCCATGTCCACGTCGCCCGTGGAGCGGCCCTTCTCCTGCGCGCCCTTGAAGACGACGATCGTCGACTGGAAGCGAACATCGTTCGCCTTCGCGAAATCGCGCTGTGTGTCGAAGTCCACCACGAACGCGGCGGCGTTAGCGAACTTCTTCTCTTTCACCAGGGACTGAAGCAGCGGAACCTGCTGCCTGCACGTCCCTCACCACTCGGTGTGGACGACCACGAAAATCGTCTTTCCGTCCTTTTGGGCCTGGGCGAACGCCTTGGCGTCATAGGTCTCCCATCCTTCCACGGCGAGCGCGGCCTGCGGGAGAACCAGGGCGGCGGCGAGCAAAAACAGGGCGATCACAAGCATGGGGCGTCGCATTTGCGTAGCTCCTCTGATGTTTAGACGGCTTCAAAATCCCTCGCTGCCAGAGATGATACCATGAATTCTCGCGTTTTCGGCGGCCCCACGGCGCGCCGGTTGAAATTTCTCAAAGCCCGCTAATTCACGTACTGGCCGCCGTTCACGTCGATGGTCGCGCCCGTGACGTAGCCCGAACCCGGGGTGGAGAAATACCATATCGCGTCGGCGATATCCTCGGGCTCCCCGCCGAAGCCCACGGGCAGGTTCGCCACTATCTGCGGCACGCGCTCTCCGTGCACCAGGCGAAAGCGCTTGGTGAGCGTCACGCCCGGGGCGACGGCGTTCACCGTGATGCCGTGGGGGGCGAGTTCCACCGCGAGCCTCCTCGTAAAGCCCTGCATCGCGGATTTGGCGGCGCTGTAGACCAGCGAGACGTTCGCCAGGCCGTCGCGCGCGGAGATGGAGGAGATGTTCACGATGCGGCCATAGCCGCGCTCTTTCATGGGAGCCGTTGCCGCCCGCGTGGCGAGATAACAGCTCGTAAGGTTCCACTTGACGATCTTCTCCCACTCCGCCTCGTCGAGGCCCTCGATGTCGGACACCTCCACGAACCCGCCCGCGCAGTTCACCAGAATGTCCAAGCGGCTCCAGGTGCCGAGCGCTCGGGCGAAAAGAAGGTCGATGTCCTCTTTCTGCGCGGCGTCGCCCTGGACGAAAATGGCGTCGCCGTGCAAGCTCACCTGGGCCAGGGCCGCCGAACCACGCTCGGGGTCGCGCCCCATGATGGCCACTTTCGCGCCCTCATCGGCGAAGCGTATCGCCGTCGCCAGGCCGATGCCGTCGGTCGCGCCGGTGACGATGGCGACGTGATCTTTGATGGAGGATCGCTCATGCACGCGAATTCCCTTTCTAGTGAACGTACCTGCCGCCGTTGACGTCGAGCGTCACGCCCGTGACGTAGCGTGCCTCGGGCCTGGCGAGATACCACACGGCGTCGGCGATGTCCGCGGCGTCCGCCAGGCGGCCCGCCGGAATCTTCGAGATGATCTCGGGCAGCCTGTCCTTGTGGAGGACGCCCGTCCTCGGGGTGATCACGACGCCCGGAGCCACCGTGTTCACCGTGACGCCGTAAGGCGCCACCTCGACCGCCAGCCGCCTGCAGAAGCCGAACAGGCCCGCCTTGGCCGCGCTGTAGGCGAGGCCCGTCTCGATGATGGCGTCGCGGCCCGACTGGGAGGCGATGTTCACGACGCGGCCATAGCCGGCTTTCTTCATAATGGGAACCGCCTCGCGCGCACACAGGTAGGCGCTCTTCAAGTTCAAGTCCACGACCCGACGCCACTGCGCCTCTTCGAGTTCCTCGATGGCGGGATTCTCCACGAACCCGCCCGCGCAGTTCACCAGAATGTCGAGACGCCCCCATGCGACGAGCGCCTCTTCCACGGCCGCCTTGACCTCATTCGCCGATGTGGCGTCGGTATTGATGAAGCGGGCCTCGCCGCCCGCTTCGCATATCCGCCGTTCGGTCGCCTCGCCCTGCGCCTGGTCCAGGTCCAGCAAGGCGACGCGGGCGCCCTCATGCGCCAGGCGCTCGGCTATCGCTTCGCCGATGCCCACAGCGCCCGCCGTCACGAGCGCCACATGCCCTTGAATCGAGGATTTGCCTTCCATCTCTTCCGCCATCTCTCTCCCGTCCGAAGCGCGCCTCCGTCTATGGCTCCCGCCCGCACGCGCGAATCATCCAAAAACCCTCATAGGCGAGCAGGGATACCGTAAACGGCACCAGAACCAGCCACAAGGTCCCGCTCTCCAGCCCGCTGCCCGCCATCTTGGCCAGATAGTTGTAGGCGTAAAAATTCACCAGCACGCCGCCCGCGAGCGCCGCCACGACCCGGTGCCATACGGCTTCGCCGCCCATCAGATCGCGGATGTTCGTGATGAGAACGAACGCCAAGGCGGCGATGACGACGGCGTCGAGCCAATGGAAAACCACCTTGGCCGCTTTGGGGCTGATCGCGAAAAACAGGTTGTTGAGCATCAGCGCGAGCGCAACCGCCAGAACGAGGATACCCCCTTGTGAGCGTATCTTCCCCCCTCCCGACGAAACGCCAGGGCCGCTCATCGCCTCGCCTCGTCATCCCTCGCGTCCACAAGGCGCGTAGCCCGCCGATGAAGAGCGGATTATAGCGTATCGCCCCCGCATTGACAGGCGCTAGCGGGCCTCCGCAAAGGCGAAATAGGTGTTGCCGTCGAAATCCCGCCAACGGGCTCTCCTGAAACCCGCCTCGCGCAATTCCCCGACGAGTTCCCTTGGCCGAAAGCGCGCCTCCAGGGGCGGCCCCATGTCCATGGGCTTCCTGTGCCAGTCGATCAGCGTGATGACGGCGCCCTCCTTCATCACGCGCCGCGATTCGGCGAGCAGGGCTCGGACGTCGGCCAGCGCATGAAGCACGAACGCGATGAGGGCGAAATCCACGCTTGCGTCCGGAAACGGGATTCGGGAACCCTGGTTTCGCTTCGCCGTCAGGTTGGCGTAGCCGCGTTCTTTGGCCCCAGCCCGAAGCTCGGCGAGCATCACGGGCGATATGTCGCAGGCGAGCACGCGACCGTATTTTCCCACGACCCCGCAGGCGGGTATCGAGAAATACCCGGGGCCGCAGCCGATGTCCAGGAAACTCATGCCGCGCTTGAGGCCTAAAGCGCGCAGCGTCTTGACGGGCGGCATGGCCCGCCGCCTTCCCCTGGTGAGCAGGAGGTGGCGGTTGCGGACGGGAAGCGACCACCGCCTCCGTGAGGCCGCCTCGCTCAAGCCTCGTCCTCGAGATAGCCGCCGAGCGCCTCGCGGATGAAGTCCACCGGATGCCCCTCTCTGATGAGCATCAACCCCTCCGCCAGACACTCGAGCTTTCTGCGCTCCCTGTCGAGGCGCGTCTGCCCCTTGCGGCTGAGGAGCCTTTCGACGTCCTGTATCGAGGCGCCCTCGATCGCCCACTTGAGCCCCGTCTTGAGAAGGGGTTCCTGAACCCACTCGAGGCGCTCTGCAATCGCGCCGCCCTCATCGCGGGAGGCCAGGCCTGCGAGTTCCACGCACAGGCTGATGATGTCGACCGCCGCCTGGGTCGAGGGAGAAAACCGGACGCCGGGCAGGCGTTCGTAATCCGCCTCGCCCTCGGGCAGGAAGGCGACGAGCCTCGCGCGCGCGCGATCCTCGCTCACGCCCTCGAGGATCGCCAGCGCGCCCTCGATGGCTATCTCCTTGTTCCTGTCCATCGCGCCGAGGGCGGATTCGATTTGCCGGGCGAGAATCATCTCCACCTCATCCCAGGGCGCCTGGTCCACCAGCATCCGAAGGCCGGTGGAGAAAATCCCGTCCGGGCTTCTCTCGAGAGCCGGCTCCAGGGAGAGCAGCCCGTGCTGCTCCGCCCGCGCGGCGAGGGCGACGATGAGCGAAACGGCGTGTTCGGCCTTGCTCTCGGGGGCGTGATGCGCGGCGAGCCCCTCTTCGAGCGCCCGTTCCAGCGGGGGGATGGCGTCGTCGGCGGGGCCGTCGAAGGTAATGTCGCCGTGGTTTTTCATGGCGTAGGCGGTCTGCATCAGCATCTGCCGCGCCTCGACGCTCCGCTCGCTCCGCCCCGCGCCCGATCGCTCGATTTCCTCGCGAATGTGGGCGGCGTTCTTCGAGGACACGTTCCTGAGCACCCGCTCGACCACCCGTGGCTGCGCGTCGTGAAGCGCCAGGGCGAGAATTTCCAGGTCTATCCGCTCGATGACGCGCCTGAGCGCGCGGCCCGACATTTCCGCGAAAGGCGTCAAGTCGGGATTCTCGCCGGGGGGGAAGTAATGAAAGCCCGGGCCTTCCATGCCGCCGTCGCCCCAGCCGCCGCTAAAGTTCATTTGCTCGTCTCCACGGCTTTCGTGTGGCGGTGCGCCGCGAAAGGCGGCCGTATTTCTTCAAGGGGTCGCAAGAGCATTTTCCGCGTCAATTCTCCTCGGCCAGCTTGGGCGGCTGAACGGAGCGGTTCACGTAGAATTGCTGCGCGATGGAGAGCAGGTTGTTCACGAGCCAGTAGATCACCAGCCCCACGGGCACGGGATAGAAGATGAACATGCCCGTGAAGATGATGGGCATGAACATCATCATCTTCGCCTGGGTGGGGTCGCCCGCGGTAGGCGTCATCTTCTGCTGCAGGAACATCGACGCGCCCATGAGTATCGTATACACGTGATAGGGGTCCTGCACCGAGAGGTCCTGCACCCAGCCGAAAAAGGGCGCGTTCCGCAGCTCTATCGACACCAGGAGCGCCTCGTACAGCCCGAAGAAGACGGGAATCTGTATCAGCATGGGCAGACAGCCCATCATCGGATTGACCTTGTGTTCCTTGTACAGGGCCATGGTCTGCTCGTTCAGCCTGTTCTTGTCGTCCTTGTAGATCTCGCGCAGCTGCGTGATGCGCGGCTGGAGCTTCTGCATCTCCTTCATGTTGCGCATGCTGACGTGGGTGAGGGGGTAGAAGATGATCTTGACCACGATGGTCAGCAGGATGATGGCCACGCCCCAGTTGCCCACAAACCCGTGGAAGAAGCGCAGGATCGACATGAGCGGCTTGGCGATGAAGGAGAACATCCCGTAGTCCAGGGAATCCTCGAGGTTGACCTTGAGCTTTTCGAGATGCTCCACCGCCTTCGGCCCCACGTAGACGTCGAAGGACGCGTCGACGTCCTTTCCCTGCGCGAAAGGAACGATGGCGGCGTATTCGCTGAGGTCGTCCGTCTGGGAGAGCAGGCGTATCTCCGCCCCGCCCGCTCCCGCCCGCGGGATGAGCGCCGCGATGAAGTGCTTCGACTGGAGCGACGTCCACTTGAGGCTCTCGCCGTGGGTGACGGGCTTTGCTTGCTCGGGATAGTCGTATTCGAGTTCCTCGCCCACGAAGCTCATCGGCCCCTCGATGACGCCGCCGTAAGTGTTGCCGTCGCTGCCGCCGACGCGCGGGCCCCAGACGATTCCCATCGCCTCGTCCCCGGAGGGACGGGTGACGCGAATCCTCGTACGGATGTTGAATTCGTTGTGGCGGAAGGTGAGCGCCTTCTCCGCCGAGAGGCCGTCGGCGCCACGGTAGACGAAACGAAGCGTCCCCTCGGGGTTCGACTTCGAGAGAGAGAGGTCGCCGCCTTCGACCTGGTAGGAGGCCTCGTTGAGCCGCTGCGCGGTCTTGCCACCCCAGAAGAAAAGGGGCCGCACGTCCGGCTGGCCGGCGGGCACGAGCTGGACGAAGTTCCGTTCGCCCTGCTTGTATTTCAGAAGGCGCGCGGACAAAAAGCCGGCGCCCCGGTTGGTCAACTCGTACACCGCATCGCCCACATCCACCCGGACCCGTTGCCCCGGGGCGGCTTCCGTGGGCGCGGAAGGAGCGGCGGGCGCGGCCGGCGCGGCGGAACCTGAGGCCGGCGCCTGGAGCGGCGTGCTCGCGGCGCTCGGTCGGCCTTTGCCCTGGGCAGCCGCCCGCGCCTTGGCCGCCTTTTGTTCCTGGGCCTGTTTCTGGGCCTGCTCGTCTTCCATCGGCTTCACGACGAGGTATTGCCAGCCAATGAGTATCGCCATCGACAAGACGGCGGCGAGAATCGCGTTTCTTTCCATGGTCTAAAGCGCCTCCGCCGGATCCCTCAGGGAACCGGATCGTTTCCCCCGGGGTGAAATGGATGGCAACGCCCGATGCGGCGCAGCGTGAGCCAAAAGGCCCGCACGGGCGCATGGCGTCGAAATGCCTCGAGCGCGTAATGAGAACAAGAGGGTGAAAACCGGCAACTGCCCGGCATCACGGGAGACAGGACAAGCTGATATCCCCGAACCAGAACCATCGCCAAGACGCGGACAATCCGGGAGACGGGGCCTATCTCTTTTTCAGGAATGTGTTTTCCCGTGGAAAGCGTTGCGGAACGCCCTTTCAACATCCTCTAGCCTCGCCTTGGCGATCGAGTTCCTCGCCACGGCCACAAGGTTCACCCCCGCAGGGAGTTGAGAGCCGAGGCGCCGAAACGCCTCGCGGAGAAGCCGCTTGGCCCGATTCCTCTGAACGGCGCCGCCCACCCGGCGCGACGCGATGATGCCGAGTCTCGCACAATTCCGCGAAGGGACAGGCAGGATATGCAGCGTAAAATACGGGCACGTGCTCCTGCGTCCCTCTCTGAGAACAACGGCGAACTCGCTCCCCTTGCGGATTCGGCGCTCCGGCGGGAAACTCTCGTCCATTTCCGCGCCCTCCTAGTCGGAATCGGCAGGCCCGGCACGCCCCCTAGGCGGAAACGCCGAGTCGCTTGCGGCCCTTGGATCGGCGGCGCCTTATAATCGCACGCCCGCCGGTGGTCTTCATCCGGCGACGAAACCCGTGCGTCTTCACTCGTTTTCTTCTGTTCGGCTGGTAAGTTCGTTTCACCAAAAGCTCCATATGCCGGCAACGGGTTCGATCGTTGAGACCGCCACATTATAATGAAGGGAAGCTTTCCCAGAAAGCCGAGCGTAAAGTAGCCACCAAAACCCTGATTGTCAAGAACCACTGGAGGAATGCGCGCCTTAAATCTTCTGTCCCGGATAGACGAGGATTTTTCTTTGCGCTTTGACTCTATTTTTTCTCGAAAAATATGCGTTTCGTTCATAAAAAAACAATGAAAACGCCGCTTTTTTGTGGAAAACGCTTGCCATGCCCGGTTGTTTTGTGGAAAAATGCCTCTCTGGGTCAGCGATACTCTCGCCCTGTGGAAAAACCTGCTTTCGTGCGGTTCAAAGGCCCCTCGCCGCGCGATTCATGTTTTGAGTTGGTTCTCCTGATGATGACTCTTTGGCAACGCTGTTCGGAAAAGATCAGACAAGAAGTCTCCCCCCAAACCTTCGCGCGCTGGTTTGCCGGCGTCGAGGAACTCAGCGCGAGCGAATCCTCTTTGGCGATCCAGACCCCCGATCCGTTTACAGCGGATACCTTGCGCTCGCGCTACTGGGGAATCATCACGGACGTACTCAAGCAGGAGGCCGGACCGAACGTGGTGCTCACCCTGTCGGTGGGTAGCGGGCCGGCCAACGGAGCGGGCCGCCCGGGCACGCCGGCCGCCATGATCCCGGCAGAGGAAACGACGGCGCTTTCGGAAGGACCTCAGCCCCCCTATGACAGGCCGGACTTCCTGAATCCCAGATACCGTTTCGAGAATTTCGTGGTGGGCGGCTCGAACGAGTTCGCCCACGCCTGCAGCCTCCGCCTGGCGGACGGCGCGGGAGTTGCACGAAACCCACTGTTCATTTACGGGGGGGTGGGGCTCGGCAAAACCCACCTGATGCACGCCATCGCCCACCGCGTACTCGATCAACGCCCGAGGTCACGGATCTTCTATACTTCTTCCGAGAGCTTCACCAACGATCTCATCACGTCGATCAGACAGAACCAGATGGCCGCTTTCAGAAGCAAGTACCGAAAAGTGGATATCCTGATGATAGACGACATCCAGTTCATCGCCGGCAAGGAGCGAACGCAAGAGGAGTTCTTCTTTACCTTCGAGGCCTTACAACGGGCGAGAAAGCAGATCGTCATCACGAGCGATAAAATGCCCAAGGACACGCCAGGACTGGAGGAGCGCCTCAGGTCGCGCTTCATCTCGGGGATGATAGCGGATATCGGCGCTCCGGATTTTGAGACCAAAGTGGCCATCCTGCAGAAAAAAGCGGGTGAGCAGGATCTCTTTCTCGACGGCGAGGTTGCCCACTACATCGCTGAGAAGGTTCGCTCCAACGTCCGGGAACTCGAAGGGTGCCTCATAAAACTCAGCATTCACGCCTCTTTGCACGACATCGAAATCGATCTCCCCGTCGCGCAAGAGGTGTTGCGCGGAATCATTCGAGACCCCGCCCGCAACTCTTCAGTTGACAACATTCAGAAAATCGTCGCCGAGCACTTCCAGATACGAGTCAGCGACCTGAAATCAAAAAACCGGGCGCGCTCTTTCGCCGTCCCCCGCCAGATCGCCATGTACCTCGCGAGAAAACTCACGCGCGCTTCGACCACCGAAATCGGCCGCCGCTTCGGGGGGAAGGACCACTCCACCGTGATCCACTCCACCAACAAAATCGAGGGCCTGCTCAAAACGGACCTCTCCCTCTCCGCCACCATCCAAACGCTCGAACAAAAAATAGACCTATCCTGAAATACCAGTGGAAAGAGTTGTGGATATCCCTGTTGAAACCTTCGCTTCCACCGCAGCCAGAGGAAAAACGCCCGGCAATCCGCCTTCACCCACAAACAATTCCACACCCGCTCGACTGGATAAAGGTTTCTCTTTGAGCACCTTATGCGGTTATTCACAAATTCACCGCTACTACTACGACTACTTTTTAGATGTTATACAAGGTTCTAAAAGAACTGGTGCCTGAGGATAACCCTTGCGCCTCACCGAGATGATTCTCAAAAATTTCAGAAACTACCCGAGACTCGAATTCAGGCCTCACCCGGGATTCAACTACATCTTCGGCAATAACGGATCGGGCAAAACGAATCTCCTGGAAGCCATATATTATCTTTCGCACCTGCGCTCTTTTCGCCGGATCTCCAGGGAGAAAATGGTGCTGCACGGCGGCGAGGGAATGTATGCGTCCGGCGCGTTCGTCGAGGACGAGAGCGGCAGGGAAACGAGACTTGAGGCTGCGTTTCACGGACGTGAGAGAAAGTACAAGAGAAACGGTCGGGAGCTGCGCGGCCTGATGCCGTATCTCGACAGTTCGCACGTCATTGTTTTTTTCCCCGAGACGCCCCAAGTCATCAAGGAGGGTCCCGGGGCGAGAAGACGTTTTTTTGACAGGGCGATAGCGGCCGTCGAACCGGCTCATATCGAGGATTCCAGAACGTACGCAAAACTCCTTTCGGAGAGGAATCGCCTTTTGAGAAATGAGACCGAATCTGCTATGATTCAGGTGTGGCAAGAGCGACTGATCGAGATGGCCGCCCGCATTATCGTCCGCAGGAAACGATATATACATTCGCTGAAAAACCGGCTGAATCACCTAGAGAACTTATTTGGAGAAACGCAGGAATCCAGGGTCTCGGTGGCGTATGAAGCCAACGGTCTCCCCGGGGGCGACGAGGGAACGGAAGGGGACATACGAGAGGGTATGCGAGAGGCGGCGCAAAGGCTCTCGAATGAGGAGAAGGCGAGGAAGACGACGCTTTGGGGTCCGCAGCTTGATGATTTTCACTTGTCTTGGAACGGGCGTCGGGCGAAGGATGTCGCCTCACAGGGCGAACAGAGGCTCATAACGATACTGCTGGTCACGGCGAACGCTGAGGAATACAAAGGGAGAAGGAAAGAGGCCCCCGTCGTGTTGCTCGATGACTTGGGTTCCGAGCTGGACGCGGGCAGGAAAAAGAGGGTGTTGTTGTTCCTGGGTTCCCTGGGAGCGCAGACCTTCATCACATCGACTGAGAATCCCCGGATAAGCGAAAGCGAAGTCGAGGGAAAGAATTTTCTGGTTCAAGACGCAACGGTTGTAGGCGTGGACTGAAAAACTCCAGCCCAGAGAGGCGGCAAGAAAGAAAATGGCGAGAACCACCAACAGAAAGTCCGAGGCGAGCTACAAGGCGAAGGACATACGCATCCTCGAAGGTTTGGAGGCAGTGCGGAAGCGGCCCGCCATGTACATCGGCAGCACGGGACCCGGCGGCCTGCACCATCTCGTATACGAAGTGGTGGACAACAGCGTGGACGAGGCGATGGCCGGTCACTGCGACAAGGTGAGCGTGGTGATCAACGAGGATGGTTCGGTGCGGGTTACGGACAACGGGCGCGGTATCCCCGTGGACAGGCACCCGACGGAGAAGGTCTCCGCGGCCGAGGTGGTTTTGACGAAGCTCCACGCGGGCGGCAAGTTCGAGAACAGCGCGTATAAGGTTTCAGGCGGGCTGCACGGGGTGGGCGTCTCCTGCGTGAACGCTCTTTCCTCGTGGCTGGTGGCCGAGATCAGGAGAGACGGGTACGTTCACGCGATGGAGTTCGACAGGGGCGTCCCGAAAGCGAGGCTGAAAAAGGGGCAAAAGTCCAGGACCACCGGAACAACCATCACCTTCATGCCGGATGAGGAGATTTTCGAGACCACCGAGTTCAGCTTCGACGTTCTCGCGAGCCGCCTGAGGGAGTTGGCCTATCTGAACAGCGGCCTCAAGATCGTGCTCGAGGACAAGAGAGAGGACGACAGGAAACAGGAGTATTTCTACAGGGGCGGCATCGTCTCTTTCGTCGAGCACCTGAACCGTTCGAGGAACGCCATCCACAGAAAGCCGATATACATCAAGGGCGAGCGCGAGGGGAACATCGTCGAGGTTTCCATCCAGTACAACGACGCCTACAACGAGACGCTCCTCACCTTCGCCAACAACATCAATACCACCGACGGCGGAACCCACCTCGTGGGCTTCAGGAGCGCGCTCACGAGAACCATCAACCGCTACGCCGCGACGAACAAGCTCCTGAAGAACAACCCCGCTCCCTCGGGCGAAGACGTTCGCGAGGGCCTTACGGCAGTCTTGAGCGTGAAGCTGCCCGACCCCCAGTTCGAGGGCCAGACCAAGTCCAAGCTCGGGAACTCCGAGATGAAGGGCCTCGTCGAACAGGTCATGAACGAGAACCTCGCCAACTTTTTCGAGGAGAACCCCACGGTCGCAAAGCGGATCGTGGACAAGGCCGTTCAGGCGTCTCAGGCGAGAGAGGCGGCGCGAAAGGCGCGCGATCTCACGAGAAGAAAGGGGGCGCTCGACAGCGGCTCCTTGCCGGGCAAGCTCGCCGACTGCTCGGAGAGAGACCCCGCTTTGTGTGAACTCTACCTGGTAGAGGGTGAATCGGCGGGCGGGTCGGCCAAGCAGGGAAGGGACAGGGCGTTTCAGGCGATCCTCCCCCTGAAGGGAAAAATCCTGAACGTGGAAAAGGCGCGCCTCGACAAGATGCTGAACCACGAGGAAATCCGCACCATGATCACCGCCATCGGCACGGGCATCGGGGAGGATTTCGATTTAGGCAAGCTCAGGTACCACAAGATCGTCATCATGACGGACGCCGACGTGGACGGTTCGCACATCAGGACGCTCTTGCTCACGTTTTTCTACCGCCACATGCCCGAACTTATTACCGGGCAACATCTCTACATTGCGCAGCCGCCGCTCTACAAGGTGAAAAAGGGCAAGGCCGAGATGTACCTCAAGGATGATCACTCGTTCGAGGACTACATCATCTCCTCCGCCGTCAAGGACGCGGAGATCCACGGCGAGGCCAACGGAACGCCGGCGACCGCGACAAACGGGAATTTCCCCAAAGGCGAAAGGCTGCGCAAACTGATGCTGTTAATCTCCGAGGCCGAAGCCGCGGTTCAGCGCTTCACCCGCCGGGGCATGGACCCGCGCGTCATCAGGCTCCTGGCCGACGAGCCGGGCCTTGAGGCCGCTCACCTGAAGGATCGGAAAAGGCTCAAGGAAATCGAAAAAATGGTGAAGCGCGAGTTCAGGGAATATCATCCGGCGGATGGCGAGCCGGCTGTAACGCCGCGAACCGAAGAGGACGGCAAGACCCTGAGGGGCCTGACCGTTCGTTCCCGCATGTCGGATCGCGATCTCACAACCCGAGTGGATGCGGGCCTTTTCGAATCCGCCGGCTTCAAAAAGCTCCGCCGTTCCACGGATATGCTCGCCGCGTTCGGCAAGCCTCCCTACGTCATCAAGTCGGGTGACGCCGAGCTTTCCGTGACCCGGGCGGGGGAGATACTCGATCAGTTCCGTTCACTCGGCCAGAAGGGCGTCAGCGTCCAGCGCTACAAGGGACTGGGCGAGATGAACCCCGAACAACTCTGGGAGACGACCATGGATCCGCAGCGAAGGACCTTCCGCAAGGTCGTCGTATCGGACGTCATCGAGGCCAACGACATTTTCTCCACCCTCATGGGAGACGCCGTCGAACCGAGACGCGAGCACATCGAAAGGCACGCGACCGAGGTCCAGAACCTCGACGTCTAGCGCGCGCTCTCTCGGAGCGCGAAGGCCTGTAATTTTCCCGGAACTAGAAGCGCGCGTCCTCGTGACAGCGCACGCAAACGCCGTGTGTTGCCACCAGCGCCTTGACGGCCGCGTCCAGGTTTTTGTTCCTCGCCGCCTTCGCAAGGCCATTGGCGGCGGCTTCGAGCTGGCGCGAGAGGACGAGCATCGAATTATCCCCTCGGAACTCTTCTGCGCGCGGCAGGATTTTCGCCGTGGCGGCGACGGACGCTGCTTGTTTTTCGATGGTTGCGTATGGCGTCTCGCTCACGAGCTCCTGAACCGAGACGACGAGAACGGCCTTGATCAGAGCGACGAAGTCAGCGTCCAGCTTCTCCATCAAGTCCCCCACTTCGGGTGAGTGAGTCCCGTCCTGCTCGTCCTTATGACTTTCCACCATCACCGTGGAGGCGAGCAGCGCCAGAAAGAAAACGACGGCCAGGACGAGGCGGATCTTCCTGGCGGACCTAAGTGAGAATCGCATGGGTATCCTCGCTTGAGAGAAGAAATTCAACCTGGCTTCGGATGCTGCTATTTTCCACGAAAGAAGGCTCTTGGGCAATCGGGCGGGCGAAGAGAGCGTGGGCCTGAAACCCATTGAAACGAGGGCGCTTGCGGGTTCCTGAAAAGCATCGCAAGTAATTGTTTTTGTTTGCCGATGCAACCATTTTTATGTTATAAAACAGTGTTTGCATTTCGCCCATCCAGGTTCGCCCCTACCCGGTGATCAAACCTTTGGGACGGCCTTTGTTTCACGCCGTCGGCAGGAGATTTTCGAGAGCATGGACAACCTGAATGAGGTCAGCATTGAACAGGAGATGAGCGCGTCCTTCATGGACTACGCGATGAGCGTCATCATCGCGCGCGCGCTTCCAGATGTCCGCGACGGACTCAAGCCCGTACAAAGGCGCATCCTCACCACGCTGAACGACCTGGGCCTCGCGCACAACAGGCCGTTTCGCAAGTGCGCGAAGATAGCGGGCGACGTGAGCGGAAACTACCACCCCCACGGCGAGGCGGTGGTCTACCCGGCGCTGGCGCGCATGGCGCAGGATTTCTCGCTGCGCGGCCTCCTGGTGGACGGGCAGGGCAACTTCGGCTCGGTGGACGGCGATCCGCCCGCGGCCATGCGCTACACCGAAGCGCGGATGACGCTGCTCGCCGAGAACTTGCTCGCCGACATCGAGAAAGACACCGTCGATTTCATACCCAACTACGACAACACGCGCACGGAACCCTCCGTACTCCCATCCCGCGTGCCCAATCTGCTGCTGAACGGCTCCACGGGCATCGCCGTCGGCATGGCCACGAACATCCCGCCCCACAATCTGGGCGAGCTATGCGACGCGCTCGTTCACGTCCTCGAGAAGGAAGACGCCACGCTCGAGGAGATTCTCGAGAGAATGCCGGGGCCGGATTTTCCTACCGCTGGCATCATCTACGGGCGTTCGGGAATCAGGAGCTACTACGAGACGGGCCGGGGTTCGCTGCAGTTGCGCGCCAAGTCGATGGTGGAGATCAACGGGCGAACGAACCGCCAGTCCATCGTGGTGACCGAGATTCCCTACGCGCTCAACAAGGCGAGGCTGATAGAGAAGATTGCGGACCTCGTGCGCGAGCAGAAAATCCGCGACATCTCGGACATCCGGGACGAGAGCGATAGGAGCGGCATGCGCATCGTCATCGACCTCAAAAGAGACGCCGTGGGGGGCGCGGTCCTGAACCAGCTCTACAAGCACACCCAGATGCAGACGACCTTCGGCGTCATCCTGCTGGCCCTCGTGAACAACCAGCCCCGTGTGATGGGCGTGAAGGAGATGCTCTCCCATTTCCTGCGCTATCGCCGCGAGGTCATCCTCCGGCGCAGCCGCTTCGAACTCAAGAAGGCCGAGAACAGGGCGCACATACTCGAGGGTTACCGCATCGCGCTCGACAACATCGAAGAAGTCATCACGCTCATTCGGGCGAGCGAGACGCCGGAAGAAGCGCGCGCGGGACTCATTCGCAACTTCGGGCTCACCCAGCCCCAGGCGCAGGCCATCCTGGAGATGAGGCTCCAGCGCCTCACGGGCTTGGAGCGCGACAAGATAGAAGCGGAATACAAGGAACTCCAAAAGACCATCGCATATCTCCGCAAAGTGCTCGTGGACGAAAAGCTCCAGACTTCCATCATCAAGGAAGAGCTTCTGGAAATCCGGGAGAAGTTCGCGGACGAGCGGCGTACGGAGATCGTGGATGAGACGAGCGAGATTTCCATCGAGGACATGATCGTCGAAGAAGACATGGCGGTCACCATCTCGAATTCGGGCTACATCAAGCGAAACGCCATCACCCTGTACCGCTCCCAGCGCCGCGGCGGAAAGGGCGTGATGGGCATGGGGACGAAACAGGAGGATTTCGTCGAACAACTCTTCATCGCCTCCACGCACGATTACATGATGTTCTTCACCTCTCGCGGGCGGTGCCATTGGCTCAAGGTGCACGAGATTCCCCAGGGAGGCCGGGCAGCGCGCGGCAAGGCCATCGTGAACGTGCTTCAACTGGTGTCGGGCGAGTACGTCTCCGCCGTCATGCCGGTGCGCAAGTTCGAGCCCGATCGCTACATCCTCATGGCGACCAAACAAGGCGTGCTCAAAAAGACGCAACTCACGGCGTTCAGCAATCCGAGGGTGGGCGGAATCATCGCGCTCAACCTCGACGAAGGGGACGAACTTATCGGCGTCGGCCAGACCGACGGCAGCCTGAATGTGTTCCTCGGAACGAGAGGCGGCAAGGCCATCCGCTTCCCGGAGGAGAAGGTTCGCGCCATGGGCAGAAGCGCGCGCGGCGTGCGCGGAATCGATCTGGCGAAAGGCGATTGCGTAATCGGAATGGAAGTCGTCTCGCCGGGAGACATCATTCTCACCGCCACCGAGTTCGGCTTCGGAAAGCGCAGCCGCGTGGACGACTACCGGCTGACCAACCGGGGCGGCAAGGGCGTGATCAACATCAAGGTGACGGATAAAAACGGACCGGTTGTCGGTATCAGACGGGTGACCGAGGACGATGAATTCATGCTCATCACCACCGGGGGGCAGCTCATTCGCTCCCGGGTTCAGGACGTTTCCATCATCGGACGCGCCACGCAGGGAGTTCGCCTGATCGGGGTCAAGGAAGGGGATCGCGTCGCGGCCCTGGCCCGCATCGAGGAGAACGGAAACGGCTCTCCGTAAACATTGGGTGGGTGATGCGAGAAAAAAACAAAGGGGCCGGGCTTCCGCCTTTGCTCCGGCTCTCGGCATGTTTCCTCACACTGGCTTTCTCGAGCATTGGGTGCGGCGGCGCAGAGCCGCCGGCCCGGGAGCCGGTTGCGCCGGAGCAAAAACAGGCTCAGGACGCCACCCTCTCCGCCCTGGCGCTAAAGCGAACACGTTCTTTGGCTCCCGCGCCTCTGCCGGAGCATAAACCACCCCCTCCCGAGGAGTCGGCGCCCCCGCAGGAGTCCGAGCCGCCCCCGCCGAGCCGAGCCGTGATTTTGAGCGACATGGGAGAAGCGGCGTACCGGCAGGAAGATTACAAATTCGCCGAGAAGAATTTTCGCGAGGCGCTCGCTCACGAGCCGGAGCTTCTCCATGCGCTCACGGGCCTGGGCTGGACCCTGTATGATGCGAATCGTCCCGACGAGGCCTTTATATTTTTCCAGAGGGCGAACACGCGCTACCCCGAAAGTGGCAGCGCTCGGCGAGGACTCGCCTATCTGCTGTATCGCTACGGGCGGCTGAAAGAAGCGAAGGCGCTGCTCGGCTCGCTCGACAAGTCGAGGTGGCCCGAGCTCACCAACATCGAGTATGAACTCAAGGCGCGCGCCATCAAGGGCCTGCCAGCGCCCCGGCTCCCGACGGAAAAGAGGGAGGAGGAAAAACCCGATTCTCCCTCGGCCGAAACCGACGCGGTTCCGGAAACGGAATCAACATCGGAGCCAGAGCCGAGTCCGGAACCGGAACCGAAGACTGAATCCGAACCAAAGCCGGAGCCGAAAACCGAAACCGCGAAACTCGCGCCCACCAAGCCTGCGCCGGAAGCGCCGAAACCACTGCCGCCTCTACCCGTCCGCAAGCCTTCTCTCGAGGGAATGGTGGACATTCCCGGCGGGCGCTTCATGATGGGTGTCGAGTACACCAACCCGAATCGCTCTCGCAGAAGATGGCGCCGCAGGCGCGTGATTCTCAAGGCAACGGGCGGGCGACCCGTCGAGGTCGCATCGTTTCGTCTTGACAAGTTCGAAGTAACGAATGCGCTTTACGGGGATTTCGTGCGTGCGACGAACGGGCCGGAACCCCCCTTTTGGCGCAAAGTCCACTTCACCGGCCCGCACCTCCCCGTGGTGGGGGTGACGTGGGAGGAGGCGCGCGCGTACTGCGCGTGGGCCGGGAAGCGGCTCCCCACGGAGGCGGAATGGGAGTACGCCGCCCAGGGCGCGGACAAGGGCAGGCGGTATCCGTGGGGGAATGCGCGGCGCGACAGGAATGCCGTCTTCGGCCTGAGCCCCGATGCTGGAGGTCCCAAGGCCGTGGGGAGGCGTCCGGAGGGCGCCAGCGTTCACGGCGTGGAAGATCTGGCTGGAAACGTCTGGGAGTGGGTGGAGGACGAGTTCAATAATGGGCGTGAAGACGCTCAGCCGATCAGGCAGAACGGCCGGGCGCTGCGAACGCTCAAGGGCGGATCCTGGGTGAACGGGTGGTGGGCGCTGGCTTCATCTCACAGAACGGGCGACCTCCCCGACCGCCGATTGCCCGCATACGGGTTTCGCTGCGCTGCGGATGCGCCGGAATGAGATATGTGGGTATAATTCCCCATACGACTTAAGTAAAAAACGAAACACGACTCCCCGGAAAAGGAGAGTATTATGCGTTCAGGAAAAAGACGGCTTCTATCGCTGCAAATCGCAATTCTTGGAGTGCTCTTTCTGGCGGTGAGCGCCGAGGCGCAGAGTTTGACGCCGCCGCCGCTGACCCCGCCTGAAGCGCAGCCCGCTCCGCCCGGCACGGTACCGGGTCAGCCGCCTCCAGCGGTCCCGACCCTGGCGCCGCCTGTGCCCGCGATGCCGCAGCAAGCGCCTCTGACGCCCGCGGAGCCGCAGCGCCCCCTGGACCTCATCGTCACGATTACCCTGGCGACGGGAAAAGCCGAAACCTTCGCCCGCGAGATCGATCGGCTCGAGATCATCACCGGCTCAGGCGGAGAGGTCGAGATGATCCATCTGCTTCTGGTCACCGGCGGGGAGCGCAACACGCACGTCTGGTACAACTACGGCCAGGTCGCCAAGCTGAGCTATCGATTCGTCACCCCGGAGGGGAAGGCGAAAGTCTACGTGCGCCCGCTCCAGGCCTCGCCGACAACGAGGGAGCTCTCGGACAGGCTCGAGCCGCTCAGCCCGCGCGAGTTCAGGTAAGGCGCTGCGCCGATGAGCGACAAGGGCTACGTGAACCCGGGCATTGTCCTCACGCCAGGCCAACTCGCGGAGCGCATCGGCGAGCGCAAAGGGGATGACCTCGTCATCATCGACACCCGCCAGGCGCCTGAGTTTTGCGCGGGCCACATCGAGGGCGCCGCGCATCTGGATTTGTACGGAATCTCGCTCAACGACACCCGCCCGCAGGCGCTGGCCGCCTTTACCTGGATGCTTGCCTATCTCATGGAGATACGAGGCGTCGATTACGGGAAAACGGTGGTCTTCTATCAGGAGAACACGGGCTTCCGCTCGGCGCGCGGGTTCTGGTTCCTGGAATACCTGGGCCATGAAGACACGCACGTTTTGGACGGCGGCATCGACGCGTGGAAGGCCGAGGGGTTGCCCGTAACGCGCGATGCCTGGCCGATGGCGGGAGGCCCCTACGAGGCGGGGGTAGAGGGCCACAGGCGCATCCTGAGAACATCGTTCGCGAGCCGGCTCAAGCCTTGTGAGGAGGGCCGTATCGCCACGGCGGATTACATACTGGATCATCTGGGCGATCCAGATGTTGCGATTCACGACACGCGCTCGGAGGGCGAGTATTTCGCCGAGAACGTCCGGGCCGCGCGCGGAGGTGCGGTTCCGGGCTCGATCCACCTCGAATGGAGCGAGGCCATCGCGGCGGACGGCTCGCTCAGGCCCGCCTCCGAACTGGCGGAGCTGCTTGCACCGAGGGGCCTGACGCCCGACAGGGAAATGGTGCCGCTCTGCCAGGGCGGCTACCGCTCGGCGCACGCCTATCTCGTCTATCGGTTGCTCGGCTATCCGCGGATCAGGAACTATCTCGGCTCCTGGAAGGAATGGGGCGACAGGGAAGACCTGCCCATCGAGGTCCCCAAAAGAAGCGCTTAGTCGGCGTATCAGGCGCGGCTCAGCCGCCTTTCAGGACACGCACGAGCGTTTGTGCGACGATGCCCGCCAATGGCGGAATCCAGAACACGGCCATTACGCGGAACATAAAGAACTCCGATCCGAGGATGGGGATTTCATAAGCGAACGCACGCACCGGACCTATCAGAGCCGCTGAAGTGAGCATCGTTATCATCGGCCCGAAGCCCGCGCCCCCCTGCAACAGCCCGGCCACGAGCGGATAGAGGACAAAGGGCGCGCCCATGGGGAACATGAACCCCGCCAGCCAGCCGACAAAAATGCCGCGCCAGCCGGAGCGATCGGAAAGCCAGTTCTGCAGGATTTCCTTCGGCAGGACTTCGGCCACGAGCGCGCCGATGAACATGCCGATCATGAGTTTGGGAAGAATGGTCACGATGAGGCTTCCCGCGCGGCCCGCGGGAGCCCATGGCAACTCCCCGGTTTTCTGATACGCCAGAAATGCCAGGAGCAGCGCGATGCTTGCGAGAAAAAGAGAGGTTTTGTCGAAAATGCCGGACATGTTCGTTCCTCATTGATAGTGAAACACAAATGAAGCCGGGTGGATTCGCTCCGCAGGAACCGCGAGTATAGCCCCAAGAACGCAAGGAGTGAACCGACCAACCGGGCCAAGGCGGGAATCGAAGCGGCTCGTTTTTCGGGATTCCGAGGGAGAGAGAATGGAGGGAACGTATCTCACGGATTCCGTGCCCGGCACAGGCGGGCGTCTGCGCGCGAGGCCGGAGGATTTCCGCGTGGAGGAGATTCCGCTTGCGCCCCCGGGCGGCGACGGGGAGCATCTCCACCTGTGGGTGGAGAAGCGTGGCGTACCGACCATCGAGGCGCTGCGCGCCCTGTGCGGGGCGCTGGGCGTCCGCGAGACGGAGGCTGGCTATGCGGGCCTGAAAGACTCCAATGCGGTGACGCGGCAGTGGTTTTCCTTCCAAACGAAAATACGAGAGATTCCGGGCGCCGTCTTGGGGCTGGAGAAAAACGGGATACGGGTTCTCGAGGCGGCGCGCTCTCGAACCCGGGTGAGACGCGGCGCGCTCGCGGGCAATCGTTTCGAGATCCTGGTTCGGGACGTCGGCCCCGACGCCGAAAAGAGAGCGCAGGAGATTCTGGATTGCCTCGCCGCGCGGGGATTGCCCAACGCGTTCGGCGATCAGAGATTCGGGGTTCACGGCCATACGGCGCGGGTCGGTTTTGCGCTCGTGAAGGGAGACTGGCGAGGCGTTCTCGATGCGCTCCTGGGCTCCGGGCGATTCACATTCACGCGAAACGATGCGGATGAGCGCTTGCTGGAGGCCGCCCGAAGGTATGAGGCGGGCGAGTTCAGAGGGGCGAGGGAGCTCTATCCCCCTTCCTGGGAGGCGGAGAGGCGTGCGCTCGCCCGCCTGGAGCAAGGCGCTTCGCCCCGGCAGGCGGCGTCCTCGATTCCTGCGAGAGAACGGGTCTTGTATGGCGGCGCGTTTCAGGCTTGCTTGTTCAACCTCTGTCTCGCAAGAAGACTCGAAGCGCACGCGCACGCTGAAATCTGGATGGGCGACGTGATTTTTCACCATGAAACGGGGATGACCAGAAGGGCGGGCGCGCCCGAGAAAGAAGCGCGCGCGCTTGAGCGCTTCGAGGTGAGTCCGGCGGGACCCCTGGTTGGCCGAAAACTCGTTGAGGCACGCGGGGAGGCGGGAAAACTCGAACGAAGCGTGCTAGAATCCCTCGGCGTCGGCGGGCCGGGCATTCTCAATGGGCTGGAAGGCCTGAAACTTTACGGCTCCAGACGCCCGTATCGTGTACGAATGAAAGAGGAGAGCCTGAGGCCGGAAAAGGAGGGCCTGCGCCTCTTCTTCACGCTGCCGCCGGGCGCCTATGCGAGCGAGGTATTGCGGGAATTGACGAAGAACGAACCTCCGGTGGGCGCCGTCACGCGCATCGGGGGCGAACGCTGAGCGGATTCATCCGCTTCGTGGGGGAGGTAGTGAATCATGAAAGTTTTTCTGACGGGCGGAACAGGATATGTCGGCGGCACCCTTCTTTCCCTTCTGTCGCTGGCGGGCCATGAGATCAGGGTGCTCTCGCGCGACCCCGAACCGGCGAGGCAGCGCCTCGACTCGATGAGCGGGGCCTTTCCCGTGCGGGGCGACATCACGGAGTATTCGGTCGATCAGCTCGCCGAGCTGATAAAGAAACAAGACGCCGTGATCCACCTGGTGGGCATCATCATCGAGAAGGGAACGCCCGGTTTCGAGACGGTTCATACCGAGGGCACGCGCCGCATGGTGGCCGCCGCCGAGCAGGCGGGGGTGAAGCGCTTCGTGCACATGAGCGCACTGGGCACGAGGGAGAACGCCGTCGCCCGGTATCACAAATCTAAGTTCGCCGCCGAGCAGTTCGTTCGCGAGAGCGAGCTGGACTGGACGATTTTCAGGCCCTCCATCATTTTCGGCGAGAACGACGAGTTTCTGAACACCTTCGCGGGTATCGCGCGCATGGCGCCCGCACTTCCCCTCATCGGCGGCGGCGGCGGTAAGCTCCAGCCCATCTGGGTGGAAGACGTGTGCCGCTGCTTTGCGCAATGCCTCGCCATGCCCGAGACCATCGGACAGACTTACGACATGGGAGGAGACACCGCCTACCCGATCAGGGAGATTCTCTCCATGCTGGTGGGGGCGATGGGCAAAAAGAGGCTGCTCGTGCCCCTGCCCATCGCTATCGCGCGCCTGCAGGCCAGGCTGTTCAACATGCTGCCGATGAAGCCCCCCTTCACCGAGGACCAGATAACAATGCTGGGCGAAGACAACGTGTGCGACCCTTCTCCCATGAAAGAGGCTTTTGGCCTTACACCCAGAACGCTCGAGAATTACTTGGCGGATCACTTCGGTAGGTAGGCTTCAAGGGAAAGCTCAAAAAAAGAGGGCGCAGGCCGGGCTTCATCGGCCGACTTGTTTTCCGTCCCCCTCGGCAAGCGCGCTTCCGGCAGCGCGCCACGCGGCCCGCTGTGCGGTGGAGACGGCGAGTGTGCGGAAGTCCTCCTCGGACGCCCAAAGGAGGCCGTCTCGATTCGCCGGTGATGCGCCATTCCCCACGAATTCCGCCAGAAACACGACGAACAGAATCTTTCTGTGGGTTAGCGTTCTCGTGATTCTGGCGAGTTCACGCCCTGGCCGCCAGCCCGGCCCGAGGAGTCTCGCGCACTGCGCTCTCAGGCGACGGGAGCCGGCCTTCTCGTGTCGGCCTTCCAGCATGAATCCGGGCAACTCCCACATGCCGCCGAAAAGGCCGGTTCTCTCTCTCTGGGCCAGCAGAACCAGCCCGTCCCGCTCCGCCCGGAACTGAAAGAGGGTATACGGCGCGGGCGGTTTTTTGGCGGTTTTCACCGGCAGGCTCTTCTGGGTTCCGGCCTGATGCCCCGCGCACAGATCGCGGACGGGACATTGCGCGCAGCCGGGGGTTTTGGGAAGGCAGATTCGGGCGCCCAAGTCCATCAGCGCCTGGTTGAAGTCGCCGGGCCTTGCGCGCGGAACCAGCGCTTGCGCTTCTTCGTGGATGGCCTTTTGCGCGGGCGGGGTGTCGATGGGGAGCAAGAGGTTGAGAACCCGGCTCATGATGCGCAGGGCGTTCCCGTCGATGGCCGCGCGGCGCTCCCCGAAGGCGATGCTGGCGATTGCCCCCGCCATGTAAGGGCCGACACCCGGTAGGGCCAGCAACGCGTCGCGCGTTTGGGGCATGACGCCCCCGCCGTCGCGCACCACCTGCTGCGCGGCGCGGTGCAGGTTTCTCGCGCGGCCGTAATAGCCCAGTCCCTGCCATTCGGCCAGCACGGCGTCTTGGGGCGCGTCGGCCAGTGCGGTCAAAGTGGGAAACCGTTCGATGAAGGCGGGATAGCGAAGCCGGACGGTCTCCGAGCGGGTTTGCTGGAGCATGGCTTCCGAGACCCATATCCGGTAAGGGTCATTCTCCCCGCGCCAGGGGAGTTCTCTTTTCTCCCTGTCGTACCAGCTCAGGATGCGCCTTCTGAAGCTTCTGCGCTCGAGAGGAGAAAGCCCCGGGGTCTCCGTTTTGTGTTTCGGTTTGTTTGACATGCGTCTGGCCAGCCGTTATCAAACGTGCGTGGAGTTTCCAAAGACGACGCTCTAAGTTTCGGGGTAATGATAGAACATGAGCGTGGCGATCAAAAACGGATGGCGTATGAAGTGGGTGGCGGCGCTGGCGGTCTTTTGTTGCGTCGGCGGATGGGTTGTGGACGCGGCTCCGGCCCCGGCCGACAGAATCGTCGTCGGCCTGGCGCTTGATCTGTCGGGGCCGAGCGGGCCTTCAGGCCGTGAGGCCAGAGGCGCGCTATTGCTTGAAATGGCGCGAATCAACCGCAGGGGCGTCGCGGGCGGGCGCATCTTTCTTCTCACCCTCGACACCAAGGGAAGCCCCGAAGCGGCAGCCGCCGCCGTCCGCAGTCTCGTTCGCGTGCATAAGGCCGTCGCCGTGATAGGTCCCGTCGAGCATTACGCCGCCATCGCTGCCGCCAAAGCGGCTCAAGAGGAGAAAATACCGCTTTTCTCCCTGTCCGCGCCCGAGGAAATTCTCTCGCCCCCCCTCAAATGGGTGTTTTCCACCGCAAGGCCCGCGTCGCTGCCCGTTCGGCTGATACTGGGGCACCTGAAAAGCATGGGAATCATGCGCGCGGCGGTGCTGGGCTCGTCTCTGGGCTATGGTTCTGAGGGCCGGGAGCAGATTACGGCGCTTGCGCCCGATTTCGGCGTGTCCATCCTCTTGAACGAATCCTTCCGGCCGGGGGAGCATAATTTCCTGCCCTTTTTGAAGCGCGCCTCCCTGCGCGGCGTCGGGGGTTTCGTGCACTGGGCGAGAGGGGCGTCGCGCGTGGACCTGGTGCGCGCCCGCGCGGCGCTCGACCTCAAGATACCGCTTTACGTTTCTCACGCGTCACCCGGAATGTTCGGCGCCCAAAAAGGAGGCAAAGCCGCCGAGGGCGTGGTGTTTCCCGCCTCGTGGGCCACGGCGGCTCATCTTTTGGCCGAATCGCACTCCGCCAAGAAGGAACTCATGGCGTTTCGAGCCGAGTACCTGAAGGCCTACAAGAGCGCGCCGGGCGAGACGGCCGCCGCCGCCGTTGACGCGCTGCGCATTCTGGCGTGGTCCGCCCGGGGCGTGGGCGCGAACCGCGAGAGAATCCCCGCAGGCGTGGAGGGGGCGCGTTACTTCATGGGGCTGAACGGAACCTACGGCTTCTCCAAGAACGACCACAACGGCCTGGATACCGACTCCTTGGTGCTGGTGCGCATGCGAAAGGGCAAGTGGGAGTTGGTGAAAGGGGGGAGGTAGGTTGTGGCGCGCCTTGGTCGGAGGAAAGCACTTCGCATCGTTTGGTTATCCCCATCCCCGCTTAAGTATTGATTTTATGACTGTAAACCCTTGACAGAAACCCGTTTGGGGCGTATATATGCGACTGGATGGGTCGGCGACCATTTGGGTCGCATTTAGTGGGGGAAAGACGCCGTCAGCTTCCAAATGGTCGGATTTGACCGATAATCCTCTATAATTCAAGGCGGTAGCGGGATGTTCACGATTGCGAAGCGCACGGATTATGGCCTGATGGCCCTATGCTACCTCGCGGAGCAGGACGAGGACGCGGCCATCACCTCGCGCGCCATTGCGGAGAGGTTCCACATTCCCGCCGAACTGCTCGCGAAGACGATGCAGCTTCTGGCCAAAAACGGCCTCGTGGAGTCGAGAAACGGCCCCAAGGGCGGCTACGTTCTCTTGCGCAGGCCCGAGAGCGTCTCGGTGGCCGAGGTCATCCGGGCCATCGAGGGGCCCATCGCCATGGCGACGTGCCAGATCGGCGACGCCGCGGGCTGCGAACAATACGAGAAATGCACCATTTTTTATCCCATGGAGAGGATCCAGAAAAAGGTGACCGACGTGCTTGAGGGAATGACCCTTCTAGACATGGTGGGTACGCCGGCAGGAGAGATCAGATGAGCTTGAAGTTCCCCATCTATATGGATTACCAAGCGACGACGCCCATGGACCCGCGCGTCCTTGAGGAGATGAATCCCTACTTCGACGATAAGTTCGGAAAC
>JAPOYD010000124.1 GCA_026706735.1 Nitrospinota bacterium | reverse complement strand
CTTCGGGGTTGTCCTGCCCCCTGTGGTTGTCCATTTCCAGCGTGTCGGACAAGCACGGCAGTCTGCTCTTACGGGTCGGCCTCGAAAATGGAAGAATGGATTGCCCAGGAGCCTGACGCAAATCCCGGGTGGTGGCGCAGGCTCGCCCCCTACTTTTTCCCGGTATGATCCGCCAGTCCGCGCAGGAGGGTTTCCCGGGAGACGGCGCCGACCACGGCGCCCGCATCGTCCACCACCCGCAGCGGGGCATCGCTCTCGATGCACTTGGGCAGCATCTCCTGAAGCACGGTGTCGAGCGAGACGGTCGGCCCGGTCGTCTCGCTGCGCGGCGGCGTCATGATGGAGCCCGCCGTCACCACGCGGCCCCGCTTCACGTCGCGCACGAACTCGCGCACGTAGTCGGTGGCCGGGTTGAGCAGAATCTCCTCGGGCTCGCCTATCTGGTCGACCACGCCGTCCTTGAGAATCGCGACGTGATCGCCCAGCTTGAGCGCCTCGTCCAAGTCGTGGGTGATGAACACGATGGTCTTCTTGAGGTCGCGTTGCAGCGCGATGAGATGTTCCTGCATCTGCTTGCGGATCAGCGGGTCGAGGGCGCTGAAGGGCTCGTCCATGAGCAGAATCTCAGGGTCCGTGCACAGGGCGCGCGCCAGGCCTACCCGCTGCTGCATGCCGCCCGAGAGCTGGGCCGGGTAGGCGCTCTCATAGCCGATGAGGCCCACGTCCTCTATCCAGCGCATCGCGCGCCGGCGACGCTGGACGAATTCCACTCCCTGCACCTCGAGGCCGTAGCCCACGTTCTCCATCACCGTCATGTGCGGAAAAAGCGCGAATCGCTGAAAGACCATGCTCACGGCGCCACGGCGGAACGCGAGCAACTCCTCGGGCGAGAGTTCGAGAACGTCCCGCTCGTCGACAAGAATCTGGCCGGCCGTCGGGTCGATCAGCCGGTTGATGTGGCGGATCAAGGTCGATTTTCCAGAACCCGAAAGGCCCATGACCACGAATGTCTCGCCTCGCTCGACGGAAAGGCTCACGTCCTTAAGCCCCAGCGTGCAGCCGGTCTCGACCAGCAAGTCGTTCTTCTCGACCCCCGCGCGGGCCAGGTCGAGAGCCGTTTCCTCCGCGCGTCCCGTTCCGAATATCTTGTAGACGTTTCGTATCTCGATCAGCGCCATCGGCTCAGCCCCTCGCGCTCGTGCGGATGAATCGGCCGCCGTAGGCCTGGGTGACGCGATCCATGACGATGGCAAGCAGCACGATGGCCACGCCGGCCTCGAGCGCGCGCCCGACGTTGAGTTGCTGGAGTCCGATGAGCACCTCGGTGCCGAGTCCCCGGGTCCCGATCATCGAGGCGATCACCACCATCGCGAGCGCCATCATCGTGGTCTGGTTGACCCCTTGCATGATGTTGGGCAGCGCCATCGGTATCTGCACGCGAAGGAGTTTCTGCCTCCTGCTCGCGCCCATGGCGTCGGAAGCCTCGACGATGTCCTCATCCACGAGGCGGATGCCCAGGTCGGTCAGGCGGATCACAGGCGGGATGGCGTAGATCACCGTGGCGAAGACCGCCGGCACGGCGCCAAGGCCAAAGAGCATGATCGCCGGAATGAGATAGACGAAGCTCGGCATGGTCTGCATCAGGTCGAGCGCGGGCAGCACCATGTCGCGCATCCGGTCGTTTCTCGATATCGCGATGCCGACCGGAACGCCCATGCCGATGCAGATGAGGGTGGAGACCAGCATCACCGATAGGGTCATCATCGATAAATCCCATAGCCTGGGATCGGTGAGTCCGATGAAGAACATGCTGGCGGCCACGAGCGCGGTCAGTCCCCATTTGCGCCCGCTGGAGAAGAAGGTGAGCGCACCCACTCCCAGGAATACGACGAGCCAGGGAAGGTCGCGCAGAAAACGCTCGAGGCCCACCAGCACCACAAGAATCCCGTCCGAGGCGGTCTCGAATATGATCCCGTATTCGGAGACCAGCCACTCCACGAAATCGTTGGTCCACTTGTTGAGCGGCAGGTTCAGGCCCTTGGGCCATTCGACCGCCCAATCGGGGAACAGTCCGCGGAAAAACTTCATCATCGGCGGACCTCCCCGGAACCAGGCGCTGCTTCACGAGAAAAAAACATCGCGCAGGCGCATATTAAGCCGATTCGAGCGCTGCCTCGACCTTTTTCGCGACGTCGGCCGGAACCCACTTCTTCCAGACCTTGTTGGTCTTGAGGAAATGGATCGCGGTGGCCTTGGCGTCGCCGCCGGCCTTGCTCTCGAGATAGGCCAGCATCTTCGAGACCTCTTTGGACGAGAGCGTGTACTTCTCGATGAAGGTGACGATCTCCGGATGCTTGGCAGCGAACTTGGTGGTCACCGACTTGGGCAGCTCCGCCGTCCGGTAGGCGGTCGCCTTCTTCGGGTTGCCCAGGGCCTCCATTCCGCCCTTCTTGAGCGCGTCCATGTGCTTCACCACAACGTTCCAGTCGGCCTCGTTCCACGCAGGCTCTTCGAGCTGGACGAGGTCGAGTTGGCCCAGGAGCGGCGTCGGCGCCCAGTAATAGGCGAGCACCGGCTTTTTCTTGAGATACGCGCCCTTGATGGCCGCCGCGAGCGCGCCGCCCGAGCCGGGCCTGAAGTTGGTGAAGTGTTTCTCCAACCCGTAGGCGCGCAGCTTCACCGTGTTGATGACCTCGCACGACCAGCCGGGGATGCAGTTCACGAACCGGCCCTTGGAGGGCTCTTCGGGATCCTTGAAGAGATGCTTGTACTTCGGCAGATCAAAGACCGACTTGAGGCCGGGATTCGCCTTCTGGACGAAGCGCGGGATGAACCAGCCCTGGATGCTGTCGGGCGTGTTGACCCCCACCTGCTTGACCTTGCCGCTCTTCATGGCTGGGTCGTACTGCGCCTTCACGTTATCGTACCAGAGCTCCATGATAATATCGTTCTTGCCCTCGTAGTGGGCCGTCATGATAGGCAGCGTGCCGCCGTAGATGAGCCGCACCCGGCAGCCGTAGCCGTGCTCCAGGATGAAGGCGGCCACCTGGCCGT
>JAPOYD010000005.1 GCA_026706735.1 Nitrospinota bacterium | reverse complement strand
GATGCACCAGCCGCGCACCATGGCGATGGTGGGATTGCCCGAGTTCCTGAGCGTCATGCACAGCCGCCGCATCTTGTTGTTCCAGATGTGGCCCGTCTGGTAGTTCAGCCCCAGCATCATGTCCATGTCGCCGCCCGAGGAGAAGTTCCCGTTCAGCCCGTACATGACGCCCACGCCGATGTCGGGGTCCTCGTCGAGCCGCGTGAAGGCTTCGATGACTTCGTTGATCATCTGGAAATTCATCGCGTTCAGCGTTTTGGGGCGGTTGAGCCCCACCCAGAGGGTTCTGTCCTTGACCTCTACGACGGTTACTCTGTCCGACATGTTCAAACTCTCCTTCCCGCCCGCCAGTACGTGCGGACGCCTTGTTGAATGAAATGAATGGAATTGTCCAAGTGGTCTTTCACCAGGGGCCGCATTCTCACACACGCCGCGCCGATTTGCCAGACCGGCGCGGTATCTACCAGAACCACTCACTCGCCCCCTTGTAGAGAAGCTGGAGGGAGACGAGCGTCATCAGCACCGCCAGGATGCGCGTGAGAGTGAGTGATTTCACCCTGTGCGAGATCGCGGCCCCTGCCTGCGCGCCCACGATTATCCCTATCGCGAGGGGAAGAATCACGCTCTTCATCGCGTGGAGGTTTCCGAGGATGAAATGGGCCGCCACGGCGAGAGCGGTGGTGAAGAGAAGCTCGCACTGCGAGGTGGCGGTGGCGATGTGGGGCGGAATCCGGAGAATCCGTATCATCAGCGGCACGTGCATGGGGCCGCCTCCGATGCCCAGAAACGTCGCCAGAAAACCCACGATAGAGCTCAGGAAGGCGCCGAGCCGGAAGCGGAAGGCGTATTCGTATACGCGGCCCTGGCTGTCCACGATGCGCCGCCTTACGAGCGCGCCGATGCCGCCCGGGCTCTCGCGCGTCGCCTCGAAGGGAGGCGGCGGGTTGATGATGGAGATGCACAGAATCAGCAGGGCCAGGCCCAGCAGGAAGTCGAACGGCCCCCGCGCGACCTCGCTCGTGGCGAATACGCCGATGATCGCCCCGACCGAACCGGCCAGGGCGAAGGAGACGCTCGTCTTGATGTCGATTCGCCTCTGGCGGTAGTAGGCGACAGAGCCCGAAAGGGCGTTCAGGCAGACCACGCTGAGCGAGGTGGCAGCGATGACCTCGGAGGGCTGGTCGGTGAAGATCAGCAGGAGCAGGGGGGTGAGGATGAAGCCGCCGCCCGCGCCCACGAGCGTGCCCAGCACGCCGACGCCCAGGCCCATCGCCAGGAACTGAATGAAAAAAAGCATGAAAAACCTTTCTTCAGGTGCAGGATCGTCGTCGAGGCGCTTCGGGAGGCTTCGGGAGGCGATGCGACTTTGGGACTCGCTTGTCCTGCCTTGCGCTGATGGGGCCAGAGTCTAATACAGGAAGCGGGCGAAAGACAATTTCATTTGGGCGATATCTGCTGTCTCTCCGCTTTCGTTACGGCATCATCGCATGAGATGAGATCATCGAGGCATGGTTTCGCAAATCCGCCCTTCGGGGGTTGTTGGAAAAGTTTCTTGCGGGTCGGGCCAAACCAATCTCCCCTTGCAGAGCACCCAACAACCACTCCCCCCTTGAGGGGGAGTCGAGGAAGCCAAACCGACAGGTGAAGGCTGACTCGGTGGGGGGAGATTTTATTATAGTGAGAATCGTCCCCCCACCGATTCGGTTTCGGGTTTTCACCCTCACCTCATCGACTCCCCCTCAAGGGGGGAGTGATTCTTCCTCTTTCATCAGATGTCATTGACCCCAAGGGGGCGTGAGAAAACCCAAAGGGTTTCGCAAAACCGTTCCTTCGGGGTAGAATGGATTTCTTTGGAGAATGAGGACAACCATCTTCTTCGGGAGGATGTGAGGATGATCGTTCCACTCGATACGCCGGTGGCGACGCGGGCCGAAAATTTCAGGAAAGTCCTCGATTTCGATGAATCGGCGGCCTACCGCGCGCTGCAGGAGACGAAACAGGTTTACCCCGAAGCGGAAGTCCCGCCGCTTCGCCCGCCCCGGCTCAAGCGAGAGGGCAGGAGCCTCGTGGCGCTGGTGCGCGGGCAGACCCGCGATGAGGCCATCCGCCTGGCGGTGGATAAACTGGGCGGAATCCGGCATATCATCGCTTCGCCTGCGCCCGCGCTCTTGAAGCCCAACTTCAACTCCGCCGACCCGTTCCCGGCCTCGACGCATCCCGACACGCTCGAAACCGTCGTCGCGCTTCTCAAAGAAGCGGGTTGTGCGGATCAGGCCGTGGGCGAGATGGGCGGTCTGCTCTCCCTGCCCGCGCGGG
This sequence comes from Nitrospinota bacterium, assembly GCA_026706735.1. Lineage (GTDB taxonomy): Bacteria > UBA8248 > UBA8248 > UBA8248 > UBA8248 > Bin107. The sequence continues at coordinate 790 of JAPOYD010000005.1, read as the reverse complement.
GGAACTTCGAGCGCTGGGGGATGAACGATTTTCAGGCGCGGACGGGCGTGAGCATCCTGCGCTTCGACGAGGAGCCCTGGGTGAAGGCCCGCGTGCCCGGAGCGATCCGCTGGGGCGGCTGGGTGCACTGCATCGAGCGCCTGATGACGCCCGGCCAGCACGTCGTCAACCTGCCCACCATGAAGAGCCACGGCGGGGGGCCGCGCTTCAGCCTCTCGCTCAAGAACGTCTACGGGTTCGTGCATCCGAGAGACCGCGTGCGTGCGCATTTCGTCTCCCAGATGGCGGAGATGATCATGGAGACGAACCTGCTCTATTCGCCCTCCCTCATCGTACTCGACGGGACGAAGTGCTGGATTTCGGGCGGCCCCTACACCGGGGAGGAGCGTGCGCCGAACGTAATAATCGCAGGGGATGACCGCGTCGCAGTGGACGTCGTGGGCGCCTCGGTGGTGCGCGCCATGGGGTCTGAACTCCTGCGCGACTACCCCGTCTGGTCGCACCGCCAGATCAGGCGCGCGGTCGAACTCGGCCTCGGCGCGAGCGGGCCCGATGAGGTGGAAATCCTGGCCGAGGATACCACGGGCGGCGCCGATTTCGCGGAGCTTGCGGATCGGGTGCAGGCGTTCGTTCGCGAGCCCGACCCGGGCGGTTGAGACGCTTCTTTCCTCTCACTCCCGCGTTGACGGGGGCGCGCGGTTTCCGCTACATTCCTTCGCACCCCTTGTGGGTACCAGAAGATCCACCTGTATGGGGCTGTAGCTCAGCTGGGAGAGCGCATGACTGGCAG
>JAPOYD010000015.1 GCA_026706735.1 Nitrospinota bacterium | reverse complement strand
GTCATTCCGGCGAAAGCCGGAATCCATTTGCGGGTGCGGGTGAATACACGGCGGCATTTCATTCCCCCGCCGATGCGCGGGAATTCTGAGGAAAGGCGAAAGGCGTAAAAATGGATTCCGTCGAACCCTCCCGCCTTGGTCGGCTCCGACACCGGAATGACGGCAAACCCTCCCACAGGGACAGGCCCCCGCGCCTGTCCGGGGTCTCCTGGGCGGACACGTCGGTCCGCCCCTGCACGGAGAACCGTGTCTCTATAGTGGCCATTCTCCGAATGGCCACTACCCTCCCGGATGCAACGCTGTTTCTTCGGCTAGGAATTTTCGCCCTGCGGCGGCCAGATGCGGCTTGCCGCCAGCGGCGAGCCAGGAGGATGAACGAGATACCCGTGCACGCGCTTCGTCCCCTCGGTCTCCTCGAGCGCGATGTAGTTTTTCTCCCGCGCCTCCAGAGATGTGTACTCATACATAACGGAGTGCTTGGGCGAAGCCGTGGCCACCAGATATTTTCTCGCGCCGATGCAGCCGGGCGTGCCCGCGACCCGCGCCATGCGCTCCTGGGCGTACCAGGCCTGGAGGTCCTCGTCGTTGCCCTGCGCATCATAGCGGCCCATCTGGATCGCGGGCGCCATGACGTCGGGGGCTTCCCTCTTGTCCGCGTCCGGGCCTTCCACACGCCATTCCTCGCAAAGGATGAGCCCTTTGGCCTGGATACGCATCCCCACCATTTCGCGGGTTTCGGCGTCTTGACGCTCTTTTAGCTGCGCAGGACTCGGATCGTAGAAAACACGGGTGGTCTCCCCGCCGAAGAGCGCGATGAACCCTGCGCCCGAGGCAAGCTCCGGATCGTCGGTGCGGTTCAGGCGCGCAGCTATTTCCTCGAAACGCTCGCCGGGGTGCTTCACCTCATAATGCGCCGCCCAGGTGTAGCCCGGACGAGCGAGTTTTTCCGGAATGTGCACGCCGTGAAACCACGCCATGTATTCTTCGCGCCCCTCCTCGGGCAGATCGTAGATGATCGCCCATACCGCCCTGTCCATGTTCCGCCTCCGATTGCGTAAGAATAAGTCATAACCGAAGAAAAGATGTTGTTCAATCATTGTATTATAGACGGTTCGTAAGGCACATTATATGAGCAATCCAATCTGAGAAATCCATCTATTGGAGTCCTTATCCATGATCTACGAAGTTCGCGCTTACACGTTCCCCTCAGGTTTCGCCTCGGAAGGCGTGGAAGATTTCGGCAGGATCATCGAAAAAAGAACCGCCATATCCCCGCTCATCGGTTTTTTCATCTCCGCCATCGGTGGGCTGAACAGAATCCTTCACATCTGGGAATACGAGAACTCCGCCCACCGGGAGGCGGCGCGCGCCGAAGCCCTCGCCCAGCCCTGGTGGCCGCCCCTCCAGGTGGACAAGATTCTCTACCAGCAGACGCGCATCATGCGGGCGGCGCCGTTTTGCCCCAGACCAAAAACGGGAGAGATGGGCGGCGTCTACGAAATCAGGAGCGACGTGATGCTCACGGGAAAGATGCGCGCCATCTGCGCGGCGTGGGAGAAGAACCTGCCCGAGAGGGAGCGCCTCTCGCCCCTGGCGGCGGCGTTCGCCAACCCGGCGGGCGAGTTCGAATCCGGCATTCTGAACGAGTTCCTGCACATCTGGCCCTACCGGGACATGAACCACTGGGCCGAAGTGCAAAGGGAAGTGGACAATCTCCCACATTGGGCGACCTGCTATAAATCTTATCTGCGGAGCGAGACTTCCGAAATCTGGTATCCGGTGGCGTATTCGCCCATGAAATAGCGGGGACCGCATTTTGCGTCCCCCGCCTTGTGGTGGTTTTTGGAGCGGGAAACGGGATTTGAACCCGCGACCCCAACGTTGGCAACGTTGTGCTCTACCACTGAGCTATTCCCGCATACAGCCGAAAAAGTTTACCCGACTGGCATCAAGAGTCAAGAGGCGGCCGGAGTCGCACTCGGCTTCATCATCTGGCTTTCCCCTCGGGAAGCCCGACCCTCAAGGGGTTGTTGGAAAAGCCCGTATAGGAACCTTGTAAATAGAGAATTTGTAGTGGACAGGCCCTGCGCCTGTCCGAGGCCCCAAGAGTGAATGCGCTTTTGATCGTCATTCCGGCGTATGCCGGAATCCAGGGACTTTGTTTTTGGAATTTGTCTTTTCGTTTTGTCGTTTTTCTTGGTCGTCCTGCGATTCGGTATTCCCGCCTGTTCTGGATTCCGGCATACGCCGGAATGACGTCGGTGATCGATTCCGACCGATGAGGGGCTGTTGAAAAAGCCTCCATTTCTTGATTCAGCGTATGTCGACGACCGGGGAGGAGCCCGTAGGGACAACCCTCCGTGGTTGTCCTTTGTCTTCATCGAGGCGAAGGGCTACATCAGGACAGGCACAGAGGCCTGTCCCTACGGTATTTCTCCATCATTGCGAGAAGTGCGGTTTCGTTCGTCATTCCGGCGAAAGCCGGAATGACGGCAGTGGTCAATTGCGAGCGGGGTGGGGTTTTTCAACAACCCCTCCTCAATCGCCCTTCCGGGCATGAATCCGCACCGAAATCACGGGACGAAACGGGGCGTGGCCGGACATTTCTACTTCTCGAAAACCGGCGCGCGCCAGCAGGGACTCCCACTCGGCCTCTTCGCAAACGCCGCCGAGCGAGGCGTTCCACGCCTGGGGGTCCTGGGCGATCTCGACCGGCAGTTCACCCTCACGTACCAGCTCGCGGGCGATGAGACGGCCGCCCGGCTTCAATATGCGGCGCGCCTCAATAAGCGCTTTTGGCTTATCCACCGTGAGGTTGAGCGACGCGTTGGCCAAAACGATATCGGCGATACCATCGGCAAGGGGGATGTTCTCCATGTCCCCAGTCAGTAAATGCCGGCGCACGCTACTACGGACTCCCTCAAGCGCTTCGCGCGTTCGATGCAGCATCTGGGGCGCGATATCCAGCGCGACCAGCCTGGCGCCCTCTTCCAGCCTCTCACTCACGAGGCGCGCGTCCAGTCCTGCGCCGCATCCCAACTCGACGGCCGTTCGCACGCCCTTGAGATCGACCCCATCGAGCAGATACCCGCACCCGCAATATGAGGCCGAAACGCGCTCAGGGAGTCCGTCGATGAATCGGGCGGGATAGCCCGCTTCCCGCGCCCTGTCCGCGCCGCCTTCGGGAAAGGCATCGGCCTCTGCCAGATGGGCGTAGCGATTTCTGACGTAGGATTTCACTTGGCTTTCCCACGCCTGCGGCCTCGCGCCTTGAACGGAGACGGGCATGGTCGGCCTAGTGCGGCATGTGGGCCGGGTTCCAGAACTCTCCGGTCCGCACCATTTTGGCGATTCGCTCGCCGTGAGGCAGCCAGCCGTTTTCGTTTTTCTTCGCTTGCGATTCGCAGTCGTACGCCACGCGCTTGGTTTCGACGCGCCACTCGCCTTTGCCTAAATATTCCACGACCGAATAGGCGGGGCGGTAGTCGCCGTCCCAGTTCATGCCCACCGCGGCGGTGCAGACCAAGGTCTGTCCGTCCACTTCTCGGACGTAGGGGCCGTGCACGTGGCCGAAGGCCATGACCTCAGCACTCGTTCCCTTGATCTTCTCCTTCACCTCCTCGTCGGTGAACCGCAGGGGTATCGCGTCTTCGATGTCGTCCGGCGTGGCGTGGAAGATGAAGAAATCGTGTCCCTTCTCGGGCGTGATCGTCATCGACCACATGAGACCGTCGAGATAGTCGATCTGCTCGTTGGAGAGACGCTCGCGCGTCAGCCTCACCATCTCGTAGAGCCATACGTGGTGCTCGTTCTTGGGCGGGTCCGTCTCGTCTTTCCGCTTCGACACCCACCAGTCGAGGTTTCCGGCGAGGACGTCCACGTCCTTGCGTCCCGTGAAGCGCTCCACCACCTCGGCGGGTTCGGGGCCGAGCATGACCAGATCGCCGATGACGACCTCGCGGTCCGCGTTTTCCCTGGCCACGGCCTCCTGCACGGCGTCCAGAGGCGCAAGCTGGGCGTGGATGTCGGAATACAGAACTATCTTCACGTCGCTATTCCCTTTCCGGTATCAAAGAACAGGGCCGCCGCACCTCGAGAGCGCGGCGGCCCCGTGTCATTCGCGTTGAAACGTCTAAATCTTGCCGGCCTTGGCGAGCGCGGCCTTCGTCACGCTGGTGTCGACGATGTCCTCATAAGAGGGGACCTTGCCCTTGATCTTGCCGAGTCGCTTCATGTAGTCCGCCGTGAAGGCAACCGAGGCCTTGGGGATGCCGTTGTTCACGCCCCAGATTTTCTCCGCCACGAAGACGTCGTAGGTCTTCGACATGATCTCGGGGTTTTTCTTGTACACCGGGCGCACCCATTTGTTCGCCGATTTGAGGTAGCCCGCCTTGTCCTTGTAGATGGAGCGGTTGGACTGCATCATCGCCATGGCAAAGCGCACGTAGGCATCCTTGTTCGAGTTGATCTTGGACGAGGGCGCGATGAACGCCCCGTAGAAGAAGTTCGGCATGGCTTTCCACAGGTCCATCAGCTTGTTGAAGCTGGGCTTTCTTTTCTTGACGACGAGAACCTGCTCGACGTGGTTGTCCACGGCGTCGGCCTTGCCCTTGAGCAGGAACGGAACGCGCGCCGGCGGCGGGGTCTTGATATATTTCACGTCCTTGTCCGCCAGGCCTGCGGTCGCCAGCACGGCGAGCGCGCCCAGGTGGCTGTACCCACCGCGCCCTTCGATGCCGATGGTCTTGCCCCTGAGGTCGGCGGGCTTTTTCACCTGATCGTTCGCGGCCATCTGCGCCTCGTTCAGGAAGGCCATGGAGTGGAAGAACTTCATGCCGCTGCCCTTGGTGATGCCCACCATCGCGATCGGGGCCGGCACCCAGGCGGCGTCCAGGCCGCTCTTCTTGCTCGTTATCGCCCGGTGCGTGGCGACGCCGCCGCGGAAGAATTTGATCTCCACATCCAGGCCGTGTTTCTTGAAGATATCGTTGTCCAGCGCGTAGAACACCGGCAGGTGCACCATGACCGGCGGACGAACCGGCATGCCGAGCACTATCTTGTCGGCGGCGACGGACTGCGCCGGCGCGCCCCACATCGCTGCGGCGAGAACGAACGCCGCGACCAAAACCATCCACATCTTTTTCATTTGAAGCTCCTTATAAAGAAAAGAAAATTGATTCCTCGACAAGACGCGCCCCATCAGGACTCTTGCCGAACCCTCCAGGATGAAAACTTCGTTTCACAGATGTTCACCACTTTCGTCAAGGCGATGCCCACTATCATCAACAAGACGACAGGCGCCAGGCCCTTGTCCAGTTCCAGGTCCGCAATATAGTCCTGGCTCAGCGCGCCGAGTCCCGAGATGCTCATCAGAAACTCCGCCACGACCATGCCCACGAGCGCGCGCCCGCAAGCGAGCCCCAGACCCGCGACGAGATACGGAACCACGCTCGGGAATATCAGGTCCCGCCACCGCTGGCTCTCCGTGGAGCAGAAAGAGCGCGTCACTTCGAGGAGCGAGAGGTCCACGTTCCGCACGCCGTGGTAGACGTTCACGATGATCGGCATGATGGCGAAGAAGACGACGATGGTCGTCTTGCCGACGAAATCCACGCCCAGGACCATGGCGATCGGGAACGCCAGCGCGACCACCGGCGTGGCGTAGAGTGCGAACACGTAGGTGTCCACGGCGTATTCGAACGTCCGGAAGCGTCCCATGAGAATCCCCAGCACGATGCCGAGGGGAATCGCGATGAGGAGGCCCGCCACCAGGATCTGCGAGCTCTCATAAGCGGCGGCGGTCATCTTTCCGCTGGCGATCAGGTCCCAGAAGGCGACGCATATGGCGCTCGGGTAGCTGAACGTGACCGGGTCGATGTTGCCGGTCTGCCCCATCAGCTCCCACCCGCCGATGACGACCACAAGCGATATCAAGCGCACGTACACGGCGGGTTCCTTGATGCGCTCCCAGGCTGTTTTTTCTGCCGTCGATACGCCTGTTGCCGTCGGTGCGTCGGTAGCCAAAGATTGATGCCTCCTATTCTAGATTGAGCTCGGGGATGGGTTCCGGCTCCTCGTCGGGGTTGCGCATGGCTTCCCAAAGGTAATGGCGCAGCGCCTGAAAGCGCTTGCCGCCCCGGAGTGCTTCCAGATCCCTGCCGCGGCCGAAGCCGGTTTCGAACTGAAAGCGTATCCTCCCCGGGCGCGGCGTCATCACCAGAACGCGGTCTCCGAGGAGGAGCGCTTCATCGATGCTGTGCGTGATGAAGATCATCGCCTTGGGTTCGGCCTCGTTGATGCGCAGCAACTCCTCCTGCAACGTCTCGCGGGTGAGCGCATCGAGGGCGCCGAAAGGTTCGTCCATCAGCAGGACGTCGGGCTGTGCGGCGAGCGCGCGCGCCAGGCCCGCTCGTTGCTGCATCCCGCCCGATAGCTGTGAGGGGTAGTTCGCCTCGAAACCGCCCAGGCCCACCAGTTCCGTGTAATGGCTCACCAGGCGGTCGATTTCGTTCTTGTCCTTGCCCTGTATCCTGAGCGCGTAGCCGATGTTCTGATCGAGGCGCTTCCAGGGGAAGAGCCCGAAATTCTGAAACACCATGGCCATCTCCGGCCTCGGGCCGTCCACGACCTCTCCCTTGAAGGAAACCTCGCCCCTCTCGCAGAGAATGAGTCCGTTCACGATGCGAAGAAGCGTCGTCTTCCCGCACCCGCTGGGGCCGAGGACCGTCAGGATCTCCTGCGTCTTCACGTCGATGTCGATTTCTTCGAGCACCTGCAAAGAGCCGAACCATTTCCCGACGCCCTGGAGGCGCAATGTTGGATTCAAGCCGTTGTCGGATGAGGACATGGATACGAGGATTCCTGTCGAGAAAGCGGCTTCATGCGCTTCTTCGGATGGCAGAGGATTCGCCGCGCGAATGAGGGCTGTAAACCGGACGTATCATGAATAACGCGACGCCCGCTTACCACCCGGAAGCGATTCAATGGTTTTGCGAGATTAGCACCCTTTCATTGAGGCGGCAAACATGGGTTTTTGCACCCGCTGTCCTTCCCCTATTCCTCGCCGATGACGGCGATGGCCTGTATTTCGACCATCATTTCAGGCTTTGCGAAGCCCGCCGCCGTGATCAGGGCGCTGCCGGGGTATCCACCGGGGAAATACTGTTTTCTGAGCTCGACGAACCTGTCCCCGTTTGCCCCGTCGAGAATGAACACCGTCATCGTCACGATGTCCTGGAGCTTTCCACCCGTCCGCTCCAGGGTGCGCTCTATCTGGCGGAACGTGGCGTGCACCTGCGCGTCGAAATCTCCCGCCAGCACGTTGCCCCGCTCATCGCGCCACGCCCCCACGCCGGCCAGCCAGACGTGCTCGCCTCCTTTCGTCTTCACCGCAGGCGAAAACGAGCGATCCTCCTGCCAGGTTCCCTTGAAATACTCTCGCGTCATGTATCTTGCCTCCTTGGGTTATCGGGTCTTTGCTTTTTTCCTCTTAATTGAGCCGATGTCGAAACGGCCAGCCAGCTCATGATTGCAAAACAAAAATAGCTCGCATCGAGACTCACCTGTCCGGCGAGCCATCCGCCCAGCAAAGGCGCAAGAAAACTCAAACCGTGGCAGGTATAAATAAATCCGACGGATGAAGCGAGAATATCCTTTTCCGAGAAATCCGCAGCCGCGGTCAGGATAATCGGGCTGACGAACCCGACGACGCCGGTCAGTGCGGATAAAACGTAAAAACCCGTTTGCCACTTCATGAACGGCAGGCCGAGAACAAAGACTCCCAGCAACGTCATGGGCCAGAACAGCGCCGCCCGCGCCCCCCAGCGGTCATACAGAATTCCCATCAGGGGCTTGGCCAGCATGCCGAACCCGAAATGCAGTGATACGGCCACGCCGATTTGCGCCGTGTTCATCCCAAGGTTCGATGTCGCCAGCAGGGGCAGAAAACCTATCATTCCCTTTGTGCACATACTGCGCAAGGTGTAAGTGGCCGCCAGCCACACCGTGTTCCTGTTCTCGACGACCCGCCTGATAATGGAGAAGACTTTCAAGTCAGTTCTTTTTTCCGTTTCAGGTTCTTTTTGATGTCTTTCCTCGTGAAACCTTGCGTTCACCATGGGAAGGAGCGCAATGGCGGGCGCCGCGCAGGCGCCGACCGCCGCTCGCCATCCCGCCACCGCCGCCACGGCAGCCTGGATCAGCGGGAGGATGCTGGTTCCCAGGTTGCCGCCCAGGCTGTGCCATGAAATAGCGAACGCGCGGTCTCGCTCGAAGCGATTCGCTGCCAGCGCTGTTCCGCACGGATGGTAGACGGAGTTTCCCGCGCCCGCCAGAAACGCCAGAGCGCACATCGGCAAGAACCGGCTCACCCATATCATCGCTATGAAAGAGGCGGCGGACACGCCCATGCCTATCAACAGGATTCGTTTTCTGGCACCGGTATTATCCGCCAGAATGGAGAGGGGATATTGAAAGATCATCGTGCCGAGACTGAAGGTGCTCAGCAGCACTCCTACTTCGAAAGGCGAGAGACCGAGATCCACGACGATAAGCGCGAGAACGGGAACGAGCATGTTGGAGAACCCGTCGCTCAGCCCGTGGGTCAAGCCGATGACGCTCAGATCGAAATAATCGCCGGGTCTCCAGGCCTGCTTTTCCGCACGAGAGGTCATTACGAAGCGGGGAGGTCCCGCCAGGCGGGAACAATGCCTCCCCCGTCGGCTTCCATCACGGCGCGGCAAATCGCGTGGCCGACGGCCTCGATCGCCGCCGACCCGACGACGTCGAGGGCCACCTCGCGCTCCCCGTGGGAGAGGGCGAAGACCATATCCCCATCCACCGTCGTATAGGAAGGACGGACGGTGCGGATGAGTCCGTTCGTCGCCAACTGGGCGAGTTTATGGGTTTCTGTTTTCGTGAGGCGGGCGTTCGTCGCCACGGCGACCAGCGTCGTGTTCTCTGAAGTGTTGGAAAACCCCTCAAAAGGTCTCCCGTGGATCCTCAGGTGCTCTTCCGTGTTTACGATCCCCTGTTCGGGGGGCATCGCTCTGGGGCCGGCGACGGGATTCCCCGTCCCGGGCTCATACACCCCGCCGAAGGCGTTCACCGCGGCGACGGCGCCCACGACGCCGCCCCCCGGCAGCTTCACGCTCGCCGTGCCGGCGCCGCCCTTCATGGCGCGCTCCTGGCCGAAGAGTTTCCCGATCGTGGCGCCTGCACCCGCGCCCACGCTGCCTTGGGGGCCTTCCTCATTCGTGGCCGCCTCGCATGCGGCGCGCCCCATCGCGGCGTCGGGGCGGACCCGCCCGTCGCCGAAATGCAGGTCGAACACTACGCCGGCGGCGACCGTGGGCACGTTGAAGCGTCCGGTGGGAAATCCCCTGCCCTGTTCTTCCAGGAAAGCCATGACGCCATCCGCCGAGGCGAGCCCGAATGCGCTCCCTCCCGTCAGAACGATGGCGTCCACGCCTCCGACGAGGTGCTCGGCGCGAAGGGCATCCATGCCGCGCGTGGCCGTCGCCGTGCCGCGCAACTCGCAAGCTCCGACGGTTCCGGGAGGGCATAGCACCACGGACACGCCCGTTCTGGCCTCTTCATCTTGCGCGTGGCCGAGATAGAAACCCGGAACGTCGGTTATACAGCCTTTGAGATCAGTGAGATTCAGAAGAGAGACTCCTCGTTTCCTCGCGCATCCAGGGACCCGCTTCAGTCCGCGACGGGCAGCTCGCCGGTTTCGAGGATGCTGTCGATGACGTATCTGTATTGTTCCGCAGGCACCGCGCCGACCATGACCGCGCGATCGTTCACGACGACGGAGGGGATGCCCGTTATCCCCAAGTTCGTGGCCTCCATGTATTCCTTGACGGCTTTTTCCCTCAAGCCCCCGCTTTCGAGAGAGTCGCGGTACCTGTCCATATCCAGGCCGCTTTCCTCGGCCACGTCGCTCACCACCTCGGGGTCCGAGATGTTGCGGTTATCCGTGAAGAAGGCGGCCAGAAGATTGTCGTGAAATTTTTCCCACTCCTCGGGACCCTGAAACCTCGCCGCCAGCCCCGCTTCCGCAGACGGCATCGAGCAGTTCGGGAACTCCTCTTGGCTCTCCCATAAATTGAAATCGCCCGAATCGGGTTGTGAGTTCGCGTTCGTCCAGTGGTTTCTGCGGTAATCGTTGAACACCGCCGTGGGGTCCGGCTCGGGCCTCAGCATGAAGACCCGGTACTGGACGTCGACTTTATCGCCGTATTCTTCTTTAATCTTCTTCAGGCGCACGGCCGAATTGAAGCACCAGGGTCACAAAAAATCGCTGTACACCGTGAACTGCACAGGGGCGTTTTCCATTGTCTCTCTCCTTTGGCTCCGGGCGAATGGCGCCGGAACCGACTGATGAAAGGCACTACAGCCTCATGTGTCTCATATGCACCTTTACCTTCTCGCCGATGCTCGCTTCCAGGAACTGCGCGGCGTTTCCCTCGGGCACGAATATCTCCAGCCGCGTCCAGCTGTTGAACTGCGCCCCGAGATCGCCCGCCTTCACCGCCTGATAGTATTCACTCACCCCGTTGATCACGTGGCCGCCGATTTCGATGATCGGCAAATGCGCGTCGTCGTCTTCTCCATATTCGAAACGCCAGAAAGTCGTGGTGTCGATGTTCGTCACCAGGTTCCCGTAATGATCGACGTAGATGACCTCACCGGAGATGGTGTCGGCGTCCTCGAATTCCACCGCCGGGAAATCGAAACGCACCGGGTCGGTGATGATGGACCCGAAATCCTCAGGCGGTACGCCGTAGGAGAGATGCCCCGCAACGGGTGCGAATATGTCCCTGCCGTGGAAGGTGGAACTCACCTCGTTCAGAAAAAAAGCATCTTCTTCGAGCTCTCTCGTCCACATGTAGAGCGGGTCGTCATACACGCCGGAAAAAAGGCCGTTGTCCGGCCCCACGAAGTAATAGTTTTCCGTGGCGGCGATGACTCCCCTGCGGTTGCTGCCCACGCCCGGGTCCACGACAGCCACGTGAATCGTACCGCGCGGAAAGTAATGCGCCGAGGATTCCAGAATCAACGACGCGCCCCTGACGTCGTATGGCTTGATGGAATGCGTGATGTCCACAATGCGGGCCACCGGGTTTATCGCCAGGACGACGCCTTTCATCACCCCCGTATAGTGCTCATCGCTGCCGAAATCCGTGAGGAGCGTGACGATCGGCTGCGCGCCACCTTCCTCTTCGAAATCGGGCGCGCCCTCGTGAAAAGGGTTCGGGCGCGAACTCTCGTCCGTCATGGCGCAAACTCCCCCCATAAGGCATCTGATCTCGCGGCGATGCGGGAAAATCCATTCTTCTCGGGCAAGGGCGCGAGTCGGGTTCGAACCTTGCGGCCTATCCACTCGTCAGGCCCGGACGCCAAAACGCGGATGTAATTGTCCGACAAGCCCGTGAGAAATCCGTCTTCTGTGCGGCGGCTTTCGAATAGCACGTCCGTTTCTCTCCCCGTTTGCGAGGAGACGAACGCCGCCCATTTCCTGCGTCCCAATTCCTGGAGAGCGCGCGTGCGGGTTTTTTGCTCGGTTTTTGAAATTTGCCCCTGCAATTCGGTGGCCGCCGTCCCTTCGCGCGGCGAATACGGAAAAACGTGCAGATACGCCAGCGGCGATTCCCGCACCCACTCCATGGTCCGTTCGAACGCCTCTTTGCTCTCGCCGGGAAAACCGACGATGAAGTCTCCACCGAGGCACGCCCCGTCTATTTTTCTTGCGATTTCATCGAAGCGCCTCGCGCAGCGCGCGGAGGTGTAATTGCGGTTCATCGCCGCGAGCGTCTCATCGTCCCCGCTCTGGACGGGTATGTGGAAATGGCGGCAGACGTAACTTCCCCCGTTCGATGAACCCGCACCGTACGCCTCGCCCGCCACGACGCGGATGAGTTCGTGCGTGAATTCCCCCGGCTCCACGGAGGACAGCCTGAGGCGGAAATTTCTTTCTATCTCGAGCAACCGGCTCACCAGGCGGCTCAGGGTGCTGCGCGGCTTCTTGTCCCTGCCGTATGCCCCGAGGTGGACACCTGTGAGCACCAGTTCCTCGTGTCCGCCCGAGAGGAGGGTATCGGCGTGCTCCACGCATGAATCCAGGTCCAGCGAGCGGCTCGCCCCCCGCGCGATGGTCGTCGCACAGAAAGAACAAGAGAAGTTGCACCCGTCCTGCACCTTGAGGTACGCCCGCGTCCGGCTGCCGAACTGGGGCAGGACGACGCTCTCGATTTCAAGGCTTTCCTCGATGGGAGAAACCCGCACTTCGGGCATTTCATCTCTTAAGCGGGGCCTGGCAAGTTCATCGGGGAGCCTCAGCTTTTCCCTGTTGCCGAGCAGGAGGTCGGCTTCGGGGATCAGCATTCCCTCCGTGTTCGCCTGTGCGGAACATCCCGCGATGACGACCCGGGCGTTCGGGCCGCCAACCCGCCGTGCCCGCCGCGCCAGGCGTCTTCCCTCACGGTCAGCCTCCGCCGTGACCGTGCAGCTGTTGACGACGTAGACATCCGCTTCCTCACCAAACGGAACGAGTTCAAAACCTGCCCCGGCGGAGAGGTGCTTCATGGCTTCGCCCTCGGCGTGGTTGAGCTTACAGCCCAGATTCGCCAGGGCGAGGCGCAAGCGTTTCGCGCTCGTTCTCTTCACGGCTTCGCTCGTATCGTTCATGCGGACTACCTTCAAATGTTGAAAAATGCTACTTTTACAGCGAATCTTACGCTTTGCGCAAATTGGCCCGCAAGGGCTGTTTCGCTTGACGAGAAAGAGCGGCAGTTGGTAGTGTAGGCGCGCCCGTATGAGAGTGAGAGCTACTTGTTCGGCCAGTTCACCGGGGGACGCTGGCCGGCTACGTCACTCCGAGTGTTTTCCTTGTCCCCTTCTGTCGGGTATGATCCGGCATCGTTTTCAGTTTTCATGACAGGCGTTGCTATATTTTAATTCAGAAAATTGAGGAGATCTTCCGTCTATGCGTGGTTTTGACTTCGTGGCGCCGACGAGTATATCGGCGACCTTAAAGGCGGCAAAAGGCAGAAGCACAAAGTTCATTGCCGGTGGCACCAATTTTCTGCCCGATCTGAGGCATCAGCACGATGGGCCGGCCAAAGTCGTCATCGACCTGATGAGGGTCTCCGCGCTGCAGGGGATATCCTCCTCAAAGGGCGTGGTGAAAATGGGCGCCCTCACGACGATGACGGATTTTCTGACCAACAAGATCATCCTCAAGGAAGCGCCCATTCTGGCGGCGATGTCGGAAAAATTCGCAGGGCCGATCATACGCAACCGCGCCACGCTGGCCGGCAACATCATCGACGGCGGTCCTGCGGCCGACGCCATTCCTCCCCTGCTCGCCCTCAAGGCAAAGGTGAGGCTTGCGAGCGAAAAAGGCAGAAGGACGGTCGACCTGGATAAATTCCTTACAGGATACCGGCAAACGGCCATCCGGTCCGATGAATTGATCACCGCCGTGACCTTCCCCTCCCCCGGCAGGAGCCACAAATGGGGTTACTACAAACTCGCCCGCAGAAACGCGATGGCCATCACCGTGGTGGGTGTGGCGGTCGTGCTGAAAGTGAGGCGTAAGAAGGTGGAGGAAGCGGGCATTTCGCTGGGCTCCGTTACGGCGGCTCCCATCCGCTGCTATGAGGCCGAGAAGATTCTCGAAGGCAACGTGGTGGACCTCGAACTGGCCCAGAAGGCCGCGGAGGCCTGTGCCGCCGTGGCGACGCCGATCGACGACATCCGGGCATCTGCGGAATATCGCAAGTTGATGTGCGAGGTATTGCCGCGCCGCCTCATCTGCCAGGCGCTGGATATTTCACAGGACAACGAATAAAGACTTCATCGTCTCTTGAGTATTTCATTGGAGAACCCTTGAAGATGGCTACAGCGAACAAATCAAAACGAACCAGGAAATCGAGCGCACCCGCATACGTGCCACCGAAGAAGCTGCCCATTTCGTTCACGGTGAACGGCCAGGAAGTCAACGCCGAAGCGCCCGCGCACACCACCCTGCTGTACCTCTTGCGCGACTTGGGCTTCACCGAGGTGAAAAACGGCTGCGAGGCGGGCGACTGCGGCGCCTGCACGATCCTTCTCGATGGCCTGGCGATGAACGCGTGCTGCGCGCTCGGCGTCCAGGCGGAAGGCCGTGAGATTACGACGGTCAAGGGCATCGGAACGGTGGACAACCTCCACCCGATACAGGTGAAATTCATCGAGCACGGCGCCATTCAGTGCGGTTTCTGCACGCCTGGAATGATAGTCGCCGCGAAAGAGTTGCTCGACCTCACCCCGAATCCCAGCCGACACGAAATCAAGGCCGGCATCGCAGGAAACCTTTGCCGGTGCACCGGCTACGTGAAGATCATCGACGCTATCGAGGCCGCGGCGGAAGAACTTTCCTCGAAGAAAGGAAAAAGGAAATAAACGTGACTGCCTCAACAAACTCGACCAGAAAGAAAAAGGGTTCTGAACAGGGATTCACGGACGTCGAAGACGTTCAGGAGTCGTTCAGAAAACTAGACTACATCTCCGACAGAACGCTGGCGACCACCCTCTTCCTGGCCACGAAGCTGGAAAAACCCCTTTTCCTCGAAGGAGAAGCCGGGGTCGGCAAAACGGAACTCGCAAAAGTGCTCGCCAGCGCGATGGATACCGAACTCATCCGCCTGCAATGCTACGAGGGCCTCGACGCGAACTCGGCTCTCTATGAATGGAACTACGCGAAACAACTACTCCACATCAAGATGGAGGAAGGCAGGGATTCGGACGCAAAGCAGATCGAAAGAGACATTTTCAGCGAACAATACCTGATAGAACGGCCCCTTCTTCGCGCGCTTTTGCGTTCAAAGGAAAAGCCTGTGGTTTTGCTCATCGACGAAATCGACCGATCGGATGAGGAATTCGAGGCTTTCCTGCTGGAAATTCTCTCCGACTACCAGATTACGATACCGGAGATGGGGACTGTTCAGGCGGTCAGCAAACCCCTGGTGGTACTCACCAGCAACCGGACGCGCGAGATCCACGACGCCCTCAAGCGCCGCTGCCTGTATCTTTGGGTCGACTACCCCTCCTTCGAGAAAGAAGTGGAGATCATCACGACGAAGGTGCCCGGTGTCAGCGAACGGCTGGCGGAGCAAATTTCGCGTTTCATGACCCAGGCGAGGCAAATGGATTTCTACAAGCGCCCCGGCGTGGCCGAATCGCTGGACTGGGCGCAAGCGCTTCTTGCCCTGCACCGCAATGAACTCGATGCCGACGCCGTTCGAGAGACCATTGGCTGCATCCTGAAATATCAGGATGACATCAAACGCGTAGAGAATGACGGTCTCGACAGCATGGTAGCGACGGCGCAACTCGCGCCCGAAGCCTGATCCGCCCAATTCCATGGCAACCTCCATCCGTCCCATAGTACAAGGCACGCTTCCAAAACGCCGGATTCGCGTAAAAGGCCGGGGCCTCAAAGGTGAGATGATCGGCTTTTGCCGTATCCTCAGGCGCGCGGGTCTCAAGATAACTTCCGGCCGCATCATCGACGTGTTCCGATGCTTCGACTCACTCGAGGCCACCAATCTCGACAACATCTATATCGCCAGCAAGTCGAATCTCATCTCCAGTCAGGATGAGAGCATGATCTTCGATGCCGTGTTCCGGCAGTACTGGTTCGATGAGGAAGGAAATCCCTATTCGGGCGACGAATCGGTGCAGGTGGACACCCAATTCGAGGAAGAAGGCGAAGGGCAGGCCAGCGAAGGAGGCGGCTCATCGGAAGAAGGCGAATCAGACGCCGAGGGCGAAGGACAGGAAAATCCGGGGCTTCCGTCTGAAGATGACGTGGAAAGCGCCGCCGAACCCGGCGAGCAGGGAGATGACGACGAGGGCGTGCCCTCCTACAGCCCCGCCGAAGTCATATCGGACAAGGATTTTTCCGCGCTGAACATGGATCAGGTCGCTGAACTCAGGCGCCTCATCGCGAAGCTCGTTCCCAAGCTCGCCACCAAAATCAGCCGCCGCAAACGGCCCGACATGCGTTCTCCCGAAATCGACATGAGACGAAGCGTGAAGAGGAGCGTTCGCTCGGGCGGCGAGGTGCTGAAACTATTCCGCCGGAGGAGAAAGATACAAAAAACACAGATCGTGCTGATCTGCGACGTATCGGGGTCGATGGACAGTTACAGCCAGTTTCTGATTCAGTTTCTCTACAGCCTTCAGAACGAGATCAAATCGCTGCGCACGTTCGTCTTCAGCACGCGTCTTTCGGACGCTACGCCGTATCTGCGCCACAAAGACGTCAACACCGCCCTGAAGCGCCTCTCCATGGAGGTGCACGACTGGAGCGGCGGCACGCAGATTGGCAACTGTCTCAAAACCTTCAACTATGAATACGGAAGAACCATCCTGAACAGCCGAACCATCGTCATCATCATTTCGGACGGCTGGGACCGGGGCGATACGGATACGCTGGCCGAAGAAATGAACCGCCTCAAGAAAATCTGCTACAAGCTCTTCTGGCTCAATCCCTTGTTGGGCAGCCCCGGCTACCGCCCAATCGACAGGGGAATGAGAACGGCCCTGCCCTATTGCGATGAATTTCTGGCGGCCCACAACCTCGACAGCCTGATCGACATGACGAACAAGATCGCGCGCATATAAAACTCCTCTTTTCTTCACACCTCAACTGGCTGTATAAATTGCACTTTTATTGGCCTGCTTTCGTGGACAGGGAACGGAATTGGCGAATTTACTGATTTACACGGCAGACAACGGATTCGCGGACGCGCTCGGGCGCGCCCTGAGGCGTGAAGGCCATTTCTGCAAAATGGTGCAGGATGAAACCATGGCCTTACAGGAAGTGCGCGCCAGGGGTCTTGCCCTCATATTGCTCGATGACGCCCCGGCACTCCCGAAAGTGGAAGAAATGAGAAACTGGACCACGCTGCCGATCCTCCTGCTCCTCGAGCCGGACCGCCTCGCCGTCGTTCGCACGCCCACCGAGGCCGATGACATCCTCGTAAAACCCGTCCGGGAGGAAGAGCTTTTGTATCGCGTCCGCAACCTTTGCCATGGCTCCGCTCAGGACGCCGAAGGGGGACGCACCCTCAAGAGCAAGGGTTTGACGCTGGATGAGAGCCGCTACGAGATCAGGCTCGACGGCGAGTTGATCGATCTGACGTACCGCGAATTCGAGCTTTTGAAGCATCTCATCAACAACCCCGAGCGCGTCTTCGACAGGGAACAGCTCTTGAACCTCGTCTGGGGGATCGACTATCTCGGCGGTCCGCGGACTGTCGACGTTCACGTTCGCCGAATTCGCTCGAAAATCGAAGTCAGGGGATATTCGTTTATTTCCACGGTGCGGGGAGTCGGGTACAAGTTTATCGGAGAATCGTCGTGAGGTCGGAGACCCCGGCATCTTCTTTCGAGGCCATGAAAAAAAGCCGACACGAAACCGGCGCGAAACATTCACGATATAGGCTGAATTGCTTTTCCGGGCAACACCGGCTCAACTGGAGTTCATCATGCCTGATGCATTCGATGATAAAGACCGCGATTTCGTAATCAACCAGGCCCGCGAACTCGGCGTGCGTTTCATCCGCATGTGGTTCACGGACATCCTGGGTTTTCTGAAGAGTTTCGCCATCACCATCGAAGAGTTGGAAAACGCGCTTTACGAGGGCCATCTTTTCGATGGCGCCGCCATAGAGGGCTTCGCGCGCATCGAGGAGAGCGACATGTTCGCCCACCCCGATCCGACGACATTCTGTGTGCTGCCCTGGCGCCCGCAGGATGGCGGGGCCGTCGCGAGAATGTTCTGCGACATCAAGGACCCGGACGGCAATCCTTATGCAAGCGACCCGCGCTTCGTGCTCAGGCGCACTCTCCAGAGCGCGGCGCAGAAGGGATTCACGTTTTACGCGGGCGTGGAATATGAGCACTATTATTTCAAATCCCCCGAACCGCCGATTGAAACGCTCGATCAGGGCGGATATTTCGACCTCACTCCCCTGGACATCGCGAGTGACCTGAGGCGCGAGACGGTTTTGAACCTCGAGAAAATGGGGATTGGCGTCGAATACAGCCATCACGAGGTCGGGCCCAGCCAGCATGAAATCGATTTGCGCTACGGCGATGCGCTCACCATGGCGGACAACGCGATGACCTATCGGCTCGTCGTCAAGGAAGTCGCCATGCGGCACGGCGTCTACGCCACCTTCATGCCCAAACCACTGTCCGAAGAAAACGGAAACGGGATGCACACCCACCTCTCCCTGTTCCAGGGTTCTGCGAACGCGTTCCACGACCCGGAAAAGCCCGGCGGCCTCTCGGATACGTGCCAGGCGTTCATCGCCGGCCTCTTGAAATACGTTCCCGAGATGACCCTTGTTCTCAACCAGTGGGTGAACAGCTACAAACGACTCGTCCCCGGTTTCGAGGCGCCCGCCTACGTCACCTGGGCGCACAAGAGCCGCAGCGATCTGATCCGCATCCCCAGCACGCGCAAGGGCATGGAATTCGATACGCGGATCGAGTTGCGCTCGCCGGATTCGGCGTGCAACCCGTATCTGGCGTTCGCCTGCATGCTGGCGGCCGGAATCGCCGGTATCGAGGAGGGGCTCCCTCCGGTCCCCGCCGTGGAGGAGAACGTCTTCGAGATGAGTGATGAGAGGCGCAAGAAACAAGGCATCAAAAGCCTGCCAGGGAACCTGCGGGAGGCCACGATGCTGGCCGAGCAGAGCGATTTCTTGAAAGGCGTGTTCGGAAACCAGTTGTTCGATAAGTTCATCGAGAACAAGAAACTCGAATGGGCCCCCTACCGCGCCCACGTCTCGGATTTCGAGCTGAACAAATATCTCTCTATTCTTTGAGTGCAGCCTTCCCCCTCAAAAAAATGAAGCGAGGGAATAAGGCGCGCTAGTCGGCGCAAATCTCCGCACGCCATTCGAGGTAGGACGCGCTGCCCTCCTCGACCGCTATGGCCAGCACCTCCGGCACGTCGTAGCTGTGGATTTCCGCCAGATGATCGGAGAGGAGCTGCAAATTTTCCCGCGTTGTCTTCATGATGAGCAGGACTTCCGCATCATCCTGAAGCGCGCCTTCCCATCGATAGAGGCTGCGGATTTTCGGCACCAGATTGACGCAGGCGCACAGCTTGCGATCGAGCAATGATTTCGCAATCCGCGCGCCCTCTTCTTCGGAACCCGCCGTGCTCAACACGATCCGGAACGCTCGCCCATCCTTCATGGCTCTCTCCTCATGCGCCCAGTATCTTCTCGGCCGCGCTGTAGGGGTCCACTCTTCGCGCGGCGATGGCGTCCAGGAGTTCATCCAGCTCCCGCCCGCCTTTCACGCCATCCCCCATGCGCTCCACCGCGAGTTCCTTCATCACCTCTGCGAGTGTGATGCGGGCGCGCTCTCGCCCCAGGCGTCCGGCCTCATCAGGATGTTCCTGCAAGAAGGCCATGCGCGCCTCAATCTGTGCGACCAATTCCTCCGTTCCCTCGCCGGTGAGCGCTTCCGTCTTCAACACAGGGGGTCTCCAGGAACCCGCCTCGCCAGGATGAGACTTGAAATCCAGCATTTCCTCGATTTCCTTCACCGCGCGGTCCGCTCCGTCCCGCTTCGCCTTGTTCACCACGAAAATATCGCCGATTTCGAGGATTCCCGCCTTCGCCGCCTGAATGTGATCCCCGCCTCCGGGCGTCTGGAGCAGAACGACCACGTCCGCGCATTGCATGATGCTCACCTCGCCCTGACCCACGCCTACAGTCTCGATAATCACGACGTCCCAGCCCATGGCGTCCATGACACAGAGCGCGTCTCCGGTCGCGCGGGCGAGTCCGCCCAGATGGCCGCGCGTGGCCATACTCCGAATGAAGACTTTCGGGTCCGTGTTGTGCCTGCCCATCCGGATGCGATCGCCCAGAATGGCGCCGCCCGTGAACGGACTCGTCGGGTCTACGGCGATAACGCATACCCTTTTGTCCTGGGCGCGATAATGGGCGATCAGCTGATCGGAAAGCGTGCTTTTGCCCGCGCCGGGGGGACCCGTGATGCCGATGACCAGGCTTTTCCCGCCTTTGAGATACAGTTCCTGCAAAATGGGTTTCGCAAGCGGGTCGTTGTCTTCCACCAACGTGATGAGCCTGGCGGCGGGGCGAACCATGCCATCCAGGATCTGAGGAATTTGAATTTTATTTCTATTGCTCATATATCGTTATTAAATAAAAGGTTATGGGCGTATTCTTAGGTAGTTTCCAAGCAAGGCTGCGGCCTTCAAGAATCGAACAGATACCGGCAGACAAGATCGCGATGCACCTCGCTCGTGCCTTCTCCGAGCGTGAACACCCGGGCGTCGCGCCAGAACATACCCGCCGGGGTTTCGTCGATGTATCCATATCCGCCATGAATCTGTATCCCTCTATCGCACACGCGAAGACACGCTTCTGAGGCGAACAGTTTCGCCATGGCCACCTCTCCCCTGTTGTCTCCTCCTGCGTCGCGCATTTTCGCTGCAGCGACGACCATCTCGCGCGAGGTGGCGATGTCGATGGCGCTCTCGGCCATCATCCCCCGCAGACCGGCGAAATCGGAGACCGGTCTTCCGAACGCTTCGCGCCCCTTCGCATGGGATACCGCCGCCTCTAGCGACGCCTGCGCAATGCCTACGCACATCGCGCCCAGAACGACCCTCCCGTCGTTCAGAACCTGCATCGCCTGCCGCAGACCGGCGCCCTCCTCCCCGATGAGGCGCTCCGCCGGAACCTCGCAATTCTCAAAGAAGATTTCCGCCGTGCCTGCCGAGCGCATCCCGAGCGTTTGCTCTAGCGGGACGCTTTTGCGCCCCACGTCGTCCTTCTCTATCAAAAATGCGCTGATTCCGTCTTTTCCCTCCGCCGTGCGCGCAAAGATGACCAGGCTCTCAAAAGCCATACCCTGCGTGACGAACATTTTCGCGCCGTTGATGACGCAGGCGTCCCCTTGCCGTTTCGCCTCGCACTCGAGAGCCGCCGCATGACTTCCCGCGACCCGCTCGGTGATCGCCCATGCGCCGATGGCTCCTTTGGTAATTCGGGGAATGCAACTTTCTTTTTGCGCATCCGATCCATGATGCAGCAAATGGCCCCCGCACAGGCCAGCCGAGATGCTGATAGTGAGCGCGAAACTCGGGTCCCCACCGGCCAGTTCCTCCATGACGAGGCATTCATCAAACAATCCGAGGCCGCGGCCGCCGAGGCTTTCAGGAATTTTGACGCCGATGAATCCCGCCTCCGCCGCCTCTTTGTACAGCTCGAGGGAGAACATACCCTCCCGGTCGCGATCCAGGGCGCCGGGAGCGAGCCTCTGTTGAGCGAATTCCCGGGCCTCCCTTTGGAGGGCTGTTTCTTGCTCCGTTAATTCCGTGTGCGTGGCGATAGGCAAGCTCGTTATCCTCCACCCGCCTGGAGCGCCGGGATGATCTCTTCGCCCAGAAGGGTCAGTCTGTGCGGGTTGATATCCAGATCAGGGATGGTGACGAGGATGTGATCCACGCCCGCTTTCGGGTATTCCTTGAGGCGCGCAACACAATCATCGGGCGTTCCGTAGACGCACCCCGTTTCCGGGATGACGCTCAGCTTCTCGCGGGCCGCCCTGGCCACCGCCCTGTCTTTTTCGGGAATCACCATCACCATGAGCGATGCCCTTATCGCGTCGGGGTCTCTTCCCGCTTTTTTGCATTCGGCCTCGATGACGGGCCTTTTCTCCAGAAACTGCTCAGGCGTCCACCAGCGGCAATTATAGCCGTCCGCCTGACGGGCCGAAACGTCGAGCAGTTTTGTTCCCTCGCCTCCCGTCCAGATCGGTGGATGCGGCTTTTGAGCCGGAGGCGGATCGCAAACGCCGTTTTGGATCTGGAAATACCCGCCCTCGTAATGGGGTGCGGATTCCGTCCACATCGCGCGTATCAACTGAATGGCTTCTTCTAGCTGCTCGATCCGCACGGCGGCACTCGGATAGGGATACCCGAAGGAATGATATTCGTTTTCAATCCAGCCCGCTCCAATCCCGAAATCCACGCGGCCTTTGCTGATAACATCCACCGTGGCCGCCGTCTTCGCCAGCATGGCCGGCGGGCGGTACCCCACGCACGACACTAGCGTGCCCAGACGCAAGCGTTCGGTGTCTCGCGCGAGTGCGGCCAAGGTCGTCCAGGGTTCCAGAATCGCGGTATCGGCGGATTGTTCTTTCTCGTCCTGGGCGCCGAAGCCCGTCTGGCTCCCGTAGGAGGCGGGGTCGAGCGTCACGAAATGATCGCAATGCCAGAGTGAGTCGATGCCGAGCCTCTCCGCCTCCTGGGCGACTTCCCTCAGCTTATCGTAGTCGCCGATGTACGTGCCTTTGAGCGTCAGGGCCACGATGATGCCGACTTCCACCATGATGCGCCTTTCTTACACAGGAACACATAAAAACCGTTTCGTTCCCTCACCTTATCAGTATTGTAAACCAGAGACGAGGGGAGACCACATTCTCCAGCCTGCATCGTTCCGCGTTCGAGAAACTATTTGCCCAAAACGACTCCGGCGGCGCCGATGACGGACAAGATGCCGCCGATGACGACGCGCAGGTTTACCGCCTCCTGTTTCCTGAAAAACAGCCAGGACAGGAAAATGATGAGAAGCACCGAGAGGCGATTCAGGGGAATGATCTGAACGATCTCTCCCGTTTTTATGGATGACCAGAAGAAAAATGCGGCCATGGCGTTCAGGCAAGCGCCGCCCAGAACGGCCAGAAGTCCTTTCTTGTCCCAGGATCTGGGCGCCCTCCCCTCCACGGATAAAGGCAGGACAAACAATGCGAGGCAAAATGCCGTCATGCTGCCTGCCGTCATGCCCAGTGAGGCGGATTTGATAATCTGCAGTCCGAACTTGCCGAATACGTGCGTCATCGCGAACAAAACGGCCGTACCCAAAGGAGCCAGATAATAATGTAGAGGAATGCGCCTTTGGACTTCACCTTTTTCATAGGCAAGCAGAATCGACCCCGTCATGATGGTCAGCGTCCCTAGTGCGATGAGCCACGTCATCCGTTCGCCCGCAAAAACCACGGCAAACAGAGACGCCCACACGAGACTCGTCTGGGTGACGATCGAGGAACGCGCCAGTCCCACCAGCTTCATGCCGACTAGGCTCAGATAACGCCCAACCAGGGAGCCGGAAATGCCCATGGCGGTGAACCACAGCAGACCCGCGAGCGGCCAATCCGCCACCCCGCCTTCCAGAAGATAGAACGCCGTGCCGAAGCACACTTGCACGGCGAGCATGAAGACGTTCATCACGATCGGGCTCAGGCGCGCCACGCCGGCGCGGTACAGGGTACGCGCGGAGGCGATGAAACAAGCCGCGATAAGAGCCAGGATGTTGGGATGGATGGCGTCGAGCAACGCTTACCTGCCCGTCACGGTAAAGAAAGCGCCCATCAGCGCGATCAATGCGCCCAAGACGACGCGCCAGGTTACGTTTTCCTGCTGCCTGAACAAGAGCCACGAGAGAAAGATGATCAACAAAACGGACAGGCGGGTTAACGGGATGACGCGGGTGATCTCGCCGAGCTTCACCGAAGACCAGAAGAAGAAAATGCCGCATCCCTGCAATGCGCCTCCCAGCAAGAGAACGAAAAACCCTTTTCTGTCACCGCCAGCGCCCGGATCCCGGCTGCTTTGCGCAAAGGGCAGCATTCCCAGCAGAAGCGTGACTGAGGTCGTATTGGCGATCGCCATCCCGAAAGCGGAGGAGGAAATCCATTCGAACGCGAATTTCCCCACCAGATGCGCGAACGCGTACATCACTGCAGATCCGATGGGAATGAGATAGTAATGCAGCGGAATCCTGCGACCGCTATCTCCTTTGGGGTTGTAGACGAGCAGGCTCGCCCCGCACATGACGCCCAGGATTCCGCCCGCCTTCTGGAGGGACATTTCTTCTCCCAGCATGAATACGGCCAGCAGCGACGACCACACCAGAACGGTCTGGCTCATCACCGCCGCGCGCGCCAGTCCCGTATAGCGGATCGCGATGAAGTTAATGTATCTGCCTAAAAAACTCCCGAAAAAACCCATCGCCATGAACCAGAAAACGCCCTGGAAAGGCATCTGGTCGAGCGGCCCCTCCAGCCAGTAGAAAAACCACCCGAGAGTGGTCGTCGCACATGCCATGATCAGGTTGGCCGTGTGCATTTTCATGCGCGGAATCGCATAGCGCTGCGAAACGCGCGCGAAGGCGATGAGCGCCGCGCAGCAGAGCGCTAAAATGTTGGGATGAACGGCATCAAGCAAAACGTCGACCTTTTATAAGCAACTTATCTCCCGTCCGAACACCATCAGACCCGGGATGCGCGCGTATCGCCGGTTACGCACCGCAAAATGCGAAAAAACTGGCCTGGGGGCCCAAATTGTGGGTGATGGATCGGTTCAAGGAATTTCCCAACAGGCAGAATATGAAGGGGCGATTATGGCACGGAAAGCGTCTTATAGGGTAGCTTGAGACGCTTTGAAATGCACGAAACCGGGTGTGGATTGGCTTGCAATAGAAAGGATTTTGGGATCCATCGTATATGCTACTCGATCTTGCGATAAATCGAGCTTTCAGGGGATTGCGCTATACCTCGTCCAAGCTCTTGTTGACGACTTTGGGGCCTCGATAGCCCGGAAAATTCTCGACGTAGGGGCAATCTTCGGGAAGTCCCCCCATTTCGATGATTTCAGGGCCGATCGGCAGGCACATCGGCTCTATTTCGAAACGCTCGGGATATACGCGGCAACGGTTCGTTTCGACTTCGAGGTACGGACAGGCGCTGGTCAGCAGGAGCAGCCTGTCTCCCTCCCACACCTTGTCGTAACAACACTTCCCGCATCCTGTGCAGAGCGCCTCCCATTCAGGCGTGCCGGAGGGAGGCAGATTCTCATCCATCCACCTCTGGATTTCATCGAGGCGGCGCTCTTTTGTCGTCTTGTACATCGGAATGACTTGCGGTTCGTCTAGTTCACCGGGATTTGGCCCAGATACTTTCCAGATGCACCCGTTTTTTTTCCCTTTTTGTGGCTTTGCCCGCTTTATGGAGGCGGCTTTGAGAGCCATGGAATCAGCGATCCTGGAAATCGGCGGGGCGCTTCTCGATGAACGCGCTAAGTCCTTCCTGTGAATCTTCCGTGCTGTACACCAAGCCGAACTTCTCCGTTTCGAGCGTCAATCCCTCATCGAGGCCGCCCTCCAAGCCGCCGTGTACGGCCTGCAATATCAATTCGATAGCGGGCTTGCTCTTGGAAGCCAGTTTTCCCGCCAGCGTCCTCGCCTCATCCATCAGGGCGTCCGGCTCGCAAACCTTGTTCACCAGCCCGATGCGGTGCGCTTCTTCGGCGTTCACCGGATCGCCCGTCATGAGGATTTCCAGCGCGCGGCCTGCGCCGACGAGGCGAGCAAGCCGCTGTGTGCCGCCGTAGCCGGGGATGATGCCCAGGTTGATCTCCGGCTGGCCGAAGAGCGCGTTCGTGGACGCCAGTCGAATCGAGCACGCCATCGCCACCTCGCAGCCGCCGCCCAGGGCGAACCCGTTCACCGCCGCAATCGAAGGTTTTCCAATGGTTTCCAGCTCTCTCAGGATTTTCGTTCCATGCTCCGAGAGCCACCGCGCGCTTAAGGGAGGGCGGCCCACCATGCCCTTGATGTCCGCCCCCGCGATGAAGGCCCGATCGCCTGAACCCGTTAATATCAATACTTTCAGACTATTATCACTCTTAAAATCTGATATCACGTGAGCCAGTTCGTCCATCGTCTCTGTATTCAGGGCGTTTAGCGCCTTGGGACGATTGAACGTGCAAGTCGCGACGGGGCCGTCGGTTTCATATACCAAATTGTTGTAATTCAATGACTTATCATCCTATTTCTATAGTCTATGTTCACCAAAATAAATTTATCGAAAAACCCCTTGAATTTATCTATATTTATCGAATTTTTCGGATCTAATGCGCCGATAAAAACAGCATTTTTCACCTGATTCACGACGGCGGAGAAGCGGGTTTCCATCCTCAGAAACTCCCCCGCTCCACCTCCGACGAATGCACGAGACACTCTTGCCAACAGGAAACCCTATTCCCCATAGGCCTCTACGATCACCGAAAGCCCCATGCCGCCGCCGATGCACGCGCCCGCCAGGCCGTATTTCCCGCCCCGGCGCCTGAGTTCGTGCAGTATTGTGAGGGTGAGCCTCGCGCCGCTCGCGCCCACGGGGTGGCCGATGGCGATGGCGCCGCCGTTCACGTTCGTCTTCCCGCGATCGAGGCCGAGTTCCTTCTCCACCGCGAGATACTGAGCGGAGAACGCCTCGTTGATTTCGATCAGGTCCATGTCGTCGAGCTGGAGCCCCGCTTTTTTGAGCGCGATGCGGCTGCTCTCCGCAGGGCCGATGCCCATGATCTTCGGATCACACCCCGAAACGCCCCAGGAGACGAGCCGCCCGATGGGTTTCCGGTCCAGGCGTTCGGCTGCCGCTCTCGAGGAGATGACCAGCGCCGCCGCCCCGTCGTTGATGCCGCTCGCGTTGCCCGCCGTCACCACGCCGTCATCCTTGAAGACGGGCCGGAGCCGCGCGAGGGATTCCTCGTTCGAATCCTGCCGGGGGTGCTCGTCGCGATCGAAAGTGATCGTCTTTCTGCGCTCTTTCACCTCGACCGCGAAGCATTCCTCCGCCAGCCGTCCACTCTCCCACGCGTCGTGCGCGCGCGCTTGAGAAAGTGCGGCGAACTCGTCCACCCCTTCCCGGTGCAAGTCGTATTTTTCGGCCAGGTTCTCCGCCGTGATGCCCATCGGCACGTTCGCCATCGTGTCGGTGAGCGCCGTGTAGAGGCCGTCCTCCATCGGGGCCTGGAAGAGCTTCATGCCGGTTCGCGTATTCCTGATGACGTGCGGCGTCAGGCTCATGTTCTCAGCACCCACGGCGAGCACGACGTCGGCGTCTTCGGTCATGATCTCCTTCGCCCCGCTCACCACCGCCTGAAAGCCCGAGGCGCACATGCGGTTCACGCAGTAGCCGGGCCGCTCCAGCGGGACGCCCGCCGCCAGCGCCACGTGCCTGCCGATGTAGACGCCGTCCGAGTTCGACTGGATGACGTTGCCCACCACGGTGTGATCGACCTCCTCCGGCGCGACGCCCGAGCGCGACATCGCCTCTTTCGCCGCCAGCGCGCCCAGCTCCGTGGCCGACATCTCCTTCAAGGTGCCCAGAAACCCGCCGAACGGCGTCCGCGCTCCGCCCAGAAAAACGACGTCTTTATCCGACATTCCCCGATTCCTCCTGCTTCAGTGTAAGGAAAGAAAAATTTCCGTTTTTATCCCGCTAATTAGTGCCCTCACCATAACGCTAAGAGAAAGCTGTGCGCAAGGGGGCAAGGCGCGGATGGTTATGGGGGAATCGACTCAGCTAACGAAGTTGATCTTCCGAAACCCGAAACACGCCTTTGATGTTGAAGGTGTTGCAAACGCAAATCTGGATATGCGTTTTCGCGCGGAAACCAGCCCCTTGATATGCCGGCTCGCCTTCCTCAAAGACCCCGTGAACAGTGTCGATGAGGTTATTAAAAAAATCCCCAGAAAAAGAGAATGAATTTCTCAATCGACTAACGCCTATAAAATTACTCCCCCCTTGAAGGGGAGTCGCAGAAGCCGAGCGTTTTGTGCGAAGGCTGATGCGGTGGGGGGATGAATCCAATACAAATGGCATTTCCTAGCATAAGACCTTGACATCCTTGCCCGGTTGCGAGCGGTTCCGAACTGGAATAGGTTTTGAGGAGACTTGACAAGTCCATACCCGAAACTAAGCGAGCAAATACTTTTGGCACTCGACGATTAAAGGGAGATAAGATGAGAAATATTTTGCTGTCCATAATCATTTTATTGCTTCTATCCACACCTGCACTAGGGCAAGACAAGGCCGGCGCGAAATATCTTCAAGACGTTACCAACCTATCCTTGCGATTGAACTACCAGGTATTCCTGGGGATATATCAAATATCCACTATAATCTGCAGTCAGAATTACACTAAGACATGCG
>JAPOYD010000045.1 GCA_026706735.1 Nitrospinota bacterium | reverse complement strand
TGAAGTAGTCGCCGGCCGTTCTCGCCATCCTCGCGCACTTGAGGCCCCAGTAAATACAGTAGGCCCAATAGAGCACGACGAAGGCGAATAGCCAGAAGATCTTCGCATTCATACAAGCGCCTCCTTATTGATAGGAACCAACCCAATTATGCCGCACATCCTGAACGCGGGATTCAGGAGCAAAATCCCGCGCCGCAAACATTGAGCATCCTCCGATAAAGATTCCTCCCTCTTGATGAAAACGCCGAACATCCACAGGGCGAAATTTTTATTGGCGCATATATAAATACGGCTTCAAATATGTCGTTTATTGTAACCTTTTCGTAACAAAATGCAAAACACAAAAAAACGGGGCCTTTCGCCGGATTCCTCCATATAGCGTTATTTCCTGCAAAAACAATCCTCTCGCGAGGTGGTGGCCGGTGGAGGATTTCCCGGGGAGCGGCTTCGATTTGCCGAATCGATTTGGTGAAAATCCTTGCATGGGCGAGGGAGACGAAGCCCGAGGCCGGCGAAAGGCGCTCGTCGGAACGATGAAGAATATAGAAATATTGTAAAGGTATTCCGCACGACAGGCAAGGAGGATTTTTGAGGGGCGGAAACCTGTTTTAAAAAGAGAAGATATCCCCCAACCCAAAAAAAAGCCGGGGCCGCATGGCCCCGGCCTCTCATATCAGATGGTGCGCCAGGGAAGATTCGAACTCCCGACCTTCTGATCCGTAGTCAGACGCTCTATCCAGCTGAGCTACTGGCGCGCTCTTTCTTTATAGCCCGCAAGACGCGCATCTTGCAAACAAAACGGGGAAACTACCTCCGCCTTTGGGGTTGTTGAAAAATCCCTGAAAAATGAAGGTTCGACGTAATGGGATTGTAGGGGCGGTTCGCGAACCGCCCCTACGGGCTCTCGATGGGGAGGGGACAACAACCCCTTTGTGGGACTTTTTCAACAGCCCCCTTTAATGCGAATTATTTTCCCGCGCGCGCTTGAAAACTCTCTCGTTTATCCTTTAGACTCAAGCCTGCGGCTTAGGGAAACCATTTATTTTGCGCGGTTTTGGGGGGAGTAATTCCCGATCCGCCTTTCACGCGGCATGGCCCGGAGGATACGCTTCATCATGATGAGTTGGCTCCCGGAAAACATCTCCATCGAAGGAGAGGAAATCGATTTTCTCTTCTACATCTCCTACTACCTGACGGTGGTCGTTTTCATCATGGTCGCGGTCGCCATGGGGTATTTCATCATCAAATACCGCGCCAAGCCCGGCGTGAAGGCGAAATACACGCACGGCAACAACACGCTGGAGATTCTCTGGACGGTGATTCCCACCCTTATCCTGCTCGTCTTCGTCCTGATGACGCAGACCTCCTGGGCGAAGCTCAAGCTGGCGATTCCCCAGAACCCCCACGTGCGCGTCGAGGTGACCGGCAAGCAGTTCAACTGGATCGTCCGCTACCCCGGGGACGACGGCAAGTTCGGCACCAAGGACGATCTGGTGCTCGATAACCAGCTGAACGTGCCCGTGAATAAGCAGCTGTTCATCGCGCTCAAGGGGGCGGACGTCATCCACAGCTTCTTCGTCCCCCAGGCCCGCATGAAGCAGGACGTGGTTCCGGGCCGGACGATTCCGCTGTGGTTCACGCCGACCAAGGTGGGGAAATACGAAATCCCCTGCGCCGAGCTTTGCGGCTTCGGGCATTCGGGCATGAATGGTGAGTTCATCGTCCACTCCGAGGCGGACTACGCGAAGTGGCGCAAGAAGGCGTGGGCGGAGAAAGATAAATAAACGGCCGAATTCACGAGGGCGCGCGCCCTCTTTCATCTTGAACGTGTCGGCGGAAACATTCCTCCGATAAACCAAACCTACGAGGGATGCAGGAAACCATGAGCGAAACCACGGCAGACGCGCACGGCGCCCACGACCACCACGAGGGTGGATTCTGGAGCACATACGTCTTCTCGACGGATCACAAGATGATCGCCAAGCAGTTCCTCTGGCTCGGCCTCATCATGATGGTCGTCGGCGGCATTCTCGCCCTGATCTTCCGCTGGCAACTCGCCTGGCCGGAAACCCAGGTCTGGGGCTTCGAGTGGATATCGGACGAGAGCGAGGGCATGCCCGAGGGCTACGTTACGCCGAACTTCTACAACATGGCGGTCACCATGCACGCGACCATCATGGTGTTCCTGGTCGTGATGCCGATTCTGGTGGGCTGTTTCGGCAACTTCCTCATCCCGCTGATGATCGGCGCGCGCGACATGGCGTTCCCGGTGCTGAACATGCTTTCGTTCTGGGTCGCCGTTCTGGGCGCGGTCATCATGAGCGCCGGATTCCTGGTCGAGGGAGGACACGCCGCTTCCGGCTGGACCGGCTATGCGCCATTATCCACCGTGCCGGAATACTCGGGCGTCTTCATGGGGCAGACATTATGGGCGCTCAGTCTGTTCGTGCTGAGCTTCTCCTCGCTCATGGGCTCGATCAACTACATCACCACGCTCATCAACATGCGCACCGAGGGCATGACCTGGTTCCGGGTGCCGCTCGTCGTCTGGTCCCTGTTCGTCACGGCCATCCTCGGCCTGCTGGCCCTGCCGATCCTGGGCTCCGCCGCCGCGATGATGATCTTCGACCGCGCGTTCGAGACGAATTTTTTCAACCCCGCGAAGGGGGGCGAACCCCTCCTGTGGCAGCACCTGTTCTGGTACTTCGGCCACCCGGAGGTTTACATCCTCATCCTTCCGGGCATGGGCATCGCTTCCGAGTTGTTGCCCGTTTTCTGCAGAAAACCGATTTTCGGCTACCGGGCCATGGTGTACGCCATGCTCGCCATCGCATTTTTGTCCTGGATCGTCTGGGGCCACCACATGTTCCAGTCCGGCATGAACCCGGCCCTGGGTTCGGCCTTCATGATGACGACGCTCGTCATCGCGATACCATCGGCGATCAAGACCTTCAACTGGCTGGGCACGCTGTGGGGGGCCTCGATGCGCTTCACCGTGCCGATGCTCCACGCCCTGGCTTTCGTCATCCTGTTCGTCATCGGCGGGCTGAGCGGCATCTTCATGGCGTCGAACGTGGTGGACATCTACATCCACGACACCTACTTCATCGTGGCGCATTTTCACTACGTCATCTTCGGCGGCAGCGTATTCGCGCTCTTCGGCGGCATACAATACTGGTTCCCGAAAATGTTCGGAAAAGCCATGGACGAGGCGCTGGGCAAGGTGCACTTCTGGCTCACGTTCATCTTCTTCAACATGGTGTTCTTCCCGATGCACATCCTGGGCGTGGGCGGCCACATGCGGCGCATCTACAACCCCATGCAGTATGAGTTCCTGCAGGGAATGCAGCCGATGAACGTGATGATCACCCTCTCGGCATTTGCGCTGGGACTCTCGCAGATTCCCTTCGTGTTCAACTTCTTCGCCACCGTCTTCCGCTGGAACGTGAAGTGGTTCCGCGTGCTGACCCAGGCGGTCTCGGCTCTCGTGGTCGGCTTCATCGGCTACAAGAGCGTGGCGGTGATGTTCGAGGGCTTGATGGAGCCCGAGCCCTCGACGGGCGGGCGCATCGTGGGCACGATCGTCGCCATCGCGCTCGCGGTCTGGATCTACCGCTATCTCGAGAAGAACATGGCTCCGCTGGGAGCAGACGCGCCCCAGAATCCCTGGGACGCCAACACCCTCGAGTGGGTGGCGCCCACGCCGGCGCCTCACGGGAACTTCGGCCCCACGCTGCCGGTGGTCCAGCGCGGACCCTATGAATACAGCGTCCCCGGCGAGGAAGCGGACTGGGCGCCGCAGACCGAGCCCATCGACCCCGCGCTCGCCGAAGCCGGACACTAGCGCCGACGCAAACCACCCCGGGAGAGAACGCGCATGGCACCTGACCGCCATGCCGGCCTTCCCGCCGCCAAAGGGGGAGGCTGGCCCCATCGTTTCGCCCTGCTCACCTGCGTCTTCACCGTCGTGCTCATCCTCGCCGGCGGTCTGGTGACGAGCACGGGCTCTGGCCTCGCCGTTCCCGACTGGCCCACCACGTTCGGCTACAACATGTTCCTCTTCCCATGGTCGAAGATGGTGGGCGGCGTCTTCATCGAACACTCACACCGACTGCTCGGCTCGCTGGTGGGGCTTCTCACCATCCTGACGGCCGCCGCCATATGGAGAACCGATGAACGCAGATGGATGCGTCTGCTGGGCGCGGCTGCTGTCGGTCTGGTGATTCTCCAGGGCGTGCTCGGCGGCATGCGGGTGGTGCTCATCAAACTCAACCTGGCCATCGTCCACGCCTGCGTCGCGCAGATTTTCTTCGGCCTCATGGTGAGCGTGGCGTTATTCACCTCTCGCGGCTGGCGGGAAGATGCGGGCGAAGCGCAGGATAAGAGACTCGCGAGACTGGGCCTCATCACGGTCTTTCTGCTTTACGTCCAGATCATCTTTGGCGCGGTGCTCCGCCACACCGGAAACAGGCTCGACGCTCATCTGCTCTTCGCGGCGCTGAGCAGCATTCACGTCATCCTCCTTTCCTACAAGACCTTAAAACTGCCAAACCCGGGTGCGCTCGCCAGAGAGGCGAACTGCCTCTGGGTCCTGCTGCTCGTTCAGCTTGCGCTCGGCTTCGCCTCGTGGATCGGGAAATACGCCGCCATGGGCGAGGCCTTCTCTCCCGGATTCATCATCGCGATCACCTCCGCCCACGTCCTGGTGGGAGCGATGCTCTTCGCTGCCTCGCTGGTCGTGGCCATTCGCCTCAACAAGGGCGGCCCCTTCGCGCTCAAGACCACCGAAGCATCCGTCGCGGCGGGAGGCGCGCGCGCATGACGAATTTCCGCACCGAGGCGATGAATCTCGACGCCGCCAAGAGAAGGGCGGTGGATTATCTCGAACTCACCAAGCCGCGCATCCTGCCGATGGTGCTGGTCGTTACCGCCGCGGGCTTCTACCTCGCCTCGGGCGCAGGGCTTGACATCTTGTTGCTCATCCACACGCTCATCGGCTCGGCCCTGGCGACGGGCGGCGCGCTCGCATTGAACCAAGCCTCGGAAGAAGACCTGGACGCCCGGATGCGCCGCACGCAAAAGCGCCCGCTGCCCGACGGCCGCCTCTTGAAGTTCGACGCGCTCCTGTTCGGCTCCGCCGTCATGCTCTCTGGCGTGGCCTATCTGGCCGTTTTCGTGAACCCCTTCACGGCGCTGCTCATCGCGGCCACGGGGGGGCTTTATCTGTTCTTATACACGCCGCTCAAGCGCACGACCTCGCTGAACAGCGTGGTGGGCGCGGTTCCGGGCGCCATGCCGCCGGTCATCGGCTGGGCGGCGGCGACGGGTGCGCTCTCGGTCGAGGCGTTCGTGGTGTTCTCGATCATGTTCTTGTGGCAGATCCCCCACGCGCTGGCTATCGCCGTGATGTACCGCGAGGACTTCGCGAGGGCGGACATCAAGCTCCTGCCCGTCGAGGACCCAGGCGGCGCGAGTACGGGCAGGCAGGTCGTCTCCTATTGCCTGGCGCTCATTCCCGCGGGCATGGCCCCGGCCCTGCTCGGCATGGCGGGTCCCCTTTATTTCGTGGTCTCCTCCATCCTGGGGTTCGCCTATCTCGGCTACGGTATACACATGGCCAGAGAAAAAGGTCCTGCGTCCGCGAGGCGATTGTTCTACTACTCGCTGATTTATCTGCCGGCGCTCCTGCTGGCGATGATTTTCGGATGAGCGGAACGATGGACAAGCCACAAACCAGGAACAGGATCAGGCTCACCGGGGTTTTGCTTTTTCTCTTCATCGTGTGCCTGGCCGCGTTCGCGTGGACCGTGGCCATCATCAGGAACTAGACGGGAGGGGTATCGTTGAATCCGGTACTCGAAGCGCCTCCGAAAGAAGAACTGGAGCGATGGGAAGGCGCGCCCCCTCCGCCTCCGCCGGAACCGCCCGACGATAACGGGGGTAACGGAAATGGCGGAGGAGACGAATCCCAGGGTTCGTCTCCCGCCGGAAAACCCGTGCTCGGAAACACCCAGCTCGCCATGCTGGTCTTGATCGCGGCGGAAATCATGTTCTTCTCGGGCCTGATAGGCGCCTTCCTGGTCTTCCGCTTCAGCGGAAAGCCCTGGCCGCCGCCCTTTCAGCCGCGCCTGCCGGTGGAAGTCACCGCCGTCAACACGGCATTCCTGCTGCTGAGCAGCTACACCATGGTCCGCGCGCAGCTCGCGCTCAAAAGAGGCGACGCGAAGGCCCTGCCGCGACTGCTCACGGTCACGGGCGTTCTGGGCGTCGTCTTCCTCGCCATCCAGGGCTACGAGTGGGTGCGCCTGGTCAACTTCGGGCTCTCCGCATCGGCGAACGTCTACGGCTCGCTCTTCTACACCATCATCGGGACGCACGGTTTTCACGTTCTGAGCGCGGTCGCCTGGCTGGTCGCGGTTCTGGTTCGCGCGCATATGGGGAAATACTCCGCCCGCAATCCCAACGGGGTGGTGGCATGCGCGATGTACTGGCATCTCGTGGTGGGGCTGTGGCCGGTTCTGTTCTATCTGGTCTACCTGCTGTAGCGGCGCAGGAACCGCTGAAAACGTTGACACTTTCTCTCGGCGGGTGGCATACTCGCGGGAAGGAGATTCAGGTGAAACCAGTCGCTGCCATGCTCATCGCCACCGTCTTGGGCGTCGTCCTTTCAAGTCAGGACTACGCCTCCGCGTGCGCGGTGTGCGGGGTGGACGGCGAGCCCGGTTTTCTGTGGAGCATGGGTTTCCTGATCAGCATGCCGTTCGTGATCGCCACGGTGACGGGCGGTTATTTCGTATACAATTCCCGGCGCGCAAAAAAAGAGCCGGCAAACAAAAGCATTTTTTCTGAATAAGAAGGAGAAAGCGAAGTGACTGATGCCGCCGCCGTGGATCACGCCCACGGAGTGGAACCAGCGGAAACCCCGCTAACCCCCGAAAGCTGGGGCAAGCTGGGGATGTGGGTATTTCTGGCGGGCGACGCCATGTCGTTCGGAACCTTGCTGGCGGGCTACGCCATCATGCGGGGCAACAGCGCGAACTGGCCGGTGCCCGTGGATGTGCTGGGCATTTCGCTCACCGCGTTCATGACGTTCCTGCTCATATGCAGCAGCGTGACGATGGTGAAGGGCCTGGACGCCATCAAAAAAGACGATCAGGACGGGCTGGTCAAGTACATGTGGCTCACCGTAGGCGGCGGCCTGATCTTCCTGGCCCTGCAGGCCTATGAGTGGACCCACCTGATCAACGTGGGCCTCGGCCTTGCCGGCAACAAATGGGGCGACAGCCTCTTCGGCACCACCTTCTACATCATCACGGGCTTCCACGGCATGCACGTGACCGGCGGCGTCATCTACCTCTCGGTCATCGCGTTGCGCGGCAAAAAGGGCGTTTATTCGTCGACGAACTGGAACGAGGTGGAAATCGCGGGCCTCTACTGGCACTTCGTTGATCTCGTCTGGATTCTCGTGTTCACGTTCATCTATCTTCTGTAACCACCCCGGGCGCGTCCCCGGCGCGCCCGGCCCTGCAAGGGAGAGCACATACACCATGGCGAGCGACAGCCACGCGCAACACGACGACCATCACGTGAACTACATGGCCATCTTCTGGTGGCTCCTGGCGCTCACGATACTCGAAGTCATTGCAGGCATACCCCAGGCGAGTCCCGCCTATCCGCAGCTTTTGAAGGGGGCGCTCCTCGTCGTCATGGCCGTGGCCAAGGCGGCGCTCGTGGGGCTTTACTTCATGCACCTGAGGTTCGAGAAACTGACGCTGGGCTTCATCGCCATGATACCGCTCATCCTGTGCGTGTTCGTCGTGCTGATGGTGCTGCCGGATTTCTAGGCCGCTCCTGCCCGCCGCCTGACGTTTCAAACAAACAGAAAATCCATGTCGCTTCGAGATCTGCCCACCCTGAACGCCTTGTTGAACGCGACCAGCGCATTCCTGCTCATGGCGGGGGTAAGGCGCATCTACGTGAAAAACGTGGAAGCCCATAAGCGCTTCATGGTGAGCGCGTTCATCGTCTCCACCTTGTTTCTCATCTCCTATCTCGTCTATCACTTCAACGTGGGCTCGGTGGGATTCGAAGGCGAGGGCTGGATTCGTCCGGTGTATTTCACCATCCTCATCACGCACTCGGTTCTGGCCGTCTTCGTACCGCCCATGGCGGTCATCACCCTCTACAGGGCGTGGCGGGGGGATTTCGAGCGCCACCGCCGCATCGCCCGCTGGACGTACCCCATCTGGCTCTATGTTTCGTTCACCGGAGTCGCGGTCTATCTGCTCCTCTACGTGTTCTATCCGAGGGCATGAGAGAACTCTTGCGCGCCCTGAGACGCGGGTGCGCCCTGATGTGCCCGAGATGCCCCGAACCCCTCTTCACGGGGCCTTTCCGCATGCACGCGCGATGCCCGGGCTGCGGCTACTTGATCGAGCGCGAGCAGGGCTATTTCGTCGGCGCCATCTACATCAACTACGCGATCACGGTCATCATCTGCCTGGGCGGCTATCTTCTCACCGAAACCTTCCTCGCGCCGGGCCTCACGGCGCAGCTCATCGTCTGGGGTGGGCTTTGCATCCTGATTCCGCTATTCTCGTTTCGCTACTCCCGCGCCATCTGGCTGAATGCGGATTATTTTTTCAACCGGAAATTCTCACCCGAAGACGATGAGGATTCAGCGAATTGAACCAGAATCCCGGCCCCGCCCTGGAGGTCCAAGGCGTCACCCACCGCTACGGGAGCCGCGTCGCGCTCAAGGACGTGCGCTTCGAGGTTTCGGAGGGCGAGATCTTCGCGCTCCTGGGTCCGAACGGCGGCGGCAAGACAACTCTCTTCCGCATCATCACCACGCTGATGCCCCCCACTTCGGGCGACGCACGGGTGTTCGGCCATTCGGTGCGCGACGCGCCCGGTGCGGTGAGAAGAAAAATCGGCGTCGTCTTCCAGCAACCCGGCCTGGACCCCAAACTCACCGTGCTCGAGAACATGATCCATCACGGGAGGCTGCACGGCATGTTGGGCGCTCCGCTGCGAAAAGCGGCTGATGCGCTCCTCGCGCAATTCGGCCTTATCGACAGGAAAAAGGATTACGTCGAGACCCTCTCCGGCGGACTCCAGCGCAGGGTGGAGCTCGCCAAGGCGCTCCTGCCCCGGCCCGAGATACTGTTTCTCGACGAGCCCAGCACCGGCCTCGACCCCGGGGCCAGAATCGATTTCAGAAACGAACTCAAGCGATTGCGAAACGAGACGAACACCACGGTCGTGCTCACCACGCATTTCATCGAGGAGGCCGACCACGCGGACCGGGTGGGCATCATCCACGAGGGAGACCTCGTCGCCATCGGCGCGCCCGACGCGCTCAAAAAAGAAGTGGGCGGGGAGGTGCTGAGCATCGAGGCGGGAGACCCCGAATCCCTGCGCGTGAAACTCGAGGCGATGTTCTCGTGTGAGGTCAGGAGCGTGGACGGCTCCCTGCGCGCCGAGATGAAAGGCGCCCACGCGGCCATCCCCAGGATCGCGGAGGCCTTCCCCGGAGAGGTGCGCTCCATCACGCTCGGCAAGCCCACGCTCGAGGACGTGTTCATCAACCAGACGGGAAAACGCTTCATCGATGCGGATGCGGACGAGCCTGAGGCGCGGAAATCATGACGCCGTATATGCTTTGCATGGGAACGATCTGGCAGCGCGAGATCGTGCGCTTCGTGCGCCAGCGCAGCCGCATCATCGGCGCGTTCGGCCAGCCCGTCCTGTTCTGGCTGCTGCTGGGCAGCGGCTTCGGGCGAAACTTCCGCTACGCGGGCGGCGGCGGGGAGGGGTATCTC
Organism: Nitrospinota bacterium; assembly: GCA_026706735.1. Classification (GTDB taxonomy): domain Bacteria; phylum UBA8248; class UBA8248; order UBA8248; family UBA8248; genus Bin107. Next base: position 18,734 of record JAPOYD010000045.1, on the reverse strand, counting down.
GAATACTTCTACCCGGGCATCATCGCCATGGTGGTGCTCTTCACGGCGATTTTCTCCACCTTCGCCGTGGTGGACGACCGGAAGGCGCGCTTCTTACAAGGCGTGCTCGCGGCGCCCGTTCCGCGCTCGGCCATCGTGATGGGACAAGTCCTGGGCGGGGCGACGCTCGCGCTGTTGCAAGGCGTCCTCCTGCTCGTCGCCACGCCGCTGGCCGGGGTTCCGCTCACGCTGGAAGCGGCCCTCGCCTCGGTGCTGGTGATGGGCCTGATCGGCTTCGCGCTGACCGCGCTCGGCCTCCTGCTCGCCTGGCGGATCGAATCCACCCAGGGGTTCCACTCCATCATGAGTCTCCTGCTCATCCCCCTGTGGCTGCTCTCGGGCGCGGTGTTCCCGGTCTCGGGCGCGCACCCGCTCATCGGCCTCGTCATGCAGGTGAACCCGCTCACCTACGGCGTGGCGGCTCTGAGAAGAACGCTCTACCTGAGCGCGCCCGACGCCGTCGCCAACCTGCCGGGGCTTTGGATATCCCTTATCATCATGATCGCCTTCGGCGGGGTATGCTTCTCGCTCGCGGTGCGAACCGCCGAGCAAAGCGAGGGGTGAGTTTCGGCGGAAGAGGTTGGGGATGGGGAGGGGGGTGAATTACCCCTGCGGATTAGCTGCCTTGAAAATACACTTGTTGACAAGACATCACTCCCCCCTTGAGGGGGAGTCGAAGAGGCCGAGCGGTTTGTGCGAAGGCCGATTCGGTGGGGGGTAAAACGTGTTTGATCGCCATTCCGAATTCACCCCCCACCGATTCGCTTGCGGGCTTCGCCCTTAGCTCATCGACTCCCCCTCAAGGGGGGAGTGATGTCTCCTCACTGACCGGTTGGCCAACATACGCTGAATCACGAAGTCAGGACTTTTTCAACAGCCCCTTATCAGGGGGGTATAAAAAGGCGATGCGTCCCTACCGGGCAGACGGGGTTTCGCTTTTGCACGTTTGCCGGGGGGACTTTTTTTCGTCTCTTGGGTAGGGGGGTGATTTATGGGATTTCCTTTACCCTCTCAGGGCTTTTTCCAACAACCCCGAAGGCGCCGCGTCATGATCGACGGTGGCTCACGCCCAGGCATCAAACTCAGGGCAGACGATTCACGTACCTCGCCACGTTCTCCAGCGCCTCTCCCTGGATGTGGGGCAGAGCGGGCATCTTGTTTCGCCCCCGCTGGATGACCTCTTTGATATAGGCGGGAGGAAGCGCGCGGCCGCGCAGGGGATTTCCCAATTCATTCCTGCCCTCGCCGCGCTCCCCGTGGCAGGCAGCGCAGGTCTGAATGTAGATCGCAGCGCCGTCGCCCGTGGTGAGGAGCGCTTCTTCTTGCCGGGGGTTCTGGAAGATGAGCAGAAAAACAACGAGCGCGCCGCCCAGGACGAGGAACGAGACGACAACCCACTTGCCCAAGTTCGGAGGCGTCCTGAGCGCTCTATTCGCTCAGGGGAATCGGCCTGTGGAGGAAGGGCCTCGCATCGGCCCCCTCGTAGTCCGAGACGAGATGGCCGTTTCCCTCGAGCTGGTACTTGTAGGTCACCAGGCCTTCGAGGCCCACGGGGCCGCGCGCGTGAATCTTGTCCGTTGCGATCCCCACCTCGGCGCCGAAGCCGTAGCGGAAGCCGTCCGCCAGGCGCGTGGACGCGTTCCACATGACGCTGGCGGCGTCGACTCTCGAAAGAAACGTCCGCGCCGCCGCCTCATCCGCCGTGACGATGGCGTCGGTGTGGCGTGAGCCGTAGCGGTTGATGTGATCGACGGCTTGGGCGAGTGATTCCACCACCCGGACGGAGAGGATCAAGTCCAGATACTCCGTCCCCCAGTCCTCCTCGGTTGCCGCGCCCGCATTCGCCAGAATCGCCCGCGTGGCATCGCAGCCCCGGATGGCGACTCCTTTCATTTTCAGCGCCTCGGCGGCCAGCGGGAGGAACTCGCCCGCTTTTCTCTCGTGCACCAGCAGCGTCTCGATAGCGTTGCATACGGCGGGGTACTGCGTCTTGGCGTCGAACGCCAGGCGCACGGCCATCTCGGTGTCGGCCGCCTCGTCCACATATAGATGGCAGATGCCGTCCGCGTGGCCGAGCACCGGGATGTTCGAGTGCTCCTTGATGTAGCGGACGAACTCGTTGCTCCCGCGCGGGATGAGCAGGTCGACCGCGTCGTCGCGCGACAAGAGCGCCTGAACGTCCTCGCGCGCCTCGACGAGTTGGAGCGCATCGGCGGGAACCTCGCCCGTCGATGACGCCGCGTCTCTTAAAAGCCCGGTCATCAGGCGGTTCGTGTGCGCGGCCTCGCGCCCTCCCTTCAGGATGGCGGCGTTGCCGGATTTGATGCAAAGCGAGGCGATCTGAACGAGCGCGTCGGGCCGGGACTCGAACACGGCGGCGACCACGCCCAGAGGGCAGGTGACCCGCCTGAGCGTCAACTCCTCATCGAGCAGGGTCGCCAGGCGCGCCACGCCCAGGGGGTCGGGCAGGGCAGCCACCGCGCGCACGCCGTCCGCCATCTGTGCGATCTTGCGCTCGCTCAGTTCCAGACGCCTGAGCAAAGGCTCGGACATCTCCCCGCTCGCGACGAGCGGTTCCGCCGCGGCGGCGTCTTCCGCGTTCGCCTCAAGAATAGCTCCTGAGTTCTTGTCAATCGCGTCCGCCATGGCGGCCAGGGCGCGATTCCGCACCTCGTTCGTCAGGGGCGCGAGCGCCAGCGCGGCGCTCCTCGCAGCCAGGCATATGGCGTCGATGTCGCTCAATTCGAGTCTCCCTCATCAATCCTTAAAGACCGGCTGTGGATTATAGGCCGGGGCGAAACGACCGGCAAACGATTCAGGTTTTTCTCTTCTTCCATTCCTCGCAGCGCCGCTCGACGTAGTCGAGGATGACGGGCGCTACCTCCGGACCGCCTGCGCGCTCCACGCCCTCGAATCCGGGTGCGGCGTTCACCTCCAGAACCAATGGCCCTCTTTTCGTCTCCAGCAGGTCCACGCCCGCGATCTCGAGCCCGCACAGCCTCGCGGCGCTTCTTGCGAGTTCAGAGGCACGCCTGGTCGGGGTGATTTTGCGGACCGAACCGCCGCGATGCAGGTTCGTGCGGAACTCATCCCCGGACGCGCGCCTTCTCACGGCGGCCGCCGCTTCACCGCCCACGACGATGACGCGCAAATCCCCCCGCCTGGCATCTTCCACGTATTCCTGGACGATGGCGTCGCGCTGCAGGTTCCACATCACCTCGGAGATGGCCTGCGCTTCCTCTATATCGTGGGCGCGCATGACGCCCTTGCCCTGCGTGCCGCGCGGCAGCTTCATGACGACGGGCGCGCCGCCCACGCTCTCGAGCGCCGCGCGCAGATACGCCGGATCAGGCGCGAACGCCGTCTTCGGCACCGGAAGTCCTTCTCGCGCCAGAAGTTGAAGCGTTCGCAGCTTGTCCCGCGCCGTCTCTATCGCTCGTGAGCCATTGATCACCAGTGCGCCGGAGGCTTCCAGGTGGCGGATGAGGGCCAGGGAATGCTCGGAAATGTTCGCCCCCAATCGAGGAAGATATACGTCCGCCCCCGGGAAGGGCTTCCCCCTGAATTCGAGCGATATCTCCCCCTCGTTCAGTTTCAGCAGGAAGCGATACGGATCGAGTACGCGCACCCGGTGCTTTCTTCGCCTGGCGGCCTCCGAGATTCTCCGCACGCCGTGCAAGGTCGCATCGCGACACAGGATTCCGATTCTCACCCCTCACTCCTTACACAATTCATGGACGAGGCGAGATTCTAGCATCCGGGCCCTGGCTTCGGAACGACTCCAATGGTGTAAAGTGAGGATTCCCCTCCCGGCGGCCCCTTGCCGGATGGCGTGGGCCACCGAGGGGGAGGTATGTGGGGCGCGGCCCAGTGGTTGGGCCACGGCAGGATTTTCTATGCGGCTCTCTGGAGAGCCACTTCCGGTTTCATGGGTCCCTGGACCAGCAGGACATGGGCTTTCACTTTCTTCGCGAGACGCGGGGCGATGTTCGACAGCCGGGTGCGCCGCCTCAGCCAGCCGCCTTCGCCGGCGCCGAGGAGAACGAGATCGGCGTCCAGCTTCTCCGCTCTCTCGGCCACTTCGCCCATCGGGTCGCCGTTCGTCACGGAAGTCTCCACGTGCAGACCCTTGTCTCCCAACATTCGCCGAAAGGGATCGAGATACGCTTCGCCCGAGCGCTTGTGCGCATCGTGAATCTGATCGGCGTACACCGTGTAGCCTTCCAGCTGTCTCGACTGCATGACGCCGTTTTCGACCAGTTGCAGATGAACAACTTGCGGATTCGCCGAGAGGTGAACCACCTCATGGGCGGCGGCTTCCGCCTCTTGCGAACCGTCCAGGGGAATCAGTATTCGCTCATACATGGTTTCTCTCCGTTTCCCGAATTCCTGAGCCGTGTTTCTAGGCGGCTTTCCGCAATTCAGATTGTGGGTTGATGGCGTCCAGCAATTTCGTTTCGACCAGGGCTATCCTGGCGTCATTCGTCTTCGCTGTTTTCGCCCGAGGCTGATGGATGATGCTGGAGGTCATGAACCACCAAATCGCGGCGAATGCGAACAAGACCGGAAGCCCCGCCACTGCGTACATCTTGATGAATTCCATCTCGCGCCTCCTTTCCCTCATACTGCGGTACTCAGGAAACTCATTTGCCAATATATTAAGCAAGATTCGTGCCAAAACATGGAAATCTCACAAACCATCAAACTTACAAGGCTTTATAACGTAATATGCTCGGTGGGAGAGAACCGGAGGAAGTCAATAAACTACGACATATCGTAATATTACGAATTACCGCCGCCTTTTTGTCGGAAACGGTCCGGCAAACCTGTCCTGAAACCGTGTCCTTGGGGGGTGTTTAGAAAGTCCCCTGAGGGGGCAAAGGCACCCCCCCCTACCCCCCCTTGTCAGGGGGGCAAGAAAAAACAAAGCCCACTCTACCCGGCGTGGCGCCATCGCCTTTTTATACCCCCCCTGACAAGGGGGGGTAGGGGGGGGTGGTTTTCAGAGCAGGGGGAGGACGAGCGGGGCGGGTTTTTCAACACCCCATTGAGGGTCGGCCTTCCCGAGGAGAGATTGACCGCCTGAACTTGCCCCGTCGCCCTTTTGAGGGTCTGGAAACCAGAGATCAGCTTTTCAGGCGGCTGAAAAACCCCCGTCTGCGCACCAACGCTTTTTTCCTCACCCTGAGTAGCCGCCGTAGGCGGCGTATCGAAGAGCGAGGGGAGTCGAACGCCTCGCGCCGGTGCGAGAGGGCATCCTTCGATATGGCGCTTACGCGCCTACTCAGGATGAAGCAGGTGGGGGGACGGCGGAGCCTGCCCTGAGCCTGTCGAAGGGCCGCTACTCAGGATGAGGCGGAGAGAACTTTTTCAACTAGCTCCCTTCAGGCGGCTGAAAAAATAGCCCGCGCAAAGGCCCAGGACAACCCAGAAGGCGGCCGAGGCCATGAGCGACATGAGGATGAACCGCTCGAGGAGCGCCCGGGGAACGGGGCCGCCGCCCGTTTCGGGATGCGGTGCGCCGATCAGGTGCGGCAAGACGATGAGGACGACGCCCAGCGCCTTGAAGGCCGCCCCCGGCTTGAAGGCCAGCAAAATCAAACCCGCCGCCGTGGCCGCGACTGTCAGAATCCACCAGAGCTGCCTGTGCGGCAGGGGGGCCGCGTCGACACCGGGGAGTTCGGGCGGCAATCCGATAGCGGGCGCGAGCGAGAAGACGATGAAGCCGCCCACTCCCCAGAGGATCCCCCGCCGCCAGTCCACCTCGCCGCGGATGGCGAAACAACCGACGAGCAAAAGCGCGAATCCGACGCCCGAGACGACGTTCGAGACCAGGGTGAGCGCCAAGCGCGAGAAATCCCCTCCCTCATCCGGGTGATCCTCATGGGTTTGAGGGAGGGGGATGGGTTCTTTCTTCTCGTATTTTTCGGCTTCGTATATCAGGGGGATGACTTGAACCGACTGGACGGCGGTGGCGAAAAGCCCCGCGATCACGCCCGAGACGACGGCTGCGAAAAAGATTCTCTGGAACATGCTTGTCCCCCGGATTGTCCGTCAAAAGCAGAGCGCGGCCTTCGGCCTTTCTACTTCATCTCCATCATCTCGACCACGACGCCGTCGGGGCCTTCCACGTAGGCGAACCAGAGCTCATCCGCCTCGCCTTCGGCGATGACGTTTCCGCCGTTCGCGCGGACCTCGGCGACCGCATCGGCCAGCTTGCCCTCCACGCAGTACGCATAGTGATCGATGCTGTAGCGCGGCCAGCCGCCCGGCCCATCCGCCAACTCCTCGCCGTCGCGCTTGCCGCGAATGATGATGCTCGCGCCCTGGACGTCGAGATAGACCTGCGGCGCGCCGCCCCTGTCGATCCGGTTGGTCTCGGTCGCTCCGAAAACGTTCACGTAGAAGGCCACCGCCTCGTCCACGTCCGTGTGCACGCAATGAATGTGATCGAACGTCAGTTTCATCTTGTCTCGTCTCCTGTTGGATATGGATTGAAAATACCTGTGCGTTTCTCCTACCTCAAACCGCCGGGTCCACCCAGTTGAGTTCGAGCAGGTTGCCGTCGGGGTCCTTGAAGAAAATCGTCTTTCTCTCGGGCACGCGGGAGAGGATATCGGAGAGCAATTCGACGCCCGCATCGCGCAGGTGCGCCACGGCCGCCTCCATGTCCTTCACCCAGAAGGTGAGGTAGCGAAACCCGGCCGCCGAATCCGCGAGCGCATCCGCGGCGTCCGGCGCATCCGGGAATTCGAGCAGCTTGATGAGCACCTCGCCCGACTTCAGGGCGTGGAGCTTCACGCCGCCTTTGGCGAAACCCGCCGCGCGCACGAAATCGCCCGGCACCTCGACCACCGCCGCCTCCGAGAGGCCCAACACCTCGGTGTAGAACTTTTTCATCGCGGCGATATTTCTCGTGGAAAGCCCCACGTCCACGCCGCCGCGCGTCGTCTCGAACATATCCCCCTCCTCACAGGCGCACCCCGAAAAGGAGCCGACCTCCTCGTCTTGATTGCGCGGAACGAGCATTGAAGATACATGATTTCCCCATAAAGAGAAAATATATCGCGATGTACACGATCGCTTCGGGAAGATTTTCGCCGGCATCGGCGTGAAGAAGAAACAGGCTTCACCAAAAACCGCCGGGGTCTCGCGCGAGGCCCCGGCGGTCTCGCCGTGACACTCTTCGATACGTGAGTACGGGGACCATTCGTGAATGCGGGCTGCTCACGAGGGGCTGTTGAAAAAGTCATTTGAGGGAAAGCGGCGCCTGCGCCTCCGCCCGGTTTCGGGTTTTGGTCGTCATTCCGGCTTTCGCCGGAATGACGGTGGTGGTCATCGACGACCGATGAGGGAAGAATCGACCGACCGATGAGAGGTTGTTGAAAAAGCCCTTGCGGGTCGAACTCTCCTACGTGGAAAACCCGGCGGCAAAACGAGCAAAAGCGAATTTCACTCCCCCCTTGAGGGTCGGCCTTTCCTCCTCGGGAAGGCCGACAACGAGACAAGGGCGAAGCCCGCAGGCGAGTTGGTGGGGAGAGCTTTTTCAGTGGCATGTCCCCCCACCGATTCAGCCTTCGCACAAATCGCTCGGCTTCATCGTCTGGCTTTCCCCTCGGGAAGCCAGACCCTCAAAGGGGGAGTGAATTTGAAACCCGACCGAGGAAGGAGGGTTAAACGGGGCGCATCGGGAGCAATTGCGGGTGAGGGAAAAGGGGGAGTTCCAAGCTAAGCAGGGCGAGGAAGGCGGGCGGTCTGAAGGCAACGCTTCAGGATTCAGCGACCGGCGGCCAGATGCGCTTTCCCGTGCTCGGGGAGCCGGGCGCATGCACGAGGCTGCCCACCATCTCGCGCGACCACGCCTCGCTCTCCAGTTCCTTCTGGAAGTAATGCTCGACGGAAGTGTCGAGATCGAACTCGTAGAGCACGGCGTGCTTGGCCCATCCGCAGACCGAAACCAGCTTGCGCATGCCCACGCAGCCCTCAAGCGTCTGCATGCGCGGAAAGCGGAGCTGGACGTACCACGCGCCCATTCCCTCCTCGTTCGCGAGCGCGTTGCTGTTGAAGCTCCCCATCTGGATCCTGGGACCCGGCGTGATGCCCGGGGCGCGCTGCGCAATCTCGCGGCCGTCGATCCGCCCCGTCTCCACGAAAACGCACTCGCGCACGCCCAAGCGCATTCCCAGCATCTCGCGTTCGTCCGGCCCCCGATTTTCCGCCAGTTGCGCGGGGGAGGGATCCAGAAAGGTGTGGACGCTCTCCGCGCCGAAAAGCATGAGATACCCGTTGCCGCTCGGAACGGAAGGATTGTCGGTGTGCGTGAGGCGCCTGTTCACGTTTTGTGCGCGCTCCTCGCTCTTGTCGTTGTCCACGTGCGCCGCCCAGAGAAAGCCTGTGCGCTCCAGCATCTCGGGCAGGTGCACCTCGTGCAGCCATGAGATGTACTCGTTCGCCCCATCGGCGGGCAGGTCGTACCACGCCGCCCAGATCGCCCTGTCCATCAAAAATTCTCCTTGCGCCTCATGTCCTTCGCAACGATTCATCCCGCCTTGCCGTTCGATCTCCTGAACTCCCGGCGGGGTTCGATCCCCAGCTTCTTCATCCGGCTCTGAAGCGTCGTGGGCTTCATCCCCAGTATGCGGGCGGCCCCCCGCTCGCCGGAAACCCGCCCGCCTGCATGCTCCAGCACCCGGAGGATGTAGCGTCTTTCGTACTCCTCGAGCGAGGTGAACTCGCTCTCCCTCGCCGAGGGGGGCGCCTCGCCCAGAAGCTGCCCGTCGAACCTAAGAACGCGCCCGCGCCCCAAGACGAGGCCGCGCTCCACCACGTTCTCGAGTTCGCGAATGTTGCCGGGCCAGTCGTACCGCATGAGCCGCTCGAGCGCCCGGGGGTCGACCGATTCGATGCGCCGGTTCATCCGCGGCCCGTGCTTCCTCACGAAATAATCGACCAGCTCGGGGATGTCCTCCTTGCGCTCTCTGAGCGGCGGCGTTTCGATGGGAATCACGTTCAGCCGGAAGTAGAGGTCGTCGCGGAACCGGCCCTGGCGAACTTCTTCCTCCAGGTCCCTGTTCGTGGCGGCGATGATTCTCACGTCCACCTTCAGCGTCTCGGTGCCGCCCACTCTCTCGAATTCCTTCTCCTGCATGACTCTCAGGATTTTCACCTGCGCCTCGGGGGAGATTTCGCCGATTTCATCGAGAAAAATCGTGCCCTTCTCCGCAATCTCGAAGCGGCCCTGCTTTCTCCTCACCGCCCCCGTGAACGCGCCCTTCTCGTAGCCGAACAACTCGCTCAGCAACAGCGTCTCCTGCAGCGCCGCGCAGTTTACCTTCACCAGCACGCGGTTTCGACGTTCGCTCAAATGGTGAATGCCCCGTGCGACCAGCTCCTTGCCGGTTCCCGTCTCGCCCAGGATGAGCACCGTGGCCTCCGTCGGCGCGACCTGGGCGATCATCTCCCGGACGTCTTCCACCGCACGGCTCGAACCGATGAGTTTGTCCGAACTGTGTATCTCCTGTATCTGATCCCGAAGATGGAGCGTCTCCCGGTGAAAACCATCCTTGATGCCCTCGAGTTCGGCGTACGCCTGCGCGTTCGCCACGGCCGTGGCGATGGCCGGCGTGAGTTCGCAGAGAAACTCCGCCATCTCCTCGGTGAACTGGTCGGGCATGGCGCTGGCCACGGCGACCTCGCCGAAAACCTCTTCGCCGATGACGAGCGGCGCGCGAATCCCGCTCCTGAGACCGCGCCGGAAAACGCCTTCATCCTCGGCGAACGGACGTTCCCTGTCCAAATCCTTGTAAATCAGATACGGCGCTTCGCGGTGCTCGATGAGCCAGCCCAGCGTGCCGCCCTCGAGCGGGATGTCCTCATGAGGCGCTTCGAGTATCTCATCGCCCGAGGCGAGCACGCGGATGGTGTAGGTCTTCTTGTCCGGGTTGACGAGATAGAGTACGAAATGATCCAGTGGGAATATCGCCTTCGCCTCGTGCGCCACGCGGCTGAAGACGACTTCCATATCCAGGCTCGAATTGAGCACGTGCCCCACCCGCTGGATGACGCGCAGCCGCTCCTCGGTGGATAGCGTGTGAACGACCACCTCTGCTCCCCTTCGGCTTTCCAAAATGATGGAAAGCCATGAAACCGCTATCGCTTTACATCCACATCCCCTTCTGCATCGCCAAGTGCGGGTATTGCGACTTCAACTCCTACGCCCTGGACACCCTCCTGGAAAAAGGCCATGCGGGCGAGGACTGGGCGCGCCGCTACGCGGACGCGCTGATGGAGGAAATCAAATGCCGCGCCCGGGAGTTTTCTCTGGAAGGCCGGGAGGTCGGCACGATATTCTTCGGCGGGGGGACGCCCTCGCTGTTCCCGGCGGAAGAAACGAAGCGCGTCCTGGACCTCGTCGCCGCGACGTTCGACTTGAAGCCTGATTGCGAAATCACCTTAGAGGCGAATCCGGGGGCGGCGGAGGCCGAGCGCTTCGGCGCGCTGCGCGAGGCGGGCGTCAACCGGATCAGCATCGGCGTGCAGACGTTCGACGATGCGGCGCTGGGGAGGCTCGACCGGGTCCACACGGGCGATGACGCTGAGCGCGCTTTCCGCTCCGCGCGCGAGGCGGGCTTCTCGAACGTCTCGCTCGACCTCATGTTCGGCATCCCGTACCAGACAATCGAGGCGGCGGCGCGAGACATCGAATGCGCCCTCGGCCTCGGCCCCGAGCATCTCTCCGCCTATGAGCTGACCATCGAGCCGGGCACGGCGTTTCATGCCCGCCAGGCGCGGGGAGAGTTGAACGGCCTGCCCGATGAGGAGATGGCGCTCCGCATGTGGGAACTCCGGGATACGGCTCTCGCCGAGGCCGGCTACGAGCGCTACGAGATCAGCAACTTCGCAAGGCCCGGCTTCGCGTGCCGACACAACCTGAACTACTGGCGGCGGGGCGATTACCTGGGCCTGGGCGCGGGCGCGCATTCCCTCATGGAGGGAGAGCGGCTGTGGAACCACGCCCGACCCGACGTCTACGCGCAAAACGCGAGCGACCCGACCGCTGGTTCCGAGCGCGTGGATGAGCCTGAAAAAGCGCTTGGCGAGGCCCTGATGCTCGGCCTGCGCCTCAGAGAGGGCGTCTCGCTGGGGCGCATCGCGCAGGAATGCGGCGCGGACCCCGAAGAGGCGTTCGGGGAACTGTTCCGTGAACTCGAGAATTCCGGCCTGGTGGCGAGAGAAAACGGCTGGCTTCGACTTTCGGACAAGGGAACGTTGCTGGCCAATCAGGTCCTGGCGAAATTCATATAAAGGAGAACGCTTATGCCTCCCGTGGCTGTCATCGAGAAAATACGCGCACCAGCGGAAGACGTGTTCGGCTTCATCGGCCACGTGGAGACGCACCCGCAAATCGCGGACTTCAGCCAGAGCGTCAGAATCATATCGGAGAAGAAAACAGGCGTGGGCACCCGCTTTCACCAGGTCTATACGAGCGGGGCGGAGCACATCTCGGAGATGATGGTCTGGGAGCCGTACAAGAAGATCGTCTGGCACAACTTCGAGGGCGACTCGAAAACGCACGTCATGATCATCAGCTACCACTTCGAGGAAGAGGGCCCCTACACCCACGTTCTCCACACGGTCGAGTGCGACGAATACGAAAACCAGGCCAAGCACCGCGACGGCACGCTCCGGAACATACGCGAACTCGCGAACCTGAAGAGAATTCTGGAGGGGGAGTAGGGACGGGCGCCTGTGTCTGTCCGAAGTCGCTGCAAGGAGGTGCGGGTTTGTTCGTCATTCCGGCGCATGCCGGAATCCAGGAGTTTTGTCTTTTGTTTTCCGCCGTTATTCCCCCTTCGATCAAGGACGGGATGAAATGCCGGATGTATCCACCCTCATCGGCTCTGGATTCCGGCTTTCGCCGGAATGACGGAAGTGGTCAATTCAGAGCGAGGAGCGAGGAATTGCGAACCGATATGCTCCTCGTTTTTGGGCTTTTGCAAACTTTCCCTCCTTGGGGTTGTTGAAAAAGCCTCCTTTTTAGGGCGTAAAGGGGACGCCCCTCTCGACTGGAAAAGCAACCCCCCCTACCCCCCCTTATCAGGGGAGTATAAAAAGGCGATGCGCCCCCGCCGGGTAGAGGGGGCTTTGTTTTTTCTTGCCCCCCTGACAAGGGGGGGTATGGGGGGTTGACTTTATGAGGTTTCCCTTTCAAGAGGGTTGCCTTTGCCCTCTCAGGACTTTTTCAATAAGCCCTCCTCGGTCGAGTTTGACCCCTCAGCCAACTTCCTCCCATTCCTCACTGAGGCGCTTCCCTGCGTCCGGGTCGACGAGGATCGTCTCGTGCGCGCCGAGCAAGACTTGGCCGGGACGCCGCCCCTTGGGCTTCCTCAAGCGCGAGAACGGGAGATAGGCGACGGTGAGCCTGGAATCCGTCCGGCCCCGGCTGAAATACGCCGCGAAAGCTGCCGCCTGTGCGAGCGTTTCCGGGTCCGGCTCCGCAGGCGGCCCGTCGCCCCCGCGGCGCAAGAGCACGTGGCTCCCCGGAACCCCGCGCGCGTGAAGCCAGGTGTCGCCCGCCCGGCCCACGCTTTTCAGCATCTCGTCGTTTCCCATCGCGTTCTTCCCGACGATGACTTCCCACCCCGCGGGGGAGACGAACCGCCTGTAGGGCCTAGCGCGCGCCGCCTGCCTGCCCTTCGGACGAGCGCCTTTCTCTGATTTTTTCTCTCTCCCCCGCCCGGCGTAACCCGCCTGGACAAGCGCTTCCTCTACGCCGGCGACGTCTTCGACCTCTTCCGCCGTTTCGAGATCGAACGCCAGAGCGCCGATGAACCTCTCCTCTTCCTCCATCTCCTGTAAGCGCGCCAGCCCGGTCGAGGCGCGGCGCTTCAGCTTCTTGTAGCGGCGGAAATACTTCTGCGCGTTCTCAGACGGCGTGAGCCTGGGGTCGAGCGCAATATCGATTTGCTCCTCCTCCGCGGAGAAGGACACGGCGCTCGCCTTCTCCTCCACCTCGCCCAGATGCGCGAGCAGGAGTTCCCCTTTTCTGAGCACATCTTCCGCCTCCCCGGCGGAGGCCAGGTCCCTCCGCACCGCCTCGATGGAGGAACGCACCCGCTCCCCCGCGCGGCGGAGCGTCTTTGAGACTCTCTTTTTCCGCTCATCGAGCCGGGCGTCTTTCACGAGCCGTCCGTAAAACGCATCCGCCGCCTCGTTCATGGAATCGAACGCGCGGTATGATGCCGCATCGGCGCCGGGAGTTCTGGCCGCGCTCAGTCCGGCGGGCTCACCGCCCGCTCCCAGAACCCAGGCGGGGGAGAAGTCTCTCTTTTTGTAGCTCTCGACCGCGCCCAGGAGCGCATCCGCCGCTCCCGCCCATTCCGCATCCGCGTTTGAGGCGCCCGCAAGCGCGCGCGCAAGTGCGGGGCTCACGCCCGCAACCGAACGAACCAGCCAGCGCGCGAACTCCTCCTGATCGGCGGAGCCGAGATCCGCCTCGCGAATCATCCCCCGGAGCGCCTCCCTGGTGAGCGCGCCCGGATTCTGCTTTTTCTGCTCGGGCGGCAACTGATACCCCCCGCCCCTTTCGAGCGGTCTCGGGGTGTGGGGGCCGGGCGGAACGAATCTTTTGGCCTCCAGTATCTCCCCCGTCGCTCCGTCCAGGAGCACGAGGTTGCTCCAGCGTCCCATCACCTCCGCCATGAGCGCGAAGGAATCGCTGCTCCTCGGGCCGCCGCCTCCCGGCTCGAAGGAGAACTGCAGCACGCGCTCCCACTCTCCCGACGCCGCGCGGGTGAGGCGGAGGCCGCTCAAGTGCTTCCTGAGCGCGCGGCAAAAGGTGGGCGCCTCGGGCAGGCTCGGGGGAGGCTCTGCCGTCAGATGAACACGCGGGTGCGCGGGGTCCGTGCTTATCAGGAGGGAACGCTTCTTTCTTCTCGCGCCCGAGAAAAAGAGGACTATCGTATGTCCGTCGGCCTGGGAGATTCTCTCCAGGCGCGCGCCGAGAAGGCTTTCGCTCAACTCCGCCGCAATCGCCTGAAGCACGAAAGTATCCATATATCACCCGAATCCGCTGTTTTCCCTGAGATTACATAAATTGACAGGCCCTGAGCGGAAAATTATTGTAGACTCTTTCAAGTGGACTGTTAACAACGCATCACGGGGCGGACCATGATAGACAGCATGACGGGTTACGGCGCGGGGGAGAGGCCGCTGGGCGGGGCTTCGCTCAGCGTGGAGGCGCGCTCGGTGAACCACCGCTACCTGGAGGTCTCCTGCCGGGGACCGCGCTGGTCGCTGGCTCTCGAGAACGAGGTGCGCGAGGCGGTGAAAAAGCGCTTCTCCCGGGGACGTTTCGACATCTATATCCGCTCGGGCGAGGAGGGGAACCACGCATCGCCCATCGACGCCGAAGCTGCGAAATCCCTGCTCGTCACCCTGAAATCCCTGAAAAATGAACTGGGAATCGCCGGCGAGGTCGACCTTTCGATACTCACCGGCTTCAGGGACCTGCTCAAGAGCGAGGAACCCGAACCCGACAAGGACGACCTCCGCGCCGTCCTGATGGAATCCCTCGGCGACGCGCTGAACGCCTTAGGCCTCATGCGTGAAAAAGAGGGCGGCGCGCTCGCGAAAGACATCCGCGAGCACCTCGCCGCAGTGCAGGAGGGGTGCGGCGAGATACGCGAACGCCTGCCCGAGGCGCGCAAGCTGCTCACCGAGCGGATGCGCGAGCGAATACTCGAACTTGGCCAGGGCATCGAGATGGACGAGGGGCGCCTCGAGCAGGAGATGATCTACGCCGCCGAGCGCGGGGACATCAGCGAGGAACTCAGCCGTCTCGAGAGCCACGTCTCCCAGTTTGGCGAGATGCTCGAGAACGAAGGACCCATCGGCCGCAAACTCGATTTCCTCACCCAGGAGATGAACCGCGAGGCCAACACGATATCGTCGAAATCCATCGACCTGAGCCTCACCCAGAGCGCGGTCGAGATGAAGAGCGCCATCGAGAAAATCCGCGAACAAGTACAGAACGTGGAATAATGCAAAGCCGCGGCCATCTCTTCGTTCTCTCCGCACCCTCGGGGGCGGGCAAATCCACGCTCATCGACCGCGCGTGCCGGGAACTTCCCAACATCTGGCACTCGATCAGCGCGACGACGCGGCCAAGGCGCGAGTACGAAGAAGACGGGATTCATTATTTTTTCCTGGAAAAAACCGATTTCGACGAGATGATCCTCAGAAACGAATTTCTCGAATGGGCGTGCGTTTTCGAGGAATACTACGGAACGCCCGCCGGGGCGGTCGACGAGCATCTGACCGGCGGGAACGACGTCATCATGGACCTGGACGTCCAGGGCGCCTTGCAGGTCAAGCGGAGGCGAACCGAAGCGAGCCTCGTTTTCGTCATGCCGCCCTCACTGGATGAACTGGCCAAGCGCTTGAAGCAGCGGGCGACGGAAACCGGAGAGGACGTCGAATACCGGCTCTCGAAAGCGGAAGAGGAGATGGCGCAAAGCCACCAGTTCAACCACGTCATCCTGAACGACGACCTGGACGCCGCCTTCCAGGAATTGAGAAAAATCATCCTCGGGCAACGAGGGGAGGTCGATTCCCCGTGAGCGAACAGGCGCAGGCCCCCCTGACGGCCAAGAAGACCGTCCTCGGCGTATCGGGCGGCATCGCCTCGTATAAATCGATCGACCTGGCCCGCCTCCTCGCCCTCGACGGGGCCGAGGTGCGGACCGTGCTCACGCAGAGCGCCGCCTCGTTCGTGCAGCCGCTGCCATTCGAGGTGCTCACAGGCAGGGCGCCCATCCAGAGGATGTTCCCCATTGAGGGAGGCGAATCCACGGGCGATATGCCGCACATCTCCCTGACGGAGGGCGCGGACCTCATCATCATCGCCCCGGCCACGGCGAACATCATCGGCAAATTCGCGCAAGGGGTGGGGGATGATTTTCTTTCCACGCTCTTGCTCTCCGCCAGGCCGCCGGTGCTCGTCGCCCCCGCCATGAATCCGCGCATGTGGGCCTCCCCGGCCCTTCAGGAAAACGTATCCTCCCTGCGCGAAAGGGGCCACGTCGTCATGGAGCCGGGCCTGGGCCGCATGGCCCGCGCGGAGGAGGGAGTCGGCCGGGGGCGCATGCCCGAACCACAAGATATTCTGCTGGCAGCGCGCAAGATTCTGCTGCCCGATCCCGATCTCTCGGGCATGAAGATCGTGGTTACGGCGGGACCCACGCGGGAGAAGTGGGACGCCGTGCGCTATCTCTCGAACCGCTCGAGCGGAAAGATGGGCTTCGCCCTGGCGGGAGAAGCCGCAAGGCGCGGGGCGGACGCCGTTCTCGTGAGCGGCCCTGCCGCTCTTGCAGACCCTTTGGGCGTGCGCGTCGTGCGCGTGGAATCGGCCGCCCAGATGTATGAGGCGGTGAAGAACGAATGGGCGGACGCTCACGCCCTCGTCATGGCCGCCGCCGTGGCGGACTACCGCCCGGTCGACCCATCGACCCGGAAACGCAAAAAAGGCGACGCTCCCCTCGCGGTCGAACTCGAACGGACGACGGACATACTCGCCGAACTCGGGACGGACAAGGGGAGCAGAATCCTGGTCGGCTTCGCCGCCGAAACGGACGAGGTGACAGAGCGCGCGAAGGAAAAACTCGAACGGAAGGGGCTGGATTTCATCGTGGCGAACAGGGTATCGGGCGATGAGGACGCGATGGGCGCGGACACCTCGCGCGCCTGGATCATCGACTCGAACGCGACCGAAGCACTCCCCGTCCTCGAAAAAGGGGTTCTGGCCGGGTGCATCCTCGACCGCCTCGCCAAAATGTGGCAAAACATCAGCACCTGAATACTTTTTCCAAAACGCCCGCCGGTCGAGACGATGAACCATCGCGCAGAACTGGCCAGAGAACTACTCGGACACCTGAGAAGCCAACGCGCCGCAGGGGTCGATTACGTGAGCCTGGGGACTCCGCGGGAAACGGTTCCCCAGGCGGCGCACCCCGCGACGGCCCCACCCGCACGAGCGCCGGAACCCGAAACCGCGCCCAACCCCGAGCAGCAGGCGCTGATCCCCCAGGCGGCGCCTGCGCCCGCACCCACCCTGGCCCCCATGGCGAAGCGCAGAGACCCCGGCCCCGAGCCGCCGCCGCTTCCCTTCGACCCGGACGCGGATATGTCGCTCGACCAACTCGAAGCCGCCGTGGACGGCTGTTTGCGGTGCAAGCTGGGGCCGGGACGGACGAACCTCGTGTTCGGTGTGGGGAACCCGGCGGCGAATCTCGTCATCGTCGGCGAGGCGCCCGGAGCGAACGAAGACGCGGAGGGGATTCCCTTCGTGGGCCGTGCGGGCCAGATGCTGACGAAGATGATCGAAAACGTCATCGAAGTCCCGCGCCAGGAGGTCTACATCTGCAACATCCTCAAGTGCCGCCCGCCGGGCAACCGCAACCCCGAACCGGACGAGATCGACTGCTGCGAGCCTTACCTCCACAAGCAACTCGCCATCATCCAGCCCAGGCTCATCCTGGCGCTCGGTAAATTCGCCGCGCAGTGGCTGCTCCAGACGAAGACGCCCATCGGCAGGCTGAGGGGCAAGTTCGGCCGCTACCAGGGAATCCCCTGCCTCTCGACGTATCACCCCGCGTATCTCTTGAGGAACCCGCGCGACAAGCGACTGGTGCTCGAGGACCTGCTCAAGGCGAAGGCCGTCTATCACGGAGAGGCGGAAGCGGAAATCGAGTTGTTTCGCTAGGGGGTGGTTGAAAAAGTCCTTCCTTGGCCTGGATTGCGGTTGTAGGGACAACCCTCTGTGGTTGTCCGTGTGCAGCAAGGCGACTATGAGGACAGGCACGGAGGCCTGTCCCTACGGATTCCCCGGTCAGTTCCATTCGCCGAATCGCGAATTCAGGCCTTTTTCAACGAGCTCATCCCGTCTCTCCCGGGTAGTTGGATACTTCGATCAGGTTTCCGTCCGGGTCTCTGAAATAAAAAGAGCGGATCGGCCCCACTGCGCCGCTCTTATCACTCGGACCTTCGATGATCTCCACGCCGCAGCTTTCGACGTGCGCCATCGCTTCCGCCAGATTCGTTTTCGTGATGAGGCACACGTCCTCGGAACCCGGAACGGGCGGGTCGGCCTTGGGCTCGAACTCCGCTCCCGCGAGGTGTAAGTTTATCTTTTGCTCACCGAACCTCAGCGCGCGGCGGCCCCCCTCGAAGGTGATGACCTCCATGCCGAGGACCTTTGCGTAGAACGCACAGGTGCGCTCGACGTCGCGCACGGTGAATACCATGTGGTCGAACCGGTCTATCTTCAAGGGGAACTCCTGAACCATAGGGATTGAACGCCAGATTGCGCGGGCGAGGTTCCAGAGACTGTTTTCCCGATTTTCGGGAAATCCCGCACCCGGGGCAACCCCCGGCGATGATCCTCGCCGCCCTCCCGAACATGGGGCTGTTGAAAAACCCGCCTCGCTCATTCTCTCCCTGCCCTGAAAACGAACCCCCCCTATCCCCCCTTGACAGGGGGGTATAAAAAGGTGATGCGCTCCCGCCGGCCAGAGGGGTTTTGCTTTTTCTTGCCCCCTGTCAAGGGGGGATAGGGGGGGTTGCCTTTACCCTGTCAGGAGGCTTTTTCAACAACCCCTTCTCAGTCGCGTTTGACCTTCGGCGGCTACTCAGGGTGA
>JAPOYD010000027.1 GCA_026706735.1 Nitrospinota bacterium | reverse complement strand
CGACACTCTTCGAAATACTCCTTTGATTTGTTTCCCTAAGCGTCGCTGAAGCCGGCAGTACGGGCTCTATATCGTATGCTTTAATTTTACGCTTTAAAGCAGGCTCCGTCATACCAACAGCCTGGGCGGTTTTGTTGATATCCCAACCGTGCTCTTCCAAATGGAAAGACAGGTATTGTCTCTCCCACTGAGTTCTGGCCACATTAAAATTAGATGGGACGTCGTCTTTTGATGTATCCGCCTCGAAATCAGAAGCTTCGCGTATCGCATGCGGCAAGTGGGCGATTCGAATCTCCGATCCTTGTGATGCATATGCCGCTTTGGTCACTGCACCTTTTAGCTCAGCTATATTGCCCGGCCAGTCATAGTCTTCAAGCAGTGCAATGACATCCTCTGAAAATTTCTTTTCATGCCTGCCAATTTCAGTGCATTCATTCAAGAATCTGTTGGCTAACGGGAAAATGTCCTCTTTTCGTTTGCGCAAAGAGGGCAGATTTATAACATCGGCGCCTATCTGGGTGGACAAGGCTCGTACGTAAGCCTTGTCTTTCGGAGTCCCCATGTGATCAAAAGATACCATCAAACGTATAGAACCCTTTGCATACCCAAGGAATCGAGCGAGAAATCTCTCACGATCCACCATGGGCAACTGCTCCAGGCCATCAAGATATACTGTCCCTTGAAAGGTATTGGGCACCAGCCGTTCCAGTGTCTCTTCCCACTCGTTTACCTCAGCCATCGGAAACAGCGAGCGGCAATGAACTGGCCGAAAGCCTTCTTTTTCACTGATACCATTCTTATGAATCACCCTTGCAACAAAACGCTTGCCGGTTCC
Organism: Nitrospinota bacterium; assembly: GCA_026706735.1. GTDB lineage: Bacteria > UBA8248 > UBA8248 > UBA8248 > UBA8248 > Bin107. The sequence continues at coordinate 2,351 of JAPOYD010000027.1, read as the reverse complement.
CCTTTCGCCCGCAATCAACAAGGGGCCAATATCTTTCGCCGCTCTCCTGATAGCTCTTCGAACCCTTTGAATACTCTTGCTAGCGCCGTCAAGCATCACATCAACGACATCATTTGCCTTGAGTTCCCTGGCCTTTCGCGCTTGAACAGCGGAATCAACTATACGCAAAACCGCATCGATAGACAGAGGTTTTTCAATAAAATTGAAAGCACCTAACTTGGTTGCGGCCACTGCAGTTTCAATATTACCGTGACCAGACATCACAACGACTTCGATATCCGCGTTCGACTCTTTCACCGCTTGCAAAGTCTTGATTCCATCAATGCCCGGCATCCAGACATCAACCAAAACCACATCCGGAGTTTCAGCTCGAACCAACTGAAGAGCAGTTTCTCCAGACTCCGCTCGCTCTACACGATACCCTTCATCGTGCAAAACATCTTCCAGGCTGGCGAGTATCTCACGCTCATCATCGACGATGAGGACATGTCCCTTATCCAATGGAAGCCGTCCTTTGCTTTTCAGGCGTGATGTCCGCAGCAGGTTCCAGTGGCAACGTTACGCGAAAAACAGAACCCGCCGGATAGTTATCTCGCACGCCTATCGTTCCATTATGGTCCGCTACAATGCGATGACATATAGCCAAACCTAACCCCGAGCCTCTATCTTTTGTAGAAAAGTAAGGAGAGAATATATGGCCTTTCACATCTTCCGATATACCCTGCCCCTGGTCGGCAACTTCAACGACTATCATATTTCTGTCCGCATCACTCCATGCCTGCAAAACTATTTCGCCTCCGACCTCTTGGGATTCAAAAGCATTTTCCAGCAAATTGATGAACACTCGCTGCAACTGTTCGGGATCCGCCATGACCGCGGCATTCCCTGCAGTGATTTGAATGGAAAATTTCACATTCCCTTTTCTGCCACGATATAAATTCGCAACATCTTCAATGAGGGGAGCAAACCCGCAAAGCCTCAATCTCGGTTCCGGCATTCGCGCAAACCGGCTGAATTCATTCACCATTTCAATCAGACTCGTTACTTGATTGATAATAGTATCCGTGCAAGCTTCAAAAACTTCCGCAAAATCATAGGCTTCACTTTCAAATTTTCTTCTCATTCTCTGAGCAGAGAGTTGAATCGGTGTAAGCGGATTTTTGATCTCATGCGCGATGCCACGAGCCACTTCTTGCCATGCGGCGACTTTTTGAGCCCGTATCAAAGCCGTCATATCATCAAACACAATGACTGCTCCGAGCCTGCCACCATCCGCGCTTTTGAGCAGGGTCAGGCTTGCGCGTAGCGTCAGTACTCGGCCATCAATCATGATCTCCACTTGCTCCGAAGCGCTTTGGTGTTTTCGATCCCTCATTGAACGCATCAACTGACGGACGGGTTCGAGATGCGTGCTTTCGAAAACCTCGCTGAACATTCGACCCACGGCATCTTGAGGCTCAATGCTCAGCAACTCCCCAGCCGCTTTGTTGAGAATAGTAACGCGACCTCGGCGATTGATTGATATCACACCAGCGCCGATATTTTCGAGCATCGCTTCCATATATCTGCGCCTTCTGTCGATCTCCGAGTTGGAGCGGCGCAGGATTTCAGAAGACTCTTCGATTTTCTCTTTGTTGGCCAATAATTCTTCTGTCATGCTGTTGAATGTGTTGACCAAAATACCTACCTCGCCATCTGCTTGCGCATCTACGCGATGTTCTAGATCGCCATCCGACACCGCCCTTGTGGCTTCCGCTAATTTTTCGATGGGAACCGTGATCCCGCGCGCAAGGTAGAAGCCAAACCATATGGCGGCAAACAAAATCAGCAAAGTGACCACCAAAAAAGTGATGATATAGTTGGCTTTAATTGGATTCTTGGACAATTCCAACTCTTTATAATTCACAAAAGAATCCGAGATGACCCTGATCTTCTCCACGAGCCTATCTGAAACATATTTGGATACGACGATAAACCCCACTACTTTTTTTTGAACCTTCAAAGGCGCCACGCCATAGATGACATCACCTTTTTCCCAATTCTCTATACTCGATCGCGACTCCCCATCAATCACCTGATCCACGTATCCCACCAGTGGTGAGAATGTTGCGGCTCGTTCCAACCCCGGACGTTTGACCGATACGATCTCTTTTCGATCTCTATCGTAGAGTTGGATGAAGTCTACCCCTAAGCTCTTTCTCTCGGATTCCAATTTTTTTTCAATCGCCTTAGGATTTGCCAATGTGTCAGAGTGCGATTTCTCCAACATAAGCGCTAGTCTACTCGCACTGAATAGCGCGTTTCGCTCCACCTCTCGATAATACGTTTGAGCCACCTCGAACGACCCTTTG
>JAPOYD010000105.1 GCA_026706735.1 Nitrospinota bacterium | reverse complement strand
GTCGAGACTATCGTTCCGGGCCACGGGCCGCCGGGGAACAAGCGCGCGCTCGAGAAAACTTTAGGGTACTTAAGGCTCGTGCGCCGGGAGGCGCGAAAGCGTTTTAAGCGGGTAATGCCGCCTAGGCGCGCCGCGCGCGAGATTCCGCTGGGCGAATATGCGGACTGGATGAAGCCTGATCGCGTCGAGCAGGCCGTGATGAAGCTCTACAACGAATTCCGCGGCAGGGGAGAACAGGGAATATCGCTCCACGACGCGCGGGGCGGTTAAGGCCCGAGGCTAACAGGAGGCGTGATGCCCGAGAACTACGACCAGAGACGAAGCCGCTGCATGCTCGATCAGTCATCGAACATGCAAAACCCCGTCCACCTCATCCTGAGAAGCCCCTATGCGCTGAAGACGGAATATGCAGGAGAGCGCGAAGACGTGCGCGCCCTGCTCGGCGCCTATGACGCCCTCGCCGCGCAGGACGCTCCCGCCCCCGATGCCCGCGAAATCCTCGCGCAGCAGGCCGATGCGCTCTCCACGCGCTACGCCGCCGCGCACATGGCCGCCCTCGCAGAACACCTGGGTTTTCTCGCCGAACTCCTGCGGGGTCATTACCCCATACGGCCTGTGGTAGATGCGGCCAGATTGGAAGAAATCACGTAGAAAACCCCCGGGACATCACGCCCGGGGGTCTTTAGTGGCTGGACTTTCGTTGTTTCCCTACATCCGTTTGGCTACCTATGCCTCCCCCATCAATGCCCGTTGGCACCGGCCCCGGCGGGGGCTTCCGTGAGGCCGCAGAAGAACTCGTAGTCGATGAGCTCGGTGATGGAGGGGCTGTCCCCGCACACCGGGCAGGCCGGGTCGCGCCTGATCTTGAGCGTCCGGAACTGCGACTTGAGCGCGTCGTACATCAGCAGCTTGCCGATGAGCGGTTCACCGAAGCCCACGATGAGCTTGGCCGTTTCCGTCGCCTGGATGGAGCCCATCGTGCCGCACAGCGCGCCGAGCACGCCTGCGTCTTGGCAGGAGGGCACCATGCCGGGAGGCGGCGGTTCGGGATAGAGGCAGCGGTAGCAGGGGCCGCCCTCGCCGGGATGGTAGACGGTGGCCTGGCCCTCGAACTTGAAGATGGAGGCGTCGACGATGGGCTTTCCGAGGAATACCGCCGCGTCGTTCACGAGGTAGCGCGTCGGGAAGTTGTCCGCCCCATTTACGATGACGTCGTAGTCCTTCAAGATATCGAGCGCGTTGTCGCGGTTGATTCTTTCCTCGTGCGCGATGACGTTCACGTCGGGGTTCAGCGCGGTGAGGGTGGCCGCCGCGCTCTCGACCTTGGAGGTGCCCACGCGGTCGTTCGTGTGGACGATCTGGCGCTGTAAGTTGCTCATGTCCACGACGTCCAAATCCACGATGCCGATGTTGCCCACGCCCATGGCGGTGAGATACAGCCCGGTGGGAGAGCCCAGCCCGCCCGCGCCTATGAGGACCACCTTGGCGTCCAGGAGTTTCGACTGGCCCTTTTCCCCGATCTGGGAGAGCAGAAAGTGGCGGCTGTAGCGGTTCAGCTGCTCCGCGCTCATCTGCTTGTCCACCTGGACGGGAAAGCCCAGGTCTTTCCACTTCCCGTAACCGCCCGCCATGGATTTCACGTTCTGGTAGCCCATGGACTGGAGCACCTGGCCCGCGAGCAGCGAGCGCACGCCGCCCGCGCAATAGGCGACGATGGGCGTCGCCCTGTCGGGAACGACCTGCTCGATCTTGAGTTCTAAAAATCCGCGGCTCACGTGCTCGGCGCCCGGCAGGTAGCCGCCCCGGAACTCGTCGGGTTCGCGCACGTCGATGAGCGCCACCTCGGCGCCCGAATCGACAGTGTCCTTCACTTCCTCCGCCGTGATCTCAGGAACATCGCCCCGCGCGGCCTCGAGCAGGTCTCGTCCTGTTTTTGACATTTCTTGATCTCCTTTGCTGCCAGCGTTCGCTGTAAAGGGATAGGGATGAAAGAATCGTATCGCGTAAGTTGCCTGCGCGAAAGAGCGCGCATCGCACGCTCATAATTCTTTCGAATACTAAACTAAATTACTCAAGAATTGCAAGCCCGCCCCGCGCGCTAACCCATTCCTGCGCCTTTTTCGAAAAACTCGAGTATGGCGTTCTGGTCCGCGTCCCCGTGTCCCAGGGCGGCAGCGCCCATATAGACCTGCCGCGCCATCGTCCCCAGCGGAATGGGTGTCCCGACACCGTCGGCCATCGCCGCGATGATGCGCAAATCCTTGAGCATCAGGTTCACCGTGAAGGTGGGCGTGTAGTCCTTGGCGATCATGGGCGAGGCCTTGTATTCAAGAATTTTGGGGATGACGCTCGCCTTCAGGAACTCGACCATATGCTCGGGGTCCAGGCCCCCTTTCGTCCCCATGGTCAGCGCCTCGGCGATGGCGGAGATGTGGATCGCGAAGATGTGGTTCGTCACCAGCTTCATCTGGAGGCCCGCGCCGTTCGGCCCGAAATAGTGGATGGAGGCACTGAAGGCTTCAAGCACGTCGCGGTGGGCTTCGAGCGAGGCTTCATCGCCTCCCGCCATGATGGCCAAGGTTCCCGCTTTCGCGTGGGGCACGCTCCCGCTCACGGGAGTGTCCAGAAACTGAACGCCTTGTTTTTTCGCTTCCCCGGCGAGTTCCTGGCTGCCCTCGACCGTCAGGGTCGACAAGTCGAAGCATACCGCGCCTTGAGAGGCCGTGGTGAGCGCGCCCGTCTCGCCGAGGTATGCCTCTCGCGCGTGTTCGACTTCGGGCACCGAACTGCAGATGACTTCCGCCCCCGTGGCGGCTTCCGCCGCCGTCTCGAAGACCGTAAGACCCGCTGCGGCCGCCCGCTCGCGCGCGGCGGGGACGGGGTCGAACCCCCGGACGTCGAAACCCGACTTCACCAGATTTTCCGACATGCCCGAGCCCATGTTGCCAAGACCCAGAAAAGCAACCACTTTCGCCATTTTGCATTACTCCTGTTGAATATGGCGTCAAGCGACGCCCACGCTTGCGAATCGGTGGACAGGCCAATCTCGCAAAAAATCAGGAGGGGCTTCTCCTGTCTCGTGTGGGGTATATGCCTGCCCCTGTGAAAATTATTTTCTCTTCGGCTTCACTCCCATGGCGTTCAGAAAAGCCTCGAAAACGGCGTTCAGGTCCGCGTGTTCGAGGCCGAGCGCCATGGCGGAGGTGTGCTGCTGCCGCGCGGCGGCGCCAATGGGGACGGGCACGCCCAGATCGTTCGCCTCGTTGACGCTGATACCCATGTCCTTGTAGCTCAGACCCAGGTGCCCGATGACGTTTGAATAATCGCGCGCCGCCATATCCGGGCCTTTGTAGTGCATCAGATCCGGAATCACGCTCCCCTGCAGGAACTTCATCATTTTCCGGGCCGTGAGTCCCGCCTTCACCCCGAACGCCAGTCCCTCGGCCATGCCCGCGTGCTGGATGAAGACGATGTGGTTCGACACCAGCTTCATGAGCAGGCCGTTTCCGGATTTCCCCATGTAGGTGACCGACTTGCTGAACGCGTCGAGCACATCGCGGTGTTCCTTGAGGGCGGACTCGTCTCCGCCCACGATGGCGGAGACTCCCTTTTGCTCCAGGTGCGGAACGCTTCCGAGCACGGGAGCGTCCAGAAAGGCGATCCTTTTCTTCCTGGCTTCTGTGGCGATTTCTTTCGCGAGATCGACGCTGCTCGTCGAAAGCTCGAAGCAGACGGCGCCGCGCCGCATCGCCTTGAGTGCACCGCCTGCGCCAAGGTAGACATCCTGTACGATGTCGGTTTTGGGGAGCGAACTGCACACCACGTCTGCATTCTTGACGGCCGCTGCGACGGTTCTTGCGATTTTGACGCCGTTTTTCTTCGCCGCCGCTGTGGCCTTGGGCACCGGGTCATAGCCCGTGACGTCGAAGCCCCCGTCAACCAGGTGTTTCGCCATCAACCCGCCCATGCGGCCCAGGCCCAGGAACGCGATTTTTTTCTTTGCCTTGCGCGCCATTTCTTCAGGCTCCTGTGATCGGATGCGCCATTCCACACCGTCTATTTTGGCGTTTCCTATACCTCGGTGGCATTCATTTTCTCTTTGGTCTCGTGCCCATGGCGTTCAGGAACGACTCGAAAACAGCGTTGAAGTCCGCATCTTCGAGCCCGAGCGCCATGGCGGAGGTGTATTGCTGCCGTGCGGCGGCGCCCAGGGGTACGGGGGCGCCCAGATCGTTCGCCTCGTTGATGCTGAGCCCCAAATCCTTGAAGCTTATCCCTAAGTTCGCGATGACGTTGGAATAATCGCGCGCCGCCATCGTCGTGCCCTTGTAGTGGATGAGCATGGGGATCACGCTGCCTTGCAGGAATTTCATCATTTTGGGAGCCGTCAGCCCCGCCTTCATACCGAACGCCAGGCCTTCGGCCATGCCGGAGTGGTGGATGTTCAGAATGTGGTTCGTCACCAGCTTCATGATCAGGCCGTTTCCTGATTTCCCCATATAGGTGACCGACTTGCTGAACGCGTCGAGCACGTCGCGGTGTTCTTTGAGTGCGGCCTGGTCTCCGCCCACGATGGCCGCGACTTCCTTGCGCTCCAGGTGCGGGATGCTCCCGCTCACGGGCGCGTCCAGAAAGGCGATTCTTTTCTTTTTGGCCGCTTCTGCGACATCCTTCGCCAGACTGACGGTGCTCGTCGAAAGCTCAAAGCAGACCGCGCCGCGGCGCGCCGTTTCGAGCACGCCCTTGGGGCCGAGGTAGACGTCCCTCACGACGGCGGGCGAGGGGAGCGAACTGCACACCACGTCGGCGCCCTTGACCGCCGCCGCGACGGTTCTGGCGGTTTTGGCCCCGTTTTTCTTGGCCGCCGCCACGGCCTTGGGCGCGGGATCGTAGCCCGTGACGGGGAAGCCAGCGTCGACCAGGTGCTTCGTCATCAGCCCGCCCATGCGGCCCAAACCCAGGAATGCGATTTTTTTCGTTGCCTTGCGCGCCATTTTTCTCTCCTATCTTTCGATCCCGAGCAGCTTCAGGGGATTTTCCACGAGTATTCTTTCCCGAACGCTCTCATCCGGCGCCCAGTCGAGCAGTTGATCCAGCAAGTCGCCGTCGTTGGGCATCGGTAACTTGCAGGCGGGATGCGGCCAGTCCGTGCCCCAGATGATGCGCTCGGGGGCCGCTTCGATGAGCGCTTGGGCGATGGGGTCGACATCCGAGTAGGGTGTTTGCTTCAGGCCCGTGATGCGGTATGCGCCCGTGAGCTTCACCCAGGTTTGGCCCTCTTTGAGCAAATCCATGAATTCCCGGAGCGGGTCCAGACCCTCGGGCGCCGGGACGTAACCCATGTGCCCGAAAACGCTGTGCACGGGGAGGGAGGAGAAAGTTTTCCGCAGATCGGGGAACTCATGGACATGGATGAGGAACTCCATGTGCCAGCCCATGTCCTTGATGCGCTCGCCCATCGCCTGAACGTCTGCGAACGAATCGAAGGGATTCCCGCCCTTGTCCGCCAGGTTGATGCGCAAGCCGCGAACGCCCGCATCGTGGAGGCGCGTCAATTCCGCCTCGGTCACCTCCTTGTCCACGGAGGCCACGCCCATGAGCCGCCCGCCGGAGCGGGCCATGGCGTCCAGCATGGCGGTGTTGTCGACCCCGTAGACGCTCGGCTGGGTGAGAACGCCGCGCGACACGCCAAGTGTGCGGTGGAGGGTTTCGTAGGCATCTAACAGGGCGTCGGGAGGCGTGTAGCCCCTTTTCGGGGAATAGGCATACTTGCTCTCGGGACCGAAGATGTGTCCGTGGGTGTCCCAGGCGCCGGGGGGGAGCTTGAAGCGGGGTGCTCTGGGCTGTGGATCAGGCGGCGGGCAGGGGAGCATATCCGGCATTCCGTTTCCCCCTAGTGGAGGTCGCCCTCGCGGCCATAGAGCTTGTGGCGTGGCCTGCCCGCCAGGATCTCCGCCTTTCCCCAGTCCGTGACGGCGCGAAAGGCATCGCTCCTGATGAAGGCCATGAAGTCTTCCTGCGCCTCCCACTCCGAGAGGATGGTGTAGGAATTCGGGTTTTTCACCTGCTGATACAGAAGGCTCTGCACGTGGCCGGACTGACCTTCGAGGGCGCCAGCCACGGCTTCGAATTTCTCTTCGAACTCTTTCTCCTTGCCAGGCAGCACTTCGTAATACATCCCTACGGTGATCATGTTCCGCTCCTTGCGTGACGCCACGTGGGCGTTACAGGTATTCGCGCTCCCACGTCTGGACTTCCGAGATGCCCAGGGCGTCGTTGTATTCCTGAAAAGTGGCCATCATCTCGCGCGCCGAGCGCGTGGAGCCTTCTTCCTTTAGGATACGCAGCACGTCGTTCACCGCTTTCAGGTACGTGCAGCGCACGATGCCCGGGTAGATGATAACGCCGAAGCCGAGTTCGCCGAGTTCATCCACGCTGAGGGCCGCCTCTCGCCTCGATTCATCCAGCGTAGTGACGTGGGGCGGGGGAACCTCGGCCCCGATTTTCCGGAGTTCTTCTTCTGTACCCTCCACCTCGATGAACGTGAGGTCGGCGCCCGCCTCTTTGTAGGCGACGGCCCGGCGGATCGCCTCGTCCAGCCCGTGATCGGCGGCGGCGTCCGTGCGGGCGAGGATGAGGAAATCCTCGCTCTCCCGAGCGTCGAGGGCCGCTTTGAGCTTGCCGAGTTGTTCTTCCAGGGAGATGACCGGGATCGAGCCGGGCAGGAAGCCGCACCTTTTTGGGGTCACCTGATCCTCGATCTGGATGCAGGCGACTCCAGCTGATTCCATTTCGCGGACGGTGCGAATCATATTCACGGCGTTGCCGTAGCCGGTGTCGGCGTCCGCGATGAGGGGAATGGAGGTGGCCTGGACGATGTTCCGGCAAACGTCGGCCACCTCGCGCAGCGTCATGAAGCCCACATCGGGCTTGCCGAGGAGCGCCGCCGAGGCGCCGTTGCCCGTCAGATAGTTCACCTCGAACCCCGCCTGCTCCACCATGCGCGCGCTGAAGGCGTCGATGCAGGCGGGAGCTAGAACCGGTCGGTTTTCTTCTAAAAGCGCCCGGAGGCGCGCACCACGATCGTTCATGGCGTTATCCCTCGAATATGTGGAGATCAAGTTATTCGGAAGTTCTCCCACCACCGGCCCCGTGTCAAGCGAGCCTTGTGTTCCGCGCGGTCCCGGGGTTAGAGTAATCCTTGCCTCCACGAAAAGAACAGGATCCACACTCCATGCCCAAGAAGCGCTCTCCTCGAGCCGAGTCCGAAGAGATGGCGGCCCTCGCCCGCGCCGTCGAGCGTTCGCTGGCCGAAGGTTGCGCCGGTCTGCATCACCTGAGTACGCCGCTTGGGCGCGCCAGTTACCTGTGCAAAGCGGAGGTCGTGAGAAACCTGAAACCGGATGGCGGCAGGCTGCTGGATTGGGGATGCGGCTATGGGCAAATGGCTTTTTTGCTGAGAAACCGGGGTTTCGAAGTCGTTTCCTATACCATCGAAGCGGAAGAACCCTCTCCTTGGAACTCCTTTCTCCGCGAGCAGAACCTCGATGTCTTTTGCGGCGAAGACCCCGTTCGGCTTCCCTTCGGGGAGGAATCGTTCGACGTCGTTTTGTCCTGCGGCGTTCTGGAGCACGTGGAAGACGAGAGCGGCTCGCTCGCAGAAATTCGCCGCATCCTGCGCCCCGCGGGGCTGTTCATCGTCATGATGCTTCCCAACGAATGGAGTTATGCGGAATTCATGGCGAGAAACATTTTTCGGGCAAGTGATCACGACAGGCTCTATTCCATCGCAAAGATGCAGGAACTCCTCGCGCGGTTCGGGTTCCAGGCAGTCGAGACGTGGTACTCGAACACCCTGCCCAGGAATTTCACCCCTTTGCCGGAAAGACTCAGGCAATTGCTGGGAGCGCATCCTCGTATATGGTTGGGCGTCGAGGCTTGTCTATCGAGAATTCCTCCCGTTTCCTGGTTCAGCGGGGTCGTCGAGGGCGCTTTTGAGCGCGTGTAGCGGGGATATGCCGAAATGCGGGCTCGAGCGTCGGGACGCGCAAATGAACACAAGTGAAGGTTTGAAATACCCGGGAAAGGCAGCAAGCGCCATCAGCATGGGTGGATCATCATGCGCGTTTTAGTCATTTCCCGTTTTTGCATGTCGCCGATTTATCGGGAGAAACTCGCTGCGCTCGCCCGGCGGCCCGACTTGGAAGTTTCTCTGCTCGCGCCTGCGGAGTGGAAAGAAGGCGCTCGGACGCTCATCTGCCCGGAAGGCATAGAGGACGGATACCGGATTTTCACCTGCCCCTTGATTTTGAGCGGCAGGGTGGGCGGACACGTCTACCGCCAGGGACTCTGGAAGGCGCTCCGGGAAGCAAGGCCGGACATCGTCCACATGGAGGAGGAATCCTACAGCTTCGTCGCGGCCCAGGTGATGCTTTATTTGTCCGTGTTGAAGACACGCCCGAAGCTCATGGTCAACAACTCGGAGAATTTCGATATCGCCCTGCCTTGGCGTTCCCGCATTATCGAAAAACAAGTTTTTCGCCGCGCGGATGCGCTTTTGGTCTTTGCCCGTACCGCCCGGGAGAGGCTGTTGCGCCTAGACGCGCCGCTGGGAAAAGTGCGAACGCTGCCCCAGTTCGGGCTGGACCCCGAGCTTTTCCGTCCCCCAAAGACGGGTGAGCGCGGCGATGTTTTTAGCGTCGGGTATGTCGGAAGGCTCGTTCACTCGAAAGGGGTGGACGTTTTCTTGAAAGCGCTGGCGAGCCTTTCAGGGGAGTGGAGAGCGCAGATCGTGGGGGATGGAGCCGAGCGCGTAACGCTCGAGCGGCTGGCTCGGTCCCTCAGGATCGGGGAACGGGTGGAATTCTTGGGCTGGGTCGATCATATTGAGGTGCCCGGCTATTTGCGTGGCTGGCATGCGCTGGCGCTACCGTCGAGAAAGACCGCGCACTGGAGGGAGCAGTTCGGCCGGGTGTTAATCGAGGCACTGGCCTGCGGTGTGGTTCCCGTGGGTGCGGCCACGGGTGAAATCACTCACGTCATTGGGTCGGAGGGATTCGTATTTCCAGAAGATAACGTGGAGACTCTTCGAGATATCCTCCAGAAGCTAAGAAACGAGCCCGGTAAGTGCGAGCGGCTGGCGGACGCGGGTCGCAAAAGAGTGCTAGAAGAATTCACTTGGGATGTGCTGGCGGATAAGGCGCATCGTCTTTATGAGGATATCTTGCGGTCTTGAGCGGATAGCGCATGGACGTGATGTAGCGGATGGCGTTGTATATTTCTTGTAATTGGAGGGGGGAATTTCCGCCAAAGGGCGAAGCGCGCTATATTCTATATTATCTGCGAAGTCGAACATCTTTGAGAGCGCAAGATGAACAGGTGGGAAAAAGCAGGAATGCGCGAATCGCCCGATGATGCGGCGAGTTTTTTCGATGACGCTCGCCTGCGTGTGCCACCCAAATCCGCTACGCCCTCGTTGAGAGAGGCGCTCAGGCCGGAGCGGGGTCCTAGGATTTCCGTTTTCGAGCGCAGCTACCACTATAAGGGTTTTCCTGCGAGATGGGCTTTTCGCGCGGTTGACCTGATGGGGGAGACCTTTTTTCGCAAGACGAGGGAACGGCCCCTGGCCATTCGTCGCGTTCTCTTGATACGCCCCGACCATATCGGTGACGTCGTCTGCACGTTGCCCGCCATCCATGCCCTTCGCGCGAGCCTGCCAGATGCGCAAATCGACCTCCTCATTCGCTCATCCGCCCGCTCTTTGTTCTGGGATATGGACGAAGAATTGGGCGGGGTGGATTTCCTCGTATTCAACGCGTCCTGGCGCGACAGGCCGAAAAGAAAGAAATTCGGTTTTCTCTCGATGAGTCGCCTGAGGCGGTTGCTCAGGTTGAGAGCCGAGGAAATCGGTGGGTCCTACGATTTGGCGGTGGATTTTGCGGGCGATTTTCAATCGATTATCGCAGCCAGGCTTGCGGGAGTGCACTATCTTGTGGGGCGCGGAATCAGGGGGTTCGGCTTCGGTCTGGACGTGGAGGCCGAGGAATTCCCAAAACGCCATCAGGTGGAATTTAATCTGGATATGCTCGAACATGCGGGGCTGGGTTCGTTCGAGACGAAAAACCCCGCGCTGACGGTCTCTGAAGAAGAACTGGCCGAAGGACGGGCGTGCATAGCCTCCCTGACGGAGGACCCCTCGGGTTCTTTCATCGGAATTCACCCTGGAGCCGGAGGAAGAGAGAGAATCTGGAGTCCGAAGCTCTACGGGGAGTTGATCAGCCGGGTCGTCTCCACGCTTCCCGTTCGGGTCCTGTTGCTGGGCGGGCCGGGTGATCGGCCAATTGTTGATGAGACACTTAAATCCATGAGGGGTGTTCGCGTACGCGGCACTATCTTGGATATGTGTGAGAAAGTGCAAAACCTCCGGTCGCTCATGGGGGTCATGAAGGCCTGTCGTCTTTACATCGGCAACGACACGGGACCCACGCATATCGCAGCTGCGCTCGGCGTTCCCGTGATTTGCATCTTTCAAGGACCGGCTGAACCGAGAATTTGGGGGCCGCGGGGCCCGAATGTTGTGGTGTTGCGCAAGCGTCCCGCTTCCGCAAGCGCCACTCATGCGGACAAAGAAAATCAGGAGCTCGAGCGCGTCTATGAGGCTGTGAAAAGATGCGTATAGGGATTGACGCCCGGATGATCTCGATGGGCGGCATCGGCACCTATCTGAAAAGTCTGCTCGCCGGACTGAGCAGGCGCGATGACGATGTCGAATACGTCTTGTTCCTGCAAGAAAAGGATATGGATTTCTGCTCAGGTCTGGGCAGGAATTTTAGGCGAGTGGTTTGCGCGGCGCTTCCGTATTCGCTCGCCGAGCAGGTGACGCTGCCCCGGCTTTTGGGGCGCGAACGTCTGGAACTGATCCACCATCCGCATTATTTCGCTCCTTTGTTCGGCAAGACGCCCATGGTGGCAACGATTCATGATTTGATCCATCAGTTATTTCCAGCACTTTGTCCCTCAGCGCTGCATTGGCGCGTCTCCAAATGGATGATCGCGAGAACGGCGCGTCGGGCGCGTGTTATTCTCGCTGTTTCCGAACACACGAAAAAAGATATCGTGGAGCACCTGGGCGTCCCGGATGAAAAGATACGCGTGACGCACAACGCCTTGCCGCCCGGCTGGGAGGAGGCGCTTGCGCCCAGACCCGAGGTTCTGGAAAGGCTGGGTGATGCGCCTTATTTCCTTTATGTGGGAAACCACAAACGTCATAAGAACCTGCAATTGTTGCTCGATGCCTTTACGGATTTGCTGAAAGAGGTGGATGGGGTTCGCCTCGTCATGACGGGTGAGCGGGAGAGTCTTGACGGCGTTTTGCGCTTTTTGGATCTGGGTGAGGAGGTGGTGTTTCTGGGGCAGATGCCTCAGGAAGCGCTGCCCGGTATCTATCGGCCCGCGCAGGCGCTGGTGTTTCCCTCACATTACGAGGGTTTTGGCTATCCTCCCCTGGAGGCCATGGCGTGCGGTGTGCCGCCGATTGTATCGGACGCGGCGGCCCTGCCCGAGGTGGTCGGTGATGCCGGCCTGATCGTTCCCCGAGGGGATAAGGATGCCCTGCGGAACGCCATGCTGCGCATCTTGAGGGAACCGGGTCTCAGGAACGCCCTTGCTGAAAAGTCGAAAGAGCGGGCGCGCTTTTTTCATTGGGAAAAACTCGCCGCCGAAACGCAGCGCGCTTACCGCGACGCCCTTTCGTGTTCGCCCGGTAGGATTTCCGCTTCATCATCCGTCTCCAGGCCGTGAGACCTCAGGAGCAGAAATGCGGGTAGCGATCGTGCACGACTGGCTCACGGGAATGAGAGGCGGGGAGAAATGCCTCGAGGTGTTTTGCGAGATATACCCGGAAGCGGATATCTTCACGCTGTTTCACATTCCGGGTTCGGTTTCGGACACCATCGAGCGTCATCGCATCCATACCAGCCCCTTGCAGCGGATTCCCGGCGCCGGGCGCCGCTATCGCTACATGCTTCCTCTCATGCCGACGGCCGTGCGGATGTTCTCGCTTGGTGAGTACGATTTCATCCTCTCCAGTTCGCATTGCGTCGCTAAAGGAGCGAGGGGAAGTTATGAATCTTATCATCTGAGCTATTGCCATACCCCGATGCGCTACGCCTGGAGCGGGTATGAGGAATATCTCGCGCGCTTAGGCGGGGCGGCCAGATGGCTCTTTCCCCGCCTCGTCGAGTACCTGAGAAGGTGGGACAACGAGGCCAACAAGGGAGTGCATGATTTTATCGCCAACAGCCATACGGTGGCGGAGCGCATACGCCGCTATTACGGCAGGCAGGCGGAGGTGCTCTATCCGCCTGTGGAGACCGAGTTCTACCAGTCCCGAAACGAGCGCGTCTCGGATTATTACCTCATGGTCACGGCGTTCGCGCCCTATAAGCGCGTCGATGCGGCGGTCGAGGCATTCGGGCGGCTGGGCCGCCCGCTCAAGGTGGTTGGAGAGGGCCAGGATTTCGAGCGCGTCCGCGCGTTGGGAAAACCGAACGTGGAGTTTCTGGGCAGGCAGGATGATGAAACCATCCGCGAGCTTTACGCCAGGTGCCGCGCCTTCATCCTGCCGGGAGAGGAGGACTTTGGCATCACCCCGCTCGAGGCGCAGGCATGCGGCCGTCCGGTTATCGCCCTGGGCGCGGGCGGCGCACTCGAGACCGTCGTGGGCGTGAATGCGGATGAATATGAAGCGCCGCAGGGCTTCATCCCTTGGGGCGAGGCGGGGGATGGTGAAGCGGAGCCTACGGGAATGTTTTTCTCCCGTTCTGAGCCGACGCATATCGAAGAAGCCGTCGTGGCCTTCGAGAAAATGGAAAAACGATTCTCCCCTGAGGCCTCGCGCAAACAGGCGGAGCGATTCGCTCGCGAAAATTTCAGGAAAGCGGCAAGAGAGCGATTCCGGCAAAGTTGTCTGAATCACCGCGAGCGTCTTGAGAATTCGATGAAAAATACGGAGCAACACCGCTAGAATAAGGCTTTCTGAAAAAGCCTTCCACGAGGAATTTTTGGCCGGACCCGACAAGGAACATCATGTCGTGTTGCGCAAATACGGCCGATTGAATGCGTTTTTTCTCTTTTTTGGTGATGTCATAGCGCTGATTTCGGCCTGGCTCATGGCGTATTGGCTGCGTTTCGTCGTGGAGATAATTCCCGTTTCTTTCGGGTATCCCGATTTCAGCGTTTATTTCGTTTCGCTTTTCGTGATACTGCTCATTTGGCTTATCGCTTCTGGTATGTCGCGTTTGTATCATTACCGGGCCGGACTCAATAGCACCCGAGAAGTCATTCGGCTCACGAGCACGTTGGCCTGGACAATTCTGTTGTTCACTTTCTTCACGTTTTTCTATCGCAGACAAAGCTACAGCCGTTTATTGATAGTTGTTTTCATGTGTCTGGCGCCTTTTTTCCTTTTCTCGGTTCGGCGTTTGGTTTGGTCCATCATTCGACGGTTGAGGCGGCGGGGCATGGATGTGCGGCGCGTTCTCATCGCGGGAACAACGCCTCTCGCCCGAAGAATCGCCGCTCATTTGGAGACGTATCGAAATCTTGGTTTTCAGGTTGTGGGACACCTCTGCGAAGCAGGTGGCGAAGAAGACACGCCCGTGCTCGGGAAACTGGGCGAGGTGCGCGAAGTCGTGGCGCGAGAGAGAATCCATGAAGTCTACGTGGCACTTCCCCCGAATTCGTACGCCGCGCAGGAGGAATTGCTGAGCGCTCTGGCGGACTCGAGCGTTGACGTCCGCCTGGTGCCCGATATTATCGATCACATGCGGTTGAACGCTGGGATTGAGGAACTCGATGGTTTGCCTGTGATCCTGTTGTCGCAAACGCCTCTTTTGGGCTGGAATCGGTGGATGAAGGTGGTGGTGGATTATTCTCTGGGAGCTCTGGCGTTGCTCGTTCTTGGACCGCTCATGATAGCCATCTCGCTCGTCGTGAAATGGACGAGCCGGGGTCCCGTTTTGTATCACCAGGAGAGAATGGGCCTGGACGGCGTGCGGTTTCGCATGTACAAGTTTCGCTCCATGAGGGTGGATGCGGAGAAGGAGTCAGGCGCGGTCTGGACGATGGATGAGGATGAGCGGCGCACCCGGTTCGGCGCTTTCCTCAGAAAAACAAGTCTCGATGAGTTGCCGCAGTTGTTCAACGTGTTGCGCGGTGAAATGAGCCTCGTGGGTCCAAGGCCCGAGCGTCCGGTTTTCGTGGAGAAATTCCGAGCGTCCTTTCCCGATTACATGCTGCGCCATAAGATGAAATCCGGGATAACGGGCTGGGCGCAGGTGAATGGATGGCGCGGTAACACGTCGATAGAAAAAAGAATCGAATTCGATTTACACTATATCGAGAACTGGTCCTTGGGCTTTGACATCAAGATCTTATGGCTCACCCTCTGGAAGGGACTGATAAACAAAAATGCGTATTAGACAGCGTCATGGGTGGAGAGGATGAGCGGCATCCGGATCATCGCCGTCATACCCGCCCGTTGGGGCTCCACACGCTTTCCGGGAAAACCGCTGACTTTATTGCGCGGGCATCCCATGATTGAATATGTGTACAGACGCGCGTCGAGGTCGGCGCTGGTCGACTACGTCTGTATCGCCACCGATGATGAGCGTATAGCCGATGCGGTGCGCGGGTTCGGCGGAAACGTTCAGATGACGCGCGATGACCACGCCAGCGGAACGGACAGGGTGGCCGAGGTCGCCGCCGGAGAAGATGCGGACGTGGTCGTCAATATACAGGGGGACGAACCCCTGATTCATCCTGATGACATCGACGCCGGCGTCCGGCCTTTGATCGCTGAAAGCGGATTGGAAATGTCGACCCTGGCTGTGGCCTTCGTTTCGCCCGAGGAATTTCTGGACCCGAACGCCGTGAAAGTGGCGAGAGGTGAGAACGGGAATGCGCTTTATTTTTCCCGGGCACCCATACCATATTCGAGGGATGTTCTTTCCGGAGAGGACAAGGCGTATGAGGAAATTCTGGAAAATTGGGAGAAGATATCTCCAAAACCATTGAAACATCTTGGATTTTACGCTTTCAGAAGAGAAAGTCTGTTGCGATTTGCCGGGCTGGGGCCATCCCCGCTGGAAGAATTGGAGCGATTGGAGCAGCTTCGCGCGCTTGAGGATGGGTTGGCGATTCGTGTTGTGGAGATCAATAGAGATGCAATAGGAGTGGACCGACCCGAGGATCGGGAGCGTCTGCTAGGAGATGAAGCTATGCGCAGTGCGCTCGAGGAGGAAAAGGGTAAGTGGCCAAGTATATCTTCGTAACGGGAGGCGTTTTGAGCTCTCTGGGCAAGGGGCTCGCTTCCGCATCCATCGGCGCCCTCCTGGAAGCCCGTGGTCTGCGGGTGAACATTCAGAAGCTGGACCCCTACCTGAACATCGATCCGGGAACGATGAGTCCTTTCCAGCACGGAGAAGTGTTTGTGACCGACGACGGGGCCGAGACGGACCTCGATTTGGGCCATTATGAACGCTTCACCCATGCGCGGATGAGAAAAGAGAACAACTACACCGCGGGCCGCATCTACTACAACGTCATCACGAAAGAGCGCGTTGGCGATTATCTGGGCGGGACCGTCCAGGTGATTCCCCATATTACCGATGAAATCAAACGCTGCATCCGCCACGTGGATAAGGGTGAGGACGTCGTGATTTGCGAGATCGGAGGAACGGTAGGCGACATCGAGAGTCTTCCTTTTCTGGAGGCGATCCGCCAGTTTCGATTCGACCACGAACCCGGGCACGTCATTCACATCCACGTGACGCTGGTGCCCTACATCAAGACTTCCGAGGAGTTGAAGACCAAGCCGACACAGCACTCCGTCATGAAGCTGCGCGAAATCGGTATTCAGCCGGATATCCTGTTGTGCAGAACGGAAATGCCTCTCGAAGAGGACGTGAAGCGGAAAATTTCCTTGTTTTGCAACGTGCCTCCCAGCGCCGTGATCACGGCGATTGACGTGGACTGCATCTATGAGGTTCCCTTGAGGTTCAACGAAGAAGGACTGGACCGGATTGTGGTGGATTTGCTGAAACTCGGCAAAGCGCGGCAAATGCCTGATCTGAGCGTTTGGGAGGAGATCTCCCGCAAGGAGAAAGAACCCAAAATCAGCAGCAATATCGCCATCGTCGGGAAATACGTGGACCTCAAGGAGTCTTACAAGTCCTTGTCCGAAGCCTTGAGTCACGCGGGCTTCGGAAACGACGTTCAGGTGAACCTGCAGTATGTGGACAGCGAAGAGATAGAAAAGCGCGGCAGCGCGCCGCTGCTCTCTCAGGCGCACGGAATCCTGATTCCGGGAGGATTCGGCGAGCGGGGAATAGAGGGCAAAATCGCCGCCGTGCAGTATGCGCGTGAGCGGCTGGTTCCTTTTCTCGGCATTTGTTTGGGGATGCAGTGCGCGATAGTTGAGTATTCGAGAAACATCTGTGGCTTGGAGGCGGCGAACAGTTCGGAGTTCTCGAACGAGACGCCTCATCCCGTGGTGGCCCTCATGCCGGACCAGGAAGGAGTGGATATGGGGGGTACGATGAGGCTGGGCGCCTACCCGGGGATTTTACGTCCGGGTTCTCTTGCTTCGGAAATATATGACGGGGCGGCGCAATTCGAGGAACGCCACCGGCATCGATACGAGGTGAACAATTTCTATCGCGATACCTTGGAGGAGAGTGGGCTTCGCTTCAGCGCCCTCTCACCGGACGAAAGCCTGGTCGAGATGATAGAGCTGCCGGGACATCCCTATTTCATCGGATGCCAATTCCACCCCGAATTCAAGAGTGCGCCCTACGCCCCGCATCCCCTGTTTCACGGGTTCATCGCCGCCGCTAAAAAGGCGAGCGGAGAGTTATTCCCCTGATGCGTCCTCACATACCGTTCATACGGCATGAAGTCTGGAAAAGATAACAATGGCGGAAAAAATAGTAAGAATCGGTGATGTCGCCTTCGGAGAGCAGGGGGCGATATGCGTCATCGCAGGGCCTTGTATGATCGAAAGTGAAGAATTAACCAGAAAGTGTGCGGAAAACGTAAGGGAAGCGACTGAAAAATGCGGTATCGGAGGGGTATTCAAGGCCTCGTATGACAAGGCGAATCGCAGCTCCGGCAACTCTCCGCGTGGACCCGGCATCGATAAGGGCTTGCATATACTCGATATGGTAAGACGCGAGACCGGCCTTCCCGTGATGTCGGACGTCCATAGTCCCGAGGAGGCCGAACGCGCGGCGCAGGTGCTGGATGCGGTTCAGATTCCCGCCTTCTTATGCCGCCAGACGGACCTCCTCCATGCAGCGGGGAGAACGGGAAAGCCCGTAAACGTGAAAAAAGGGCAGTTCATGGCGCCCGAGGACATGAAAAACGTCGTAGGAAAGCTCGAGGAAGCGGGTTGCCGGCAAATACTTCTTACCGAAAGAGGGACCAGTTTCGGCTACCATAATCTGGTATCCGACATGCGTTCGCTCGTGAAGATGCGCGAATCGGGATATCCCGTCGTTTTCGATGCGACGCACAGCGTTCAGTCGCCGGGCGGACTCGGGGGGAGCTCGGGAGGAGACAGGAGTATGGTTCCTCACCTCGCACGCGCCGCGGCGGGCGTGGGCGTCGATGCTTTTTTTCTTGAATGTCACCCCATGCCGGATGAGGCATTATCCGATGGGCCCAACATGATGGACATCGAAGAGCTTCATCCTCTTCTCATCTCCTTGCAGGCAATAGATTCTGCACGTCTCGGCGCACAATAGCTTTTCGAGAAGTCTTTTCATCATTACATCATCGGTTTCACTCCTGTTCTTTTTGCTCCGTGTCATGCCTGCGGCGGCGGGCTCGGTTCACTGAATCTTCACTGTTCGATGAGGCCAGAAAATTTCAGATTTCTTGTGATGGCGGACCCTGGGTTTGTCGGCAAATATCAGTTGGCGCAACTTTTCAACATTTTGGTAATATATGGATTCGTTGTTGTTCGATTGAAAATTTGTGATTCACAATTTCATGAGAAGGACCCATGCAACAACGCCTCCATTCGGGCCCTCAGTCGACTCTCTCTTTCATAGGCGCGAATGTGTGCTTGAAAGGCTCGCTGCATTTCACGGGCAATGTGCTCGTGCAAGGCGAATTCAAAGGAGAGATCCGTGGCGACGGGCATCTAGAGATTGCCGAGACGGGAAAGGCCGAGGGGGATATCCACACGAAAGAACTAGTGAATCACGGCCATACTACAGGCTATATATGTGTGGAAAATCGCGTTGAATTAAATGCCGGATGCTATCACCAAGGCAATGTAAAGGCCCCCAAAATACATATAGATCCGGAAGCAAAGTTCGAGGGCAGAATGATGATGCCCGACGCCGTTCCGATTCCTGCGACTAAACCGTGGATTTCGAGAAGGCGTTTTCAGATTGCGGCTGTGTTGGTGCTGATTTTAGCTGCTGGTTTTGCCTCCACGGCGATTTCTCGTGAATCTCCGGATTATTTTCGCAATATCTGGAACCGCCTCGATGCCATTTGGGAGGCGAGGGTTGGTGAGTGGCTGCAGTCCAGCGAACCGAAAAATCCGGAACTCAGGCTCGAAGAGCAACAGAGAAGATATATGGCAGAGGCAGCTCGGTATGAAAGTAAAGGTGAGTTCGATAAAGCCGTAACCAGTCTGAGAAAAGCGTTGAGGTTAAAGGGGAGCCGCCAGAGTGTGGCCAGATACCGCTTGGCGAAAATTCTGGCGCAGCAAAATCATTCCCGTGAGGCTATAAGTGAAATAAAATCTTTGCTCCAACGCACTCCGGGACACATAGAAGGCATGATTTTACTTGGCGACTTGTATGTTCAAAACGGGCAGTTCTCCAAAGCGGTGGAAATATACAGAGAAGCTTATCTGCGTGAACCCGAGGACATCGTTTTGAAAAGACGTCTCCAAATTGTTGAATCGCGTGTCAGATCGGTTCAGCCTGAATTGGCCAAGCCTGCGAAAGAGACCCTGGACCCGATCCAGGTTTTAATTAATGCGGAGCGTTTCATATCCGGCAAGGATCCGGCGAGGGCTGTCAACCTACTGAGAGGCGCCATCGAAAAAACACCGGACAATGCGAGGTTCCATTTCTTGCTGGGCGCCGCTCTGGTTCAAATGAACCGAAGGAACGAAGCAATTCGTGCTTATGAAAAAGTTGTCTCATTATCGCCCGACTGGCTGGATGGTTATATACGCTTGGGCGCTCTTTTGGAATCTCAAAACCGGGACAAAGATGCGATCGCACTCTATGAGAAGGCCGGCCAACTGGACTCGAACGACATCGAGATGAAAATTCGCATCGCAAATCTTCATAAGTCGAGGAAACGGAAAAAGCTCGCTCATAAAATACTTCTGGACTTGTTGGAGAAGCACCCCCGATCGTCTCGCGTTTTGGTGGAGCTTGGTGTTTTTCTTTGGGAAAACAAGCAACCGAAAGAGTCGAAGAAGATGTTCATGCAGGTGCTCGAAATCGACAAAGATTCAGCACCGGCATTGAATCGTTTGGCGTGGTTTCACAGGAGGGATAAAGACAGTTTGGAGCACGGCATTAAACTTTCAAAACGCTCGCTGGAAATCCAACCTGATACGCCGGCGTATCTCGATACCTTGGCGGAGTTGTATTATCGCAACGGAGAATCGGTGAAGGCGCTCCCGCTCATTCAAAGGGCGATTGAATTAGAGCCTGGAACTCGCTATTTTCGTCTACAATTGGAAAAATTCAAGAGAGCGAGTCGCAAATGATTGCCGAAAACGTTCGGGTGGATGTTTGTATCTGCCATGCCTTGATGGTTTTGAGCAATTGAGCACTTGCTCGGCATGAATGAAAGTTTGTGTGCGATGATCGCAAGTAAATGATAGGAAGGGATGGGGAAGCGTGATTCATCCCGCCCCGTTAGTGTTGCCACTCTTAGTTTGGAGGACTGAGCAATGGGTATTCTGACAATCTCGAGAGAGCTTGGTAGCGGTGGTGATGCTATTGGGAAGAAAGTTGCTGCAGAATTGGGATGGACCCTTTTGGATAATGATGGATTTGCGGATGCCGCACAATCGTATGGTTATGTTCGAGACGAACTCGAGCAGGTGGATGAAAGGAAGCCCGGTTTGATAGATCGTTTTTTCCGGGACAGGCAACTCGTATATCTCGATATCATGCGCGCCATCGTATATGAATCGGCTTTGAAAAATAATTTCGTCATATTGGGTCGTGGCTCTAATATACTCTTGGAGGGAATCGGGGGGGTATTTCGGGCGCGTATCGTGGCGCCCCGAGATTATCGCCAACGAACATTGGTGAAGAACGAGGGGATTAGTCCATCAATGGCGGAGCAGTTCATACGCCATAACGATGATGAGAGAATGGCGTATACGCGGCATTTTTTTGATGTCCGATGGGGAGAACCGAGTCACTTTGATATCATATTGAATACCGGGTTGTTCAGTGAAGACATGTCTGTAAGTTTTTTGGTGAACATATTGCAAAGCGGAAAATTTTCACAGTCTGAGCCATCTGAATCTCAAAAGCTTCAGAATCTGGCTTTTGCGCAGAAAATCAAAGCGATGATCATGACGGATGAGCGAATCGATGCGAGTGGCATTGTCGTAGAGTGTCTCGAACCGGGGCAGCTATTCTTACATGGGCGTGTCAATAGCGATGAAGAAAAAGAATTGGCTGAATCAATTGCTAGAGGATATACTGGAGTTGTCGAGCTGAACAGCGAGCTGGTCGTGATGCCACCCATCGAGGGATGGTATCCAGTATGAATCGGAGGCATGGTCGAGCGATCAAATCACTGGGCGAGAGGCATCTCAAATTACGCATGATGTTTATTTGCGGTCTGATGGCTGTGTTATCTGGTTGCAGCTTCGTGGTGATGCAAACTGATTACCAGGAAGATAAGGAGCAAAGCCAAAAGGAAGTCAGTGCGATTCGCAGCCAGCTTCTTGCGCACACGCAAATTTTGGCGAATCATGGCAAGTCTTTGAACGAATTCAAATTACAGCTTCGTGATACGGTATCGAATGTCGAGAAAGCGGTGAAGGAATTAAAGGCGAAGCCCGCGCAAGCGATGGTTTCTCCAAAGTCGGAACACAATAAAGAATCCACAGCGAAGCCTGCCAATCAAAGCGAAATGCACGCGGGCACCAGATATATCCGCCGTACATATCGAGGGCTGTTTTTGAGTTATGCGGGAGGCTATGACAAGCCGCGCGGCTCTCGTTATCCCTTTCAACTCAAGCCCGGAACGCGTGTATCTGTTATTTCCGGCGATCGGCGTGGTTTCACCCGGGTGGAGGTGAAATCTGGTCGTTGGGAAGGAAAGAAAATGTGGGTGCGCACACGCTGGCTCACGGAACAGGCTCCGAACCACAAAGGCGGCAAAAGTTGATGCTATAGTTTTTCGAGTCCCTCGCTGAGGTCATCTCGTAAAACCTCAAAATCTTCGAGCCCCACGGAATATCGAATCAACCCTGCGGAAATGCCCCGATTCTCGGCGCCTTCTATCCCGATATCCGCGTACGCCATTTTTACGTGATGCTCCACTTGGCTCTCCGTGCCGCCGAAGCCGGGAGCAAATACCGGAATTTGAAGAGCGTTCACCAGTTCGTCGGCTTTTAGGGAATCGCCGCCAAGTTCGAAGCTTACCAACCCGCCGAACGCAGACATATACTGGACGGCTCTCTCATGATCCGGGTGGGACTCAAGACCAGGATAGTGAACGCGGGAGACCTTGGGGTGACTGGCGAGATATTCAGCTAATTTGAGAGCCGTGGCGCTGATGCGCTGAACGCGCAATTCGAGCGTTTTCAATCCTCGCTCCACCAGGAACGCATCTTGAGGCCCGAGAATCGAACCCAGTAGTGCTTGTTGTTCGCGGAGGGCGTCGATTATGTTCAAGCTCCCTGAAACCGCGCCCGCCACGACATCGTTGTGCCCGCCGATGTATTTCGTTGCGCTTTGAATTGCCAAATCGGCCCCGTGCTCCAGCGGGCGAAACAGAACGGGAGTTGCGATGGTCGAATCAACGATAAACCTGGCTTTTCTTTGCCTGGCCCATTCGGCCATTTTCTCGATATCCGGTATGCGGAGTGTGGGGTTGGAGGGGATTTCCGCGAACAACACCCGAACCGGCTCGTCCGGCAGGGTTTCCAGGGATTCCACCGAATACTCCGCCAGGACGTCGACGCATACCCCGTAGCGGTTGAGGAGACCCTCCGCGATGTCCCTCGTATGTCTGTAGCATTCCTGAGGGATGACGATCCGCGCCTTTGGTGCCAGGAGTGAGAGAAATACAGAGGACACGGCCGCCATGCCGCTGGCGTAAAACAGGGAAGCATCTGCGCCTTCCAAGCGTGCGAGTCTGCGTTCGGCGGCTTCGTTCGTCGGGTTCCCGTATCGCGAATAGAAAAATGCGTCTTTCTCGCCGCTATGGAAGGCTTCCAGATCATCCGAATTGTTGAAGGTGAATGTCGCAGTTTGAAAAATGGGCGGCGAGAGAGAATTTTTCGCCTGACTGCGTTCATCTCGTCTCATATTTTTCGACAATGTACTCATCTCCTGGTTCATGAGTAGAGCGAAAAAATGAAAACCGAACGAATGCTACCCAACGGACAATGCGCCGAGTTTCTTCTCAATGGCATCTTGAACCATGTTGATGTCTTCAGGAAGTTCGATGGGAGTGTTGGCGAATCGGCTGTCAACGCCCGGAATCGCTTTTTGGTGATAATTGACCTTGAATTCGGTGAACTTCAGCCCATGAGCCGTAGAGATGACCACCACCCGGTCTTGAGGGTTGATTTCTCCGCGCGCAATTATTTTTTCGAGCGCAGCCAATGCCACGCCGGTTTGTGGGCAATTGTACATTCCGGTTTTGTCCGCGCGGGCAGCCGCGTTGGATAATTCCTCCTCGCTCGCCTGTTCCACGGAACCCTCAAATGCTTTCAGGGTCCTGATGGCTCTCTCGATACTCACCGGATTCCCGATTTGGATGGCCGTCGCCAACGTCGGCTCAGCCTCTATGGGTTGGAATTCCCGGAACCCGGTCATGAAACTTCGATACAAGGGATTGGCCTTTTCCGTCTGGGCGCAAACGATGCGGGGCAGTTTGTCGATAAGACCCAAATCTCGCATCTGCATGAAACCCTTACCCAGCGCGCTCACGTTTCCCAGGTTTCCGCCTGGAATGATGATTAAGTCGGGAACCTCCCAGTCGAACTGCTGAACGAGCTCTATACTGATGGTTTTCTGCCCCTCGATCCGGAGCGAATTCATACTGTTGGCGAGGTATATTCCCTGCTCCTCGCACACTTGTTTCACGATCCGCATGCAACCATCGAAATCCGTATCGATGGCGAGCACCATGGCGCCGTTCGTGATGGGTTGAATGAGTTGCGCCACCGAGACCTTCTCTCGCGGCAGAAAAACGATTGAAGGGATATCGGCCGCTGCGGCGTACGCGGCCAATGCGGCGGAGGTATCGCCCGTCGATGCGCAGGCGACGGCGCGAAGTTTTTTCCCGTCGGCCATCATTTGCTGCGCGGCGGATACGAGAACCGTCATGCCGAGGTCCTTGAATGAGCCGGTGTGGCTGTTTCCGCATTGCTTGATCCACAATTCACCGATTCCGAGTTCTCGACCCAGACGATTGGCCCAGAAAAGGTTCGTCCCCCCTTCGTAGAACGAGATGATGTTTTCATCGTCTATCAGCGGGCAGACCCACTCTTTCTTGCCCCAAACGCCGCTGCCGTACGGCCATATATTGCGTTGGTAGCGGTCGTCGAATAAATGACGCCACTCAGATGCGCTTCGCATTCGCAGGGTTTCCAGATCGTGGGTGACGTCGAGGAGGCTCTCACATTCACGGCACTGATAAATGGAGTCGAAAATGGAGTATGTTGCTTCGCATTCAGGGTTGATGCATTGGAACCAGCAGTTGCAGTCCATCTCGTCACCAAAAGCAAAAGGCGAAGCCCGGCCCCGCCCGAAAGAAAAAGATTATTGCAGAGGCTTCTCCTGGTGGCAAATTCGCACGTTTATGTCAGGATGCGTGGCATACCGATTCCGTTCATTTCGAGCTACGTCGTGGCCACTTGCGGGACGCGGACCTCTTTTTCGTTGATGAAAGAGACGAGCACAGCCGCCTGGAAACAAAGGTAGGCCGCCAGCGCGAACGCGAGGTTGTAGCTGCCCGTCACGTCGTAGATGTAGCCGCTCAGCCAGGCGCTCAGACCCGAGCCGAGCTGATGGCTGAACGTGATGAGTCCGAAGAGAATCGCCACGTTCCTGGAACCGAAGAAATCCCCCGTCAACGCCGAAGTGAGCGGGACGGTCGCAATCCAGGAGAGGCCGATGATCATGGGCGTGGCCCAGACGGTGAAATCGTTCTTGAAGAAAATGAACAGGATGAACCCGAGCCCCCGGAAGGCGTAGATCAGGCTCAAGGGGATTTTCCGGCCAATTTTGTCCGACAGTGGGCCGACGGCCAGAACGCCAACGGTGTTGAGCCCGCCGCCCAAGGCGAACGACGTGGCCGCGACGGCTGCGGAAAAGCCCACGTCCGTCGCAAAAGGCACCCAGTGAACGGAAACGACGGTCACGGTGAAGCCGCAGGTGAAAAAGCTCGTGAGCAAGAGGACGAAAGGCATTTTTTGAAGGCACTGCACCCAGTGCACATCGTAGGGGACGACCATCTTGACGCCGTTGCCGGACAGGGGCGCGCTCGGGGGGACGTCCCTGGAGGAGGGAGAGTTTTTGACGAGGAAGATCGATATAGGCATCAGGGTGAACACGAAAATGACACCGATGACGAACGAGGTCATCCTCCAGTCCAGATACCCGATCATATACGCGAAGACAGGAAGCAATATGAGCTGACCCATGCTCGAGCCTGCGCTGATGATGGACATCCCCAGGCCACGTCTGTCCGGAAACCAGTTCGAAACCAGTGGGGTGAAGGCGGTTACGCTGTTTCCGATTCCTCCCATTCCCAACAGGATGCCGAAAAACAGATACACGCCCCACAGGGAGTCGACATAGTAGATTCCCAGCATGGCGATAGTCGTTAATGCCGACCCCCAGATGATGACCGTCTTGGGGTCCCAGCGGCGCATCATGAGTCCGCCCAATGGTTGGGACGCGCCATAGAGAATCAGACAAAGAGAAAAGGGAAGAGACAAAGAAGCCCGGCTGATGTTGAAATCCGCAATCATCGGTTTTAAGAAAAGACCAAATGAATTTCTGGTCGCCAGACCCAAAAACATCATGAAGAAACATCCGGCTAGAATGTACCAGCCGTAATATATTTTCTTCGGGGAAGCGTTTGTGCTCACAGGCACCTCTATATTTCTTCGGTGTGGGTGGTTTTCATTTGGGCGGCATCTTATAACAATCACAGTTCAAAGACACGCGTTACGAGCGCATTTTTTGAACCGTTCCCAATGCTTTTCAGAATATGGTAGAGATATTGGTGAATAACAAGGAGGGTTTGCATTGGAAGCGCCGAAACTTGTGGTTCCCCATCCCGGCCCCGAAACCCGCAAGGAGCTTGAACGTCTCAGGAAAGCGGAGAGCCGCGCTGCCCTCAGCTTCGGTATGAGCCCCGAAACTGTCGTTGTCGAACGTGCGCAAGGGGCGGTAATTGAGGATGTTGATGGCAATTTGTTTCTGGATTTTGTCGCCGGTTTTGGATCCCTGAACGCTGGTCATTGCCATCCCAAAGTTGTCTCGGCGATGCAAAGACAAGCGGGGCTGGTCCATCAGGCAATGTCGCTGGGCTCGAAGGTGAGAAACGAATTTCTGGATAAGGTTCTCTCCCTGCATTCGGGCGCAACTCCCAAGAGCATGATCCTCGGCTCCTCGGGCAGCGAAGCGGCCGAAATCGCTCTCAAGATGGCCCGCCGGGCGACGGGGCGCGATGAAATCGTCGCCTTTACAGGCGCATTCCACGGCAGAACCTTGGGCGCCGTGGCTTTGATGGGCAGGAAAAACCAGCGCGAAGGACTGGGGACTCTGGTTCCGGGTATTCATCACATTCCATATCCATACCCCTATCGCAATCCCTTCGGTGATGGCCCGGAAAAATGTGTGGAGGGGACGCTACGCTACGTCAATGAATTTCTCGATAATCCGGTGAGCGGCTGGGGCGATGTGGCGGCCGTCATCATCGAGCCGGTTCAGGGAAACGGCGGCATGATTCCGGCTCCTATCGGGTTTTTGAAGGCGCTTCGCGAGGCATGCGACCGTCATGGAATATTGCTAATCATTGATGAAGTGATGAGCGGGTTTTGCCGCACGGGAAAGATGTTCGCCTACCAGTATGAAGACATCGAGCCCGATCTGATCGTGATGGGAAAATCGATTTCAGGGGGATTGCCTCTTGCCGCCTGCGTTGCGAAAAAAGAAATCGCGGATGCTTCGAATCCGGGAACCGAAAGCAGCACCTATGCAGGTAACGTCATGGCATGCGCCGCCGGCTTGGCTTCCATCGAGGTCTACGAGGAGGAGAACCTCTCCGAACGCTCCCTGGAGATGGGTTCTTATTTCCTGAGAAGGCTGGAGGAGCTATCGGAGCGCCATTCCATCGTCGGGGAGGTTCGCGGGCGTGGGTTGATGATAGCGGCCGAGTTGGTTTCTGACCGGGCGACGCGCGAACCATTGAGTGTCGCCAAGAAGGCGAGTGACATGGCCTTGAAAAAGGGTCTGCTCATCTATCCGGGAGGACACCACGGGAACGTCTTGGCGTTTTTGCCTCCTCTGATTATCGATAAAGCGCAGGTCGATACAGCCGTGGGCATCCTGGATGAGGTGTTGCTCGAACTGGATGTGCAACGATAATAGACTCGATCTAGCGGGCGATAAAAAATTCTCCTTTGTGTTAAGATGACGCAATTGATCCAGCCGCTTTTGAGGTATGGGATGCGGAGGAAGCTTTACAAACGGATTCATTTGGCGGTTCTGCTCACTCTGGTGGCGGTCGGAGCGATGTTGACGCTCTACCATGCCACCGCCGCGCAGAAGACGCCTCCCGTCTTGGTGCTGGACGTGGCGGACGCCATATCGCCCGGCACTTCGGAATACATCACGTTCGGCATCGAAGAGGCTTCACGAAGGCAGGCGCAGCTTCTCGTCATTCGTCTCGATACCCCCGGCGGTCTGGTCACCAGCACGCGCGACATCGTGAAAGCGATTTTCGGCGCGAGCGTTCCCGTGGCGGTATATGTTGCTCCGGGAGGGGCGAGGGCAGCCTCCGCAGGCACGTTCATCACCATGTCGGCCCACATCGCCGCCATGGCGCCGGGAACGAACATCGGCGCGGCTTCTCCCGTTGCGGGTGGGGGAAAGCAGATTCAAGGCGATATGCGCAATAAGGCGATGAACGACGTGGCCGCCTTCGCGCGGGCGGTGGCTTCGCGCACGGGGCGCAACACAGAATGGGCCGAGAGCGCGGTCCGCGAGGCGATATCCGTAGATGAGGGCGAAGCCCTGAAACAAAAAGTGATCGACCTGGTGGCGGCGGACGTGCGGTCGCTTCTGCTGGCGGTTGACGGAAAAAAGATAAAACTCGCCAGCGGTTCCACCGTCACCCTGTCGACCAGGGGTGCTGCGCAAATCGTGCTCGAGCGGAGCTGGCGCCAGAAAGTGCTCACCCTTTTGAGCGACCCCAACATCGCCTATATCCTGATGCTCCTGGGGATGTATGGCCTGTTCTTCGAACTCTCGAATCCCGGCTCCATACTGCCCGGCGTGGTGGGCGCCATCAGTCTTTTGCTGGCCCTTTACGCCCTGAAAGTCTTGCCGGTGAACTACGTGGGGCTTCTCTTGATGGGGCTTGCCATCATCATGTTTCTCCTGGAGATCAAGGTGGTCAGCTACGGGGGTCTGACCATCGGCGGAATCATCGCCATGACGCTGGGATCCGTCATGCTCATCGATTCTCCGGACCCCTACCTGCAAATCAGCCTGAAAGTGATCCTGCCCGCCGTCGCCGGAACGGCTATGTTCTTCGTCTGGCTCGTGGGAATGGGCTTTCGCGCCCAGCGGGTGCGGCCGGTCTCGGGTTCGGAGGGAATGCTCGATCAATCCGGCGTCGTGAGCGTCTCGCCCGGGGAAGGGTCGCCGGCCCAGGTTCGGGTGCACGGCGAGATATGGCTGGCCGACTCCGGCGATCCCCTGGAAGTCGGCGACAAAGTCCGCGTGGTCTCTGTGGAAGGCCTCAGGCTCCGCGTCGAGAAGGAGGGTGGATAAATGAATTGGAGCTTAATCATCGCTGGCATCATCGTGTTGCTGTTTCTGGCGAGCGCCATCCGCGTGCTGAACGAATACGAGCGCGGCGTCATCTTCCGGCTGGGGCGCTTCCATTCCACCAAGGGGCCGGGTCTCATCATCGTTCTGCCGGTGATCGACCGCATGACCCGCGTGGGCCTGCGGCTGGTGACGATGGACGTGCCGCCCCAGGATATCGTCACGAAAGATAACGTTTCGGTGAAGGTGAACGCCGTGGTCTACTTCCGCGTGCTGACCCCTGAGCGCGCCGTCATCGAGGTGGAGGATTTCCTCTACGCCACGGGCCAGTTGAGCCAGACGACGCTCCGGAGCGTGCTCGGCCAGATGGAGCTGGACGATCTGCTCTCCGAGCGCGAGAAGATCAACAGCCAGCTCCAGGAACTTCTCGATCACGCCACCGACCCCTGGGGCATCAAGGTCACCAACGTGGAGCTCAAGCACGTCGACCTTCCCGGCGAGATGCAGCGCGCCATCGCCCGCCAGGCCGAGGCCGAGCGCGAGCGCCGCGCCAAGGTCATCCACGCGGAGGGCGAATACCAGGCGAGCGAGCGGCTCTCCGAGGCCGCCGCCACCATCGCCACGGCCCCGGGCGCGCTCCAGCTTCGCTTCCTGCAGACGCTTTCGGAAGTCGCCACCGAGAACAACTCCACCATCGTCTTCCCCCTGCCGCTCGACCTCCTCAAGCCCTTCGTGGACAAGGCGCCGAGTGGAGGAGACGCGCCCAAGGGAGAGATAGAGGCCGGCGGCGCATAGCGCGCAAATGCGGGCAGTTGCGGGGAAATGCGCGGCAGCCGAAAAACTTTTTTTGCTGCTATATCTGAGTGCGATACACTCAGATTTATAAGAAAAGTCGTTATATTACAATCAGTTGCGAGACGGATTCCTTCCAGGAATTTATCGAAAAACCCCGTGAATTTATCTAATTTTATCGAAAATATGATTATTTCCATTATCCTCGTCATTCCCGACCCCATGAGCGCGCCTCCCCGGCGG
>JAPOYD010000126.1 GCA_026706735.1 Nitrospinota bacterium | reverse complement strand
GGGCGAAGGGCATATCTTTTGCCGTCGTCCCCAGGGGCGAGTTTCGCGTGGGCCGCCATGAGCGGAAGATGGGGATGAGGGGCATCCCGACGTGTGAGGTCTTCCTTGAAAACTCGCGAGTTCCCCTGAAGAACATGATCGGCGAGCAAGGCCTTGGCTTCAAGACGGCGATGCTCGGCTTCAACCAGGCGCGGCCCGCCATCGGCGCGCGAGGCGTGGGTCTGGCGCAGGGGTGTCTCGACTATGCGGCGGGTTACGCCAAGGAGCGCGAAGCCTTCGGAAAACCCATCGCGCAGCATCAGGCCGTGCAGTTCATGCTCGCCGACATGTTCATGGAAACCGAGGCGGCCCGTCTGCTCGTTTACCGCGCCGCCTCGATGGTGGATAATGGCCGCTACCGGAAAGAAGACGTGCATTTCATCTGCGCCGCGAAATGCTACGCCACCGACGTCGCCATGAAGGCCGCCGTGGACGGGGTTCAGGTGCTCGGCGGCGCGGGCTACATGAAAGACCATCCGCTCGAGCGGTTCATGAGAGACGCCAAGCAGTTGCAGATTATCGAGGGGACCAACCAGATTCAGCGCATGGTCATCGCCCAGAATTTATTGAGTTTATAGTTTCAGTTCCCCATTACGGAGATTCGAGATGAGCCAGATGATTGAAATCCTGCAACCCACCTCCTTCGTCCGCGCGGGCGACCACCCCCTGGCGGAGCGGCCCGAAGACCTGGGGGGCCTCAGAATCGGCTTTTTCCACAACAACAAGCCCAACGCCGACGTCCTGCTCGAACGGATCGAAGAACTCCTCGCCCGGGAGGACGAGACGCTGCGCGTAATCCGCTGGGGAAAGCCGAACCCCACCCTGCCCGAAGACCGGATTGAGGAATTCATTGAACAGGTGGACGTCGCCGTCTGCGCGGTGGGCGACTGAGGGAGCTGCACGTCATGGAGTATCCATGACTCGGTGGAGATGGAGAAGGCGGGCGTCCCCACAGCCACGTTCTGCTCGAGTGAATTCTCGGCCCTGGGCGCGAATGAGAGAACGGCCTTAGGGATGCCCGGCCTTCCGATAGTCGTCGTGGCGCATCCGGTGGGCGGCATTCCGCCCGAGGAGGCGCGCGCGCTGGGAAACGACGCGGTGGACGAAGTGCGGCGCATTCTCACGAGCGACGCCGAAGCGCTCAGGGCGGAATACCGGGAGCGCGAATACGTCCCGCCACGCAAGACGGTGCGCCACAAGGCGCTCTTCGCTTAGGCGGGGCCTACGACATGAACGACCACTCTCAGGAAAATATTGCGTTCGAGAGCGAGCGCGTGAAGGTTCGCGACACGCCCGAGGCGATGGCGCGCCTGCTCGAAGCACGGGGATGGGGCGACGGCCTGCCCGTCGTTCCCCCCACGCCCGAGCGCGTCGCCCGGATGGTGGAGGGCGCAGGCTTGGCAGCAGGTGAAGAAATCGGCCTCATGGCACCCCGCCAGGGCGTCGTCACGATCGAGGCCCTCACCGTGAACGCCGTGATGGCCGGCTGTCTTCCGGCGTACATGCCCGTTCTGGTGGCGGCGATGCAGGCGGTCCTGGAGCCCGAGTTTTCGCTCCATGCCATTCAGGCGACGACCCACCCCGTGGCGCCCCTCATCATCGTGAACGGCCCGATTGTCGAGGAAATCGGCCTGAATGCCGAGTATGGATGCTTCGCCCCCGGCAACCGGGCGAACGCGACGATCGGCCGCGCGATGCGCTTGACGCTATTGAACGTGGGCGGCGCGAGCCCCGGCGTTCTGGATCGCGCCACTCAAGGGTCGCCAGCCAAATACGCGTTCTGCATCGCCGAGAACGAGGCGGCCTCCCCCTGGGAGCCGCTGCACGTCGAGCGCGGCTTTGCGCCTGATGAGAGCGCCGTGACGCTCGTGGGCTGCGAGGGACCCCACAACATCAACGACCACGTGAGCCACACGGCGGAGGGCATCCTCGCCACAGCCGCGGATACCATGTCCATCATGGGGAGCAACAACTTTTATCTGCGCGGCGAACCCGTTCTCGCACTCGGCCCCGAGCACGCGGCGACCATTGCGGGGGACGGCCTTACGAAAGCGGACGTGAAAGGGAGAATTTTCGAACTCGCCCGAAAGCCTGTGCGCCAGTTAAAGCGCGGCGCCATGTGGGGAATGCAGACCTGGGGCGAGGAGATAGCCGAACACGAAGACGACGACGATTTCGAGCTCCCGCTTCTCGATAGTCCTGAGGACTTGCTGCTCATCGTGACGGGCGGGGCCGGCAAGCATTCGTGCTGCATGCCCACCTTCGGTCCCACGCGCTCGGTGACCCGGCGAATCGATATCGTTTGAGGAAAGCAGGGATTTCCGCCGTCAGAGAAAGATGCCGCTGTCTAATCGGTCGGAAATAACCCTCAAAGGGAGGGTATCGTCGCGAATCGCTCTTTCAGGAAGCCTGCGAAACCGGGACCGGCGGCGGCAAGAGGGCCTCGGCCTGCTCCACGATGGATTCCAGAAAACTCTCATCGGGGGAGACGCGCGACAGCACCCTGAGACCCAGGAAGAGACCAAGCAAAGATTTTGCAGTCTGCTCTGGATCGACTTCAGAGGAAATCTCGCCGTTGGCTTGGCCCCGCTCGATGGAGGCGTGAAGAAACTCCGCCATGCCGGCGAACGCGCCGGCCACGAACGAAGCCACCTCCGGGTCGTGCGCACCAAGCTCCAGGGCGACGTTTACTTCAAGGCAGCCGTCGCTCGAACCGTTTTCCGTCACTTCCGAAGCGGCGGCCTCGAACACGGACAGCACCGCCTGTCTCGGCGAGGGATGTTTTCTGAGTTCCCTGATCGGCGCCTCACGATAGAGTTGGTCATACCGGTGGAGCGCCCGCAAGAACATCTCACGCTTGTCGCCGAACGCGTGGTACAGGCTGCCTCTGAACAGGCCTGTTACGTTCTCCAGATCCCGAATCGACGTCGCCGAATAGCCATAACGCCAAAACTGGTCCATCGCTTTCGTCAAAACCTCGTCCATGTCGAACTTGGGCATTTTTCCCATGGGTCCTCTCTCCGTTTTGCTCGGTGAAACATAAAATCCATGCTTCTGACGCATCCCGGCCTCGTGTTTCCAACCATCATATCGGGCGCATATCGAGAAAATTTTACCACACGGAAAAGCCCATTTCACGAAAAATCGCACCCTGTCGTAGCTGTCGCAAAACCCCCCTTTATCCCCCCTTTTCAGGGTCAAAACCGACCGAAGAGGGAGGTTTTGCGAGCCGTTGTGTTTCTCATCGATGGCTTTGCAAACGCTCGTTCCTCACTCGCGTTTGACCCCTGACGAGGGAGGTTGGGGG
>JAPOYD010000066.1 GCA_026706735.1 Nitrospinota bacterium | reverse complement strand
GAAGCTTTGCAGGTTCAGGGGGAGGCCCACGCCGCCTTCGCCGTTCTTCCCGTGGCAGGCCGCGCAGTGTGTCAGGTAGAGCCGGCTGCCCTTCGAATAGACGGAATCCCATTTGGAATCGCGCTCGAAGGCGCCGGCTCCGGTGGGAAAACAGAATGTG
This sequence comes from Nitrospinota bacterium, assembly GCA_026706735.1. Taxonomy (GTDB): domain Bacteria; phylum UBA8248; class UBA8248; order UBA8248; family UBA8248; genus Bin107. Next base: position 29,610 of record JAPOYD010000066.1, on the reverse strand, counting down.
ACAATCAGGAAAGCGTAGAGCAGAAAACCGGCGACAACCGCGAATGCGCACCTCTTCTTCTTCTCCATCAGTGTTCTCCCCCCACGAGTTGCCACTGAATCTGATGTTGGCGGGTCGGACCCTGTTTTGCTCCTTCTTTTCTCCCCCGAATGGGGGTGTAATCTCGCGTTTCAGGTGGTGCGCTTGACTCACGCCTATATAATTAAAAATAGGTTCGAAGGGTCGAATTGTCAATAAAATCGCTCGGCCCGCAAGACTGCGCCTGCGGGCAGGTTTCGCCGCCGTGACACGGCGGCCCGGAGGAGGCGGACGCAGGCCATTTATACGCCGTCTCGACCAGCGCAAGGCGGGGTACAGCGACGTCATTCTCACCCCACGGCGGCGGTCCGGTCGCCGGAACATGACCGCAAGCAGGCTGTTGCGTGCCGGGCACTGGAAGAAGGCTCGACAAGTCATCGCCCCGAAAAAAATTGTTGAGTCCTTCTATTGTGCGCTTTATGATGGACTTGTTCCAGAACGACGTGTTAGCGGCAAGAAGAGGCGTTTCGCGAGGAAATCTGAACCTGGAGGAGAATTTGAAGCATTCAGACGGGAATTTCGATCCTTCCGAAGAAACGGAAGCCGGGACGCCGGTGACTTCCCGGCCCGCAGAGCCCATCGCGATCGTGGGCATGGCGTGCCGGTTCCCAAACGCCGTGGGCCTTCCGGCTTTCTGGCGTCTGCTCGAGGACGGCGAGAACGCGGTGACCAAGGGCGTTCCGGGTTCGGGCGTGGGACGCGTGGGCGTGCTCTTCCCCGATGATGAGATCCAGAGCGAGGCCTGCCGTTTCGGCGCGTATCTCGACGAGATTGACCAGTTCGACGCCGCGTTCTTCCGCATTTCGCCTGTCGAGGCACAATTGTTGGACCCCCAGCAACGGCTCATGCTGGAGACGAGCTGGCGGGCGCTCGAGGATGCGGGAATGGACCCGGAACGACTCAGAGGCAGCCGCACCGGCGTGTACGGGGGCGTCAGCAACAACGAGTACCGAAGCCTGATCATGGAGGTCAGCGATACCGCGGAGCCCGCCACGAGCCTGTATACGGTCAGCGGCACTTCCTTCAACACGGCCGTCGGGCGAGTCTCCTTCGCGCTGGGCTTTGAAGGGCCGGCGATAGCGCTGGACACCGCCTGCTCCTCTTCGCTGGTCGCGATCCACCAGGCCGTCGCGGGCCTGCAGCGGCGCGAAGCCGATATGGCCCTGGCGGGAGGCGTGCACACGATTCTCTCGGGCCGCCTGCTGGAGTTGCGCGGAAATGCCGGGATGCTCTCGCCCGACGGTCGGTGCGCGACGTTCGACGCCGCCGCGAACGGGTATGTGCGGGGCGAGGGATGCGGAATTGTGGTCCTCAAGCGGCTCGCCGAGGCGGAGGCGGACGGCGACCGCATCTGGGGCGTGATTCGCGGTTCGGCCATCAACCAGGACGGCGCGAGTCCGGGGCTGACGGTGCCGAGCGGCCCGGCGCAGGAGCGGGTGATCGCGGATGCGCTCGCGCGCGCCGGAATCAGGCCCCATGAAGTCGATTACCTCGAAGCGCACGGAACGGGGACTGAGGTGGGCGACCCGATAGAGCTGGAAGCGGCGGCGGCGGCCTACGGCAAGGGACGCGCGGCGGACCGCCCGCTTTTGATCGGTTCGGTGAAAACCAACATCGGACATCTCGAGTCGACGGCGGGGGTCGCCGGCGTGATCAAGACGGCGCTGGCCCTGAAGCAGGGGGTGATTCCCAAACACCTCCACTTCCGCGAACCCACTCCGGCGGTGGACTGGGAGCGGATGTCCCTGCAGGTGACGGCGGAAGCGACGCAGTGGCCGCGCCATCTCGATCATCCCCCGCGGGCGGGCGTAAGCGGGTTCGGGTGGTCGGGCACGAACGCCCACGTCATCATGGAGAGATATGAAACTCCGGATGGGACTTCCAAAGTCGGCTCATTCGATGAACCCGTGGGTTCCGCACTGCCGGTCGCCGTTTCCCTGACAGATAGAGTAGCGCTTCAGCCGTCTGCGGAAGACGGACTCTTAAAGCGCGAGACGCGGCTTCTGCCGCTCGCGGGGAAGTCGGAGGGCGCGCTTCGCGAACTGGCCGGGCGGTATCTCACCTGGATCGACGAGCGTGGCGAAGAAATCTCTCCCGAAAGCGCCGCCGCCAATCCGCTCCTCTCGGACATGTCGTGGACGGCCGCCGTAGGGCGGAGCCATTTCACGCATCGCTCGGGCCTGCTCTTCGGCGACGCCGCGCAGCTGCGCGAGCGGTTGAACGCGCTGGCTGAAGGAGCTGAAGCGCCCGAGCCGCGGACGGCGACGAAAGTGGCGTTCCTCTATACCGGTCAGGGTGGCCAGTGGGTCGGCATGGGGCAGGATTTGTACGAGACAGAACCTGTGGCGCGGGCGGTTCTCGACCGCTGTGAAGAAGCCTTTCGCGCGGAGCGGGGCGCCTCGCTGCTGGACGTGATGTTCGCTCAAGGCGAGGGAAATCTGAACGACACCGTCTGGGCGCATCCGGCCCTCTACGCGATCGAGTGCGCGATAACAGCGCTTTGGGCGAGCCTGGGGGTTCGCCCGGACGTGGTGGTGGGGCACAGCGTCGGTGAGTTCGCGGCGGCGCATACGGCGGGGGTGTTCGCGCTTGAAGACGGGATGCGGGCCGTCATGGGGCGGAGCGAAATACTGGCGTCGGTGCCGGAAACTGGGACGATGACGGCTGTGTTCGCTCCCTTCTCGAAAGTTGAGGAGGCGGTGCGTGCGTACAACGAGTCGGCCGGGTGCGAAAGGCTCGCGATTGCGGCGAGGAACGGGGCGCACCAGGTGTTGAGCGGACAGGTTTCCGCGGTCGAGGCGGTCTCGGAACGCTTCGAGTCGGAAGAAGTCCGGGTGAGGCCGATCAACACGAGCCAGGCGTTCCACAGCCCCCTGGTCGAGCCGGCTCTGGATGCGCTGGAAAGTCTTTTCGGCGGATTCGAGGTATCAACGGCCTCGCGCACCACGCTTGTGAGCAACGTGACGGGCCGGGTGGTGGAACCGGACGAGATACTCGGCGGTGCGTACTGGCGCCGCCACGCACGCGAGGCGGTGGCCTTCGACCTCGGTGTCCGGGCGTTGGCGAATCTGGGCGTCGACCTGGTGGTGGAAGTCGGTCCGCACGCGGTGCTGGGGCCGATGTTGTCTCTCGCCTGGCCGGAGCCGGACGAGGGTGGGGATGCGCTCGCGAGTGACGTCGAGGCTCCTCTCGTTTTGGCGAGTCTGCAAAGGCCGTCATCAGATGAGACTGAATCGGCGGACGAACCCGATACAAGTTTCATGGGCGCGGTGGCCGGGGCCTATGAGGCCGGAGTCGACCTTTCCTTCGAGGGATTGTTCGCCGGAGAGACCCGGCGCCGCATATCGCTGCCTGGTTATCCGTTCCAGCGCGAACGCTTCTGGGTCGAGGCGCCGAAACGGCGACGGCAGAGCGCAGGGCACCCGCTGCTGGGCGAGAGGCATGAGTCCGCCAGCGGCGAGGTTACGTTCGAGACCGAAGTGTTTCCCTCGGATCCCGCTTGGCTGAACAACCACCGTGTGTTCGGCCGGGTCATCGCGCCGGGCGCGCTTTACGGGGCGATGGCGATATCGGCATCGGTGGCCGAAGGAAGCGGGTCGATGCTCATCGAGGAGGTGCAACTGCACAGCGCGCTCATCTTCGGCGAGGAAAATTCAGAGGGCGAGAGCGAAGGTCGACATGTGCAGGTTCTGCTCGAGGCTCCGGGGGAGGAACCTTCGCGCCTTGTTCGTATATTCAGCAAGGGAGAGGCCGAGGAGGATTGGACGCTGCACGCGGAGTGCCGCGCGCCATCGGGTGGGGACGCAAGGCAAGCCTCGGAGGGGGTGGACCTGGAAAGCCTGAAGGCCGGTCTGTCGCCCGAGGACGTGCCGGCGTATTACCGCGCCAAGGCGAATGTGGGGATCGACCTCGGCCCGTCTTTCCGCACGCTGGGGATGGTCTGGTCCCGGGCGGGCGAGGCGCTGGGCGAGGTGTGCTTCCCCGAGGATCAAGGAGCCAACGCACTCGACGTGCACCCGCTCCTGCTCGACGGCTGTTTTCAGGTCATGGGGGCGGCGCGCAATCCGGGCGGAGCGGAAGACGGGATCACCTATCTCCCGTTCGGCTGGGATCGGCTGTGGCTGGCGGATCGTCTGCCGGACCGGCTTCTCTGCCACGTGCGCATGAGAGAGGCTCCGAGTAGTCAGGAAACGGACCCCGAAACCGCCGGGGGGCCTGAGGTCTTCGTCGCCGATTTCCGCTTCTATGACCAGAGCGGGACCCTGATCGGCGAGTTGAGCGGGTTCATGGTGAAGCGCGCGACGCGGGCGGCGCTGCTCTCGGCGGTCGAGGGGCTGGACGACCTTCTCTACGAGGTCGTCTGGCGCGAAAGCGCCCTCCCGCCCGGAATGCTGCCGGCGGATTTCCTCCCGAGCCCGGGGGAGGTCGCGGAGAGTTGGGGACTGTTTTCCGACTACCTGGCGGCGGAAGGAGTCGATGCCACAGTGAGACCCGCCTTGATGGCGGACCTCTCGTGCATGGCGCGGCATTATGCGCTCTCGGCTCTCGAGAAGCTCGGATGGGAGCGCGAGGCGGGCGCGGTCGTTGACCCGGAAGACCTGCGGCAGCGCCTGGGGGTTAAGGATGAACACGGCAAACTGTTCCGCCGGATGCTCGAGATATTGTCGAAGTCGGGCCTGCTGAAGGCAGAGGGCGAGGGTTTCGTCGTCGCCGCAGGGGCCGGAGAACCCTTGCCGGAAGGAATTCCGGGGGATCCCGAGCAGTTCGCGGCCGGGGTGCTCGATCGCTACGCCTACGCTTCGAACGAGATCGGTTTGTTCCGCAGGAGCGCGGGCGCCGTGGCGGAAGTGCTTCGCGGCGAGGAGGACCCGCTCTCGCTTCTGTTCGGCAGCGGAGAGCCTAGCGCCGCGGACCTCTACTTCAAGGCGCCGTTATGGCGAGCGGCGAACAAGATGCTGGGGGATGCGGTACGCACGCTCGTGGCCGGGCTGCCCGAGGGACGGCGCTTGCGGGTCATCGAGGTCGGCGCGGGCACGGGGTCGGCGACCGAATCCGTCCTGCCGGAACTTCCCGAAGGGCGGTTCGACTACACCTACACGGACATTTCGGCGGGCTTCTTCGCGCAGGCGGAGGGGCTGTTCGGCGACGGCGGCGGATGCATCGAGTACCGGGTGCTGGATATCGAAAAAGACCCGGTGGAGCAGGGCTTCGACTCCCACGGATATGACCTGGTGATTGCCTCGAACGTGCTCCACGCCACGCGGTACCTGGAGGAGACGCTCACGCACTGCCGGACGCTTCTCGCGCCCTCGGGTCATCTCGTGGCGCTCGAGAACCTTTCCGGCCAGGACTGGCTGGATATGACTTTCGGACAACTGGACGGATGGTGGCGGTTCTCGGACGCCAGCCGTCCCACCTACGCCCTGGCGGGGCCGGACGTATGGCGGGGATCCCTTGAAGCCGCGGGTTTCGAGGGAGTGGAGATTCTGGGGGTGGGCGGGCCCGACTCCGGCGAGATGCCGGACAGGGGCGTGATTCTGGCGCAACAACACGGGGAAGTGGCCGAGCGTCCCGGCGTCTGGGTTCTGGCGGCGGACCGCGGCGGCGAAGCCGGGAAACTGGCGGCGGAGTTGGCAGCGCGCAACCAGACGGTCGTACTGGCGGGCGAGGCGGGCTCGGCGAACGGGGGGCCTGCGGACGAAAAACCGGGAGTCATCCATGCGTCCGTCGAGATGGAGCGCCGCGAATCCTGGGGCGCGCTGCTGGAGGGTCTGCCCGCAGATGCGCCGCTGGCCGGCGTCGTGCATTTCACGGCGCTCGACGGCCACGGTCCCGACGCGGCAACCGGGGAAATGGCGGAGGACGTGAAACAGACCGGCGCGAGCGGGTTGGCGCTTGCGCAGGGGCTCCTGGACGCCGACGCGGCGCCCGAGAAGGGTTTTTGGATCCTCACGCGGGGCGCGCAGGTGCTGGAGCGCGAACGCGGCGGTGAGCTTGCAGGCGCGGCGCTGTGGGGTTTCGGAAAAGCGATGGCCCGGGAAGCGCCCGGGATGCAGCCCAGGATGATCGATCTGGACCCCGAGCCGACGGCGCCGCCCGCAGACCTCGCCAATGAACTGCTCTACCCCGACGCGGAGAACCAAATCGTCCACCGGGGCAGCAGGCGCCGCGTCGCCCGCCTGGTGCGGGCCGGCGAGGGGGCGGAGCGGCTGGCCCTGCCCGAAGAGACGGGCTGGCTGCTGGGGGTCGGCGAAGACGGCGCGCTCTGCGGCCTGCAGGCGCCGCCGCCGCCGCTCGATCCCAGGGAAGTTCGCTTGGGCATAGAGGCCGCCGGGCTCAACTTCTGGGACGTTTTCTCGGCGCTCGGCCTGATCGACGAGAAATTCCTGGGCACGGAGATGTGCGGCCATGTGATCGAGGTCGGCTCCGAGGTGTCGAGCGTTTCGGTGGGCGACCGCGTGGTCGGCGTGAGGCGCGGCGCGCGCGGTATGTTCGGGCCGGAATCCGTGACGCATGAGGAGTTGGTGGCGCCCGCGCCGCCGGATTTGCCGGCCGCGTCGCTCGCCACGATGCCGACGGTGTTCCTGTCCGCGGCGGTCTCCTACGAGTTCGCGGGCCTGAAAGCCGGTGACAGGGTGCTGATTCACGCGGGCGCGGGCGGCGTGGGACTGGCGGCCATTCAACTGGCGCAGGCGGCGGGAGCGGAAGTGTTCGCGACGGCGAGCGCGCCGAAACAGGGCTATCTCCGCTCGCTCGGCGTGGAGCACGTGTTCGACAGCCGCCAGACGACGTTCGGTGAGGAGATTTTGGAAGCCACGGGCGGCGCAGGCGTCGACCTGATCCTGAACAGCCTGACGGCGGAGGGCTTCATCGACGCGAGCCTCTCGTGCCTGGCGCATGGCGGCCGGTTCGTGGAACTGGCGGCGCGGGACATTCTGAGCGAGGAGGAGATGGCGGCCGTACGGCCGGACGTGTCCTATGACATCGTGAAGCTCGACGCCATGAAGGAGGATGAGCCTGAGCGGCCGGGCGCCTTGCTGCGAGACGTCATGGCGCGGCTGGCGGCGGGAGAACTGACGCCGCTCACACACACCCGGTGGCCGCTCGCCGAGGCGAGGCAGGCCGTAGAATTCATGCGCGACGGACGCCATATCGGGAAGATTATCTTCGCGAATTCGCCGCTCGCGAGGGGCCGCTTGCGCGAAGACAGGACCTACCTCGTCACCGGCGGTCTGGGCGGCATCGGGTGCGCCGTGGCCGGCTGGCTCGCGGAGCGAGGCGCCGGGACGATCGTACTGAACGGCCGGCGGCCCCCGGATCCGGAGGTCGTAGACGCTATCGAATCGCTGCGCAGACGCGGGTTCACGGTCCGGGTGGAACTCGCGGACGTGACGGACGCCGCCTCGGTGGACGAGATGCTCGAGCGGATGGATGCGGAGTTGCCGCCTTTGGGCGGTGTGATCCACAGCGTAGGGGTGCTTTCGGACGGCGCGCTCGGGAACCAGAGCTGGGAGAAGTTCGAGGAGGTGCTGTGGCCGAAGGTGCTGGGCGCGTGGCACCTGCACCGCGCGACGCTTTATCGCGATCTGGATATGTTCGTCCTCTTCTCGAGCGCGGCCGGCGTACTGGGGAATCCGGGCCAGGCGAACCACGCGGCAGCCAACGCGTTTCTGGATCAGCTCGCCGCCCACCGCCGGGCGCTGGGACTCCCGGGCCAGGCGATCGCCTGGGGCGCGTGGTCGGAGATTGGCGAAGCCGAGGAGCAGCGGGAGAGAATCTCCCGAAGTATCGCCGTAACGGGAGTCGGCTGGATGACGCCGCAGCAGGGGCTCAGGGCATTCGACCGGCTGGTCCGCGAGGACCCCGCGAATTCCATGGTTCTGTCGAGGGATTGGTCCCTATTCGAAAAGACCCTGGATACCATTCCCCCGTTTTTCGAAGACCTGCTTTCCTTCGGTCAAGACGCGGAGGCCGACGCGCCCGCCCTGGCGGACGACCTGTTATCCCGTCTGGCGGAGACGCCCGCTGCGGAGCGCGAAGACCTGCTGGTGTCGTTCCTGCAGCAGGAACTGCAGGCGGTGCTTCGCCTGCCGAGCGCGCCCGAACCCACGGTGGGATTTTTCGATCTGGGCATGGACTCGCTCATGGCCGTGGAACTCCGCAACCGGCTGAACCGCGCGTTCACGGACGCCTATACGGCCTCGAACACCGTGGTGTTCGACTATCCCGACATCGCGGTGCTCGCCCGTCATCTGGCCGGGGAACTCGGCGACCTCGGCGCAGCCCCCGTCCCGCAGGCGCAACCCGAGCCGGAGCGGCGGCCAGCGGTGCGGCGTGAGGAGGAGCAGATCGCGGTCGTCGGAGTGGCGTGCCGGTTCCCGGGCGCGCCGGATATCTCCGCTTTCTGGCGTCTGCTCGAAGCGGGCGTCGACGCAGTGACGGACGGGCGGCACGATTCCGGCTCCTGGGGCGGCGTCGCCGGAGACCCCGCCGCCGATGAAGCCATCTGCCGGCAAGGCGGGTACATCGAAGGAATCGACCAGTTCGATGCGGGTTTCTTCGGCATCAGGCCAATCGAAGCGCGCTTGATGGACCCGCGCCAAAGACTGTTGCTCGAGACGAGTTGGCAGGCGCTCGAGGACGCAGGCATAGACCCCACTCCGCTCAAGGGGACTCGCACCGGTGCGTATGTCGGATTGGGCGTCAGCGAATACCGCGACATCGTCGTGGCCGGCGGCCTGGATGACAGCTACATCGGCAACGCGCCGAGCGTGGCCCTCGGGCGAATCGCCTTCGTTCTTGGCCTGATGGGGCCGGCGGTGCCGCTGGACATGACCTGCGCGTCGTCGCTGGCGGCGGTGCATCAGGCGGCCGCAGCCCTCCGGGAGGGCGAGGTGGACCTGGCTCTTACCGGCGGCGTGCACGCGGTGCTCTCCCCCCCGGTTTCGAAATTCATGGCTGATTTCGGGATGTTGTCGCCGAGCGGTCGGTGCCGGACATTCGATGCGGGCGCGGACGGCTACGTACGGGGTGAAGGCTGCGGGATGGTGGTGATGAAGCGGCTGAGCGACGCAGAGGCGGACGGCGACCGCATCTGGGGCCTGGTTCAGGGCTCGGCGGTCAACCAGAACGGCGCGAGCGCCGCGCTGACGGTGCCGAACGGCACGGCGCAGGAACAGGTGCTCGAGGATGCGCTCTCCCGGTCCAGCTTTCCACCCTCGGACGTGGATTATCTCGAAGTACACGCGACGGGCTCGCAACTGGGCGACCCCATCGAGGTGCGCGCGTCGGCGGCGGTGTACGGTCAAGGGCGCGATCCGGATCGTCCGCTCCTGCTCGGCACGGTGAAGACGAACATCGGGCATCTGGAGTCGGCGGCGGGGATCGCCGGCCTGATCAAGGTGTTGCTGGCGATGAAGCACGGGGTTATCCCGAAACACCTGCATTTCGATAACCCGAATCCGCACATGGAGTGGGACAAGTTGCCGGTTCGGGTGACGGCGGAGGCGACGGCCTGGCCGCTCACCCCCGACCGTCCGCGCCGGGCGGGGGTGAGCGCTTTCGCGCTTTCGGGTACGAACGCGCACGTCCTGGTGGAGGGGTACGGCACGCCGGAGGAAGACGCCGCGGCAGACACCGGACGGGGTTCCCCGGTAGGTTCCGCGCAGCCTGTCACCGTAACGCTCCCGGAGTCGGTTGCGGAATCGCCGACGGTAGATGGGATGCGACCGCGCAGGGCGCGGATGCTCCCGCTATCGGGAAAATCGGACGACGCGCTTCGTGAGTCGGCGGGGCTGTATCTTTCCTGGTTGGATGATTCCGCCGGGGAGCTTTCCGCAGAAGGCGCCGCCGCAGAGCCGCTGCTTTCCGACATGGCTTGGACGGCGGCCGTGGGGCGGAGTCATTTTGCGCACCGTGCGGGCGTGGTGTTCGAGGACGCCGCGTCGTTGCGGGAGGGATTGAGAGCGCTTGCGAAGCCGGACGGGAACCCGAAACCGCCCGCGGCGGCGAAGGTGGCCTTCGCATTCGCCGGAGAGGATGATCTGCGGGTCGGCATGGGAGAGGAGCTCTACGAGAGCGAGCCGGTGGCGCGCGCGTTGCTGGACCACTGCGACGAGGTGCTTCGGGTGGAGCGCAGCGCCTCGCTGCTGGATGTGATGTTCGGCCGCACCGGAGGTCTCGAAGACCCGGCGTGGTCGCAGCCGACGGTCTTTGCGCTCGGGTGCGCGCTCACGGCGCTTTGGGCGAGCCTCGGGATTCGGCCGAACGTGGTGTTCGGCGCAGGTTCCGGAGAAATTGCGGCGGCGCATGCGGCGGGCGTGTTCACTCTGGAGGAGGGCTTGCGTTTCGCGGCACGGCGTGGCGCGTTGATGGAAGCGGTCTCGGGAGACGAAGGAGCCGAGACAGCGCTGGACGATATCGAAACGGCGCTCGAGGGCGTCGTGACGGCGCTGCCTTCGCTCACGCTGGTGAATCAGTTGACGGGCCTGGCCCTGGGCTCGGGTGAAACCATGGATGGGGCATACTGGCGTCGTCAGGCGAGTGAACCGGCGGCGTTCGAAGGATGCGCCAAGACGCTCATGGAGTCGGGGGTGGAGGTCATCGTGGAGATCGGGCCGGATGCAGCGTTCGTCCCGCAGGTGCTCTCGGCCTGGCCCGATCTTTCAGGCGACGCAGGAGCGAGCGCTAACGGCGCCGCGCCGCCCGCGGTGCTTTCGAGCCTGGACCGGGCGTCTGAGGGTGGCGCCGGGTTCGTCGAGGCGGTTGCGCGGGCGTATGAGGCGGGATTCACGCTCGACTTCGCCGGGCTGTTCGCCGGAGAGGAGAGGCGGCGGATTTCGCTGCCGGGCTACCCGTTCCAACGCCGTCGCTTCTGGTTCGAGGCGCCTTGAATGCTTGACAACGATATCGGGAAAGTTATGATTTCACGATAGTTTTAATCACCGCTCTAACATTTTTCAAATGGGAGACAGCGCGACGATGGCAAGTGTCGAAGAACGTATGGGAGACCTTGTGGAAAAACATTTGGGCATCTCGGACCGGGCGATGCTGGATGCGGACTTAGGCGAAATCGGCGTAAACTCGGTGGATGCCGTAAACTTTCTCAAGGTCGTCGATCGGGAATTCGGGGTCGAAATTACACAAGAAATTGCCAGAGACTTCAGAACTTTGAGGGACTTGATCAACTATCTGGGCAGTTGAAGCGGGCGTAGTTGAGCGCAGTTCCGGAATCAGAAAGTTACAATAAATTTCAGACGGGAACACCGATTTTCAGAAAATGAAACAACAAGTTTCGCTTTGGAGCCGGGGCCAGTCCTCAAGGACTGGCCTCTGGTTTCAAGGCGCACAGGCGGCGACTCCCACACTTGCGGAAAGACTGGTTTCTATGGCTGCTGACGCCCTCGATTCCTGGTTTCACACGTTCCGTGAAATAGACGATATTCTCGTCGTACATGTCGACCTGACGCCCCATGAGGAGCGCGAGGCGCACGCCTTTTCGTGGCTCGACGCTCAAGAACGGGCGCGCTGGCGTCGCTTTCGATATGACCGTCCCAAGCGTGAATTCGCCCTGTGCCGCGCGGCGCTGCGCTCCATTCTCTGCTGCCGGCTCGGTTGCGGGAACGAACGACTCGCGTTCGGCGCTTCCGAGCACGGAAAGCCGTTCGCACTTGTGGACGGGATAGCGGCTCCCGTCAGCTTCAACGTCTCTCACAGCGGCAAACATGGGTTAGTGGCGCTTGCGCCGCAAGGGCGGCTCGGTGTGGACGTGGAAGAGCGCGTCACCCGCCTCGATCTCGACGGGATAAGCGAGGTCGTGTTCGGGTCGGACGAACAAGCCGACTTCGCTTCGGCGAGAGAATCCGAAAAGCCGCGCTTGTTCTTCACGCTCTGGACGCTCAAGGAAGCGCTCATCAAGGCGCTCGGCACGGGCTTTTCCCTGGATCCGTCCCGGTTCGAGGTGCCACAGGCCATACGGCGCGGCGCGAGAAAGGGCATGTTCCGGTTTCCCCACATACCCGACGTCGAGTGGAGACTTGAGAATCTGGGCAACGCGGATTTCGCCGCCGCCATCGCCTATGAACCGGACCAGGCGCTCATTCGAGGAGAGAGCGAGGGGGCTCGATGACGATTTTAGAAAAAGCCCGGAAGATATCCGAGCCGCTCTCCGTCCGTGAAGTTCGCATGGGAGACGACACCGTCATCAAACTGCGGCGTCACGGGAACCCGGCGGGTCCGAAGCCCGTTCTTTCCCGCGGCAACGGCCTCGCGAGTTGCTTTCATTTTTTCGAGCAGACGCACGGCGTCTGCCGGAGATCTGTTGCGTCATGAGTTCGAATGAATCGGGCCTCCGCTACCAGGCCGACGAAAAACCACCGCTCGCCATCTCCCTCGGCCTGGGTCTCCAGCTCACCGCACTCAGCGTATCCGCCACGATTCTGCTCACGACGGTCGTGATGCGGGCCGCCGGCCAGAGCGAAGCCTATCTCTCGTGGGCCGTGTTCGCCGCCGTCGTTATCGGAGGCGGGGCCACGATGCTGCAGGCGCTCCGTCTCGGTCGTTTCGGGATGGGCCATGTGCTCATGATGGGGAGCTCGGGGGCCTTCATCGCGGTATCCATCCAGGCGCTCGCCGAGGGAGGACCCGCTACCTTCGCCACCCTGGTCGTCGTCGCGGCGCTCTTTCAGCTCGTCATATCCGATCGGCTCTCGCTGTTCCGGCGGATACTCACACCGGCAGTCTCGGGAACGGTGCTCATGCTGATCCCGGTCTCGGTGATGTCGCCCGTCCTCAATCTGCTCAATGACGTGCCCGACGGCAGCCCGGCCCTGGGCGCTCCACTGAGCGCTCTGGCGACCGTGCTCGTCATCTGCGGCCTCACCCTCAAGGCGTCGGGGTCGCTTCGCCTGTGGGCTTCCGTGCTCGGCGTGCTCGCAGGTTCGCTCGTCGCCGTCTTTTTCGGCATTTACGACACGGCCCGCGTCGCGGAGGCTTCGTGGGCCGGTCTGCCCCCGGTCGAATGGCCGGGCCTCGATCTCGGCTTCGGGCCGACATTTTGGTCGCTTCTTCCCGGGTTCCTGCTGGCGGCCACCGTCGGCGCCATCCGGACGATCAGCAGCGCCGCCGCCGCTCAGCGCGTCTCCTGGCGCAGGCCCCGGGCGGTGGATTTCCGGGCGGTGCAGGGCGCGGTGGCCACCGACGGTCTGAGCAACCTGCTCTCCGGCCTCGCGGGAACGATGCCGAACACCTCTTATACGACGGGCGCATCCCTGACCCAGCTCACCGGAGTCGCGGCCCGCCACGTCGGGATCGCCGCAGGCGGGATGTTCGCCGCGCTGGCGTTTCTGCCGAAGGCGCTCGCCCTGGTGCTGGCGATACCGGGGCCGGTCTTCGCCGCTTATCTCGTCGTGATGATGGCGATCCTCTTCATGATCGGCGTGCAGATGATCGTTCAGGACGGGATCGACTACCGCAAGAGCCTGATCGTCGGCGTCTCGTTCTGGCTCGGCGTGGCTTTTCAGAGCGGGGTCGTCTTCCCGGAGTTTTTCTCGGAATTCGCGGGCGGCCTCATGAACAACGGCATGACGGCCGGCGGCCTCGTCGTCATCCTCATGACCCTGTTCGTGGAGATCACCGAACCCCGCCCCACCCGGATGGAAGCGGCGCTCGACGCCTCGTCCCTGCCGGAGCTCAGGGAGTTTCTCGGCGAGTTCGCCTCCACGTGCAACTGGGATGAGGGGATGGCGCGGCGTCTGGGCGGCGTCTGCGAGGAAGTCTTGCTGACGCTGATCGGACCGGACGAAGGCGGGGAGCAAAGCGGACGACGGGTGGTATTGCTCGCGAAAAAAGACGGCGGCGCAGCGGTTCTGGAGTTCATCGCCGCGACGGGCGAGGGAGGGAACCTTCAGGATCAGGTCGCGCTGCTCGGCGAGCAGACGGAAGAAGCCTCACTCGAGCAGGAGGTGTCGCTCCGGCTTCTGCGCCACCACTCGGCGTCGGTTCGCCACCAGCAGTACCACGGCGTGGACATCGTGACCGTCCGTGTGGAGGCCCCATAGCCGGTTGTTCGCGCACAAACGAGAAAATGAGATACATGGCTCGAAGCGGGATTCCGGGCTTTGGATTCGACGGGGAACGGTGTAATTGCTCCCCCTTGGGGGTTGTTGAAAAAGCCCCGGCTTCGCGATTTGGTAGATAACCCCAAGGTTTTTCACTCCCCCCTTGAGGGTCTGGCTTCCCGAGGGGAAAGCCAGACGATGAAGCCGAGCGGTTTATGCGAAGGCTGAATCGGTGGGGGGACGATTCTAAATGAAAAGCTCCCCCCACCGGTTCGGTTTCGGGGAAAAGCTCCCTCACCTCACCGACTCCCCCTCAAGGGGGGAGTGGTCGTTGAGAGTTCTACAAGGGAAGAATGGTTTAGCTCCACGCGTAAGGGCTTTTTGGGCAACCCCCTCAAGGGGGCAGCGGGAAACAGCTCCGAAGTTCATCGTCGGTGTGGCCGACTGCGCTGCGGCGCTCACCTGGGGCGCCCCGCAACCATCGGCGTAAAAAGCTTGTCAGGATGCGGGTGCTTTGCTTATAATAGCGATACAGATTATGCGACATACATCCGCTTCAGAATCTCACGCTTGCTACTACGGAAAGGAGCACACACTCATGTCGGCCACACAAGACCGCATCAAGAAGATCATTGCCAGCAGTTTCGACATCGGCCATGAACCGGATTTCAACGCCCAGCTCGTCGATATAGAGGTTACCTCGATGGAGGCGGTCGCTTTCTACAAACTCGTCAACGATGAGTTCGGCCTCGGGATGGAAATAGAGGACTTCGCGCAGTTCCGGACCCTGCAGGAACTTGTAGGACATATCGACGCGCGCGGCTGATCGGCGTTCCTGGACGCTCGATCGCAACCAGGTCTTCGGAGATGACGGAAGGAGCGCATTGGACGGTACCCGAGCCCGTTTCGACATGTGAAGTCCGACTCGACGAACACGCTGTGACCACGGTGCGGCGACACGGCAATCCGGGCGGTCCCCGGCTCGTCCTGTCCCACGGCAACGGTCTCGCGGTCGATGTCTATTATCCGTTCTGGTCGCTGCTCGCCGACGATTTCGACCTGATGGTTTACGATCTCAGGAACCACGGCTGGAATGCCGTCGGCGCGCAGCGGGATCACAACATCCCGGCAATGATTTCCGACCATGACCTCATTCTCGACGCCATCGTCCGGGAATATGGCGAAAAACCGACCGTGGGCGTGTTTCACTCCCTTTCGACGCTTGTGACGCTCCTTTCTTTCACCGACGCCTATTCCGCGCTGGTTCTGTTCGACCCGCCGCTGTGCAAACCCGCCCGGAGAGAGGCGGAATGGGACGCGGCGGCGGAACGGATAGCGGCGATGACCCGGAAGCGGGCGGATCGGTTTGAGAGCCGGGAGCAGTTAGCCGAAATCCTCGCCATCGTTCCCGGCTACAACCGCGTCTTATCGGGGGTGCGCGATCTCATAGCGCGGTCGACCCTTCGCAAGAGCGCCGACGGGGAGGCTTACGAACTCCGCTGCCCGCGCGATTACGAGGCCCAGATCGCGGAATATGTCAGGAGTTTCTCGCCTTTGCTGGATCTGACGATACTGACCTGCCCGACGAAGGTTATCGGAGCCGACCCCACGCTGCCCTCCGCGTTTCTGCCGACTTTCGACCTGAGTCACGCAACGGCCGTCGACTACGACTTCGTGCCCGAGGCTTCGCATTTCCTGCAGGTGGAAAAGCCGGAGGAGTGCGCCGCGATGGTCCGGGAATACCTGGCAAGCCACGGAATTCGTTAGGCCGCGCGCGATGGACTGTTGAAAAAATCCCCCCGACAAGGGGGGGTAGGGGGGGGTGGTTTTGTAGGGACAGGCCTCCGTGCCTGTCCTGATTGTAACCATCCTGCAAAAGGACAACCACGGAGGGCCGGACAAACCCGAGGAGGGATTGTCCGGCGACACCCCATCGCGTCGAACCCTTCATCCTCGGGAAGTTCGACGCCCTTACTACTGGTGAATGCGATTTTGATCGTCATTCCGGCGCATGCCGGAATCCAGGGATTTTGCCTTTGTTTTTTTATTTCTTCTGTATTCCCGCCAATGAGTGGGGGATGAAAAACCGGAGCGTCGCCATTCTCTTCGGTTCTGGATTCCGGCATTCGCCGGAATGACGGCAATCTGCGGTTGCAGGCGAATACGCGGCGGCGTCTCCTCCCCCTATCTCTCCGCGAACCCCTCAAACGCCACCGGTATCGTCTGGATGTCCTGAATCAGATCGGGTGGCAGGTCCCTGTCCGCCGTGGGCAACATTCCCGCGTAGAGGGTATCCACCCCGTTACCGAAGCGCGCCTCTATCGCCTGCTTGATCTCCCCGTGCACGCCCACCGCGGCGAAAAGATAAACCAGGTCGTCCGGAATCTCGCCCGCGAGTTCGCCCCACTTGCCCTGGACCGCCATCAGTCTCAGCTTCCTGCCCAACTCGCCGTAGCCGTGCATCTCGAGCACCGGCCAGTAATTGGGCGTGGAGCTGTAATAGCCGAGGCGGACCTTCACCTCGTCCATCCCGCGCCTGATGGCTTCCTCATCTTTTCCTGTGACGAAGTAGCCGCCGCCGGTGATCTCGAATTGCTCGCGCGTTATTCCGTTCTCCTCAAATCCCTCTGTGAGCCTCGGCAGGCAGAATTCCTCGAAATACCTGCGCGTGCAGAATGGGTGAAGCCGCACGCCGTCGCACCGGCTGCCCGCGACCTTCAGCATACCCGGCCCCACTGCCGCTATGGTGACGGGCGTCATGGGCTGGCCGTTTCCGGGCGGCGTGAAGAAGGGCGTCATGAGGCTGAACCGGTAGTGTTCGCCCTTGTAATCGGGCATCTCCCCGCTCCGCCAGGCGCGCCATATCGCGCGCAGCGATTCCACGTATTCGCGCATGCGCGCGGCAGGCGCCGTCCAGGGCACGCTGAAGCGCCGCTCGTTGTGCGCGCGGATCTGCGAGCCGAGCCCCAGGACGAAGCGTCCCTTCGATGCGCCCTGCAAGTCCCACGCGGCGTTCGCGCACACCATGGGGCTTCTTGGGAAGGCGATGGCCACGGCAGTCAGCAGCTCCACGCGTTCGGTCTCCACCGCCGCGATCGCCAGGGGCAGAAACGGGTGGTGCGCGGATTCCAAGGTCATGGCGCCGTCATAGCCCGCCGCCTCGATCTCTCGCGCTGCGGGACCAACTTTGTTCAGGTCATCCATCGGTAAGGTGGTCACAATGCGCATCCCGGAACTCCTGTCGTCGATAAAGAAAAAGCCGCCGGGCGGCGGCGCGAATATCGGCCCTCTGGAGGGCCTGTGCCGCCCGGAGACGCCGACTGCGCGTCCATCACGGCCTCTCGCGTCGTACGGGCTCCCTCTCCGCCGCCGCTTGAACACCTATACTGCATGTAATCTGAACGGGGTTTTTCAACAACCCCCTCAAGAGGGGAGTGATTTTCTCTCTCGTCGGTCGGTCGGAGAAGGCATCGACCGCGAGCGTCTTTCCGCGTCGTGTTGTTGAAAAGTCCTATAGAGGGATTCTTCCCCCAAAATCTAGAGTATTCACCGTCATTCCGGCTTTCGCCGGAATGACGAACAAAACCCCACCGACTCGCAGGGAAAGGTCACGAACGCGGGCAGGCCACAAGCTAGGGGCTGTCTGCGGTCGCGGCGTCCCGCGCGGCCAACCTCTTGCTGACTGTCTCCTGAAACAACGTCAAGAGCCCTTCCTCGAGACCCAGCATGTGGGTTTCGTTGACTCCGTTCAGCAGGTTGGCCTGAACCCGTTCCGCCATCTTGTAATCTTCGTCGTCCAACGTCACCTGCGCGTAGAGGAGGCGGTTGCGCAACGCTTTCTGCCCCGACTCCCCGACGAATTTATCGGGAAGATAGAGCATTTCCTGCGAGCAGAGCGTCCGATCCGGGGCCAGCGGCAAGAACCTGCCGATTAAAATGGTGTCATGGCGCACAATGACAATCGTGTTGGGGAACAGAACATAAAAAAGCGATATGAAGTCGATAAGCTTTCTCTGTTTCTTTGGGACGTTTTCTGCATCAGGCAGGTTCGTTTGTGCGGCCAGAACGCACAGGTGAGGCCCCTCCGCGTCGTGAGAAAGAAAACCATCGCGGAAATTCGGAGCAAAGGTTCCTTTGTGCAGCTGCGCAACGTGGTAGCCTTCCAGGTTCATCTGCATAAGAAGCTTCCAGTTGGCCTTTTTCTCCGTCACGACCCTTTTGTAGCTGACAAAACGCTCCAGATGGAACTCCGCGAAATCTTCCGCGAAAGCGCCCAGGTCCGGCGCCGGGTCGAACGATTCACCCCGGGTCGGGTGAACCCATACCAAACCCGTGCTCTCCGCCACCGAGCACTCTTTCAGGCCGTAGTCCCGCTTGTCGATGCCAGGAAAGGCGGATGACCCCGGAATGCCCTGCAACGCCCCGTCCAGGCCATATACCCACCCGTGAAACGGACAAACCAGCGCCCGCAGCGGTTCGTCTTTCTCCTTGACGATAAGCGGCGCGCCCCGATGGCGGCAGGTGTTCAGAAATGCCCGGAGCACGCCGTCTTTGCCCCGGACGACGAAATACGGCTGGCGCGGCCAGTCGTTGAGCATGTAACTGCCAGGCTCACGAACGCCGTCCACGTGCCCGGCCACGAGCGGGCTGCCTGAAAACAGCGTCTCGAGCTCGCGTTCGAAGATCTCCTGGCTGGTATAGGCGTCCACGGGCAGAGGAAAGATCGCGTCGCTAAGTCGGTATTCGCGTCGCCTGCGAAGCTCGAGCATTCTGTCGAGCAACGCCATCTGACGATCATGCTTCATCGTTCCACGCGCTCCTTCGGTTCAGGTCGAAAATCCCGTTCGCGGCGGATCGTGCGACGCTCGCGGTTATCGAAAAAGGCGCATTCAGAGAGAAGGTCGCCGTCGCGCGCTCCGGCTTCCGCGATTTCAATATGGAAACGGGTAATCGGTTTATACGGAAAGAACCCCTTCCCGTACATTTCCGCTGGGAATTCGAGGTTTTTCGCCCGCTCAAGATCGTAGTGAGACCCGACATCCACAAAGCGCATCGCGTAAGCGGCGCGCTTGGGGAGCGCTCCCTCGCCGAGCATGATGCTGCGGTGGACGACCATTTTGTTGAACACGAGCGCGTCGCCGGGCGCGAAATCGTCTTCGACCTGGTGGTTCTCGAGTATCTCGCACATGGTCGGCGAATTGAGGATCCCTTCGCGCATGGCGAAGTACTCTTTTACGGTCGTCCTGACCCCGCCGCGCTCCTTGGCCTCCAGCGTCGAGACGACCGCCGGCTCGATCTGGCGGAAGACGAAATCGCCCGATATGACGTTCTGGGGGACATAAGCCATTCCGCCCCGCTGGCCCTCCGTATCCACGGGATGCAGCGGCGCCCAAATGGTGCACGCGAATTCCTCAGCGGGCTGAAAGCCGAAACTCTGCACGCCGACATGCCAGGGGAGCCCCTTGCTGACGTTCTTTTCGATTTCAAAGCACAGTTCGGCAGTCAGAAAGAGATCGCATTCGGCCAGATCCGTCAGGGCCCGCCGGAAGTAAGGACGTTCCATGAGTTCATAGACTTCCGATTTATCGGTCTCGAAGTCATACGTCGTTCGTATGTCGAGAAGTTCCGCCGAACGAGACTTGTCGAAACTGGTGGCTCCCTCTCCGCTCAATTCGACATCGACGCGATTCAGCAATGCCTCGACCACGTTATCGTTCAGGAACCCTTCGAGTTTGACGAAGCCGTCGCGCCGGAATTGCTCCTTCTGCTCGGGGGTGATGAAGAACTCGTTGTCGAAAGGATGGCTGCTCATCGTATCCTCCTGCGCGTTTCCGCCGGCGAGATTCAACCGGCCCGGGAAGAGCGTTCGCGCCGGATCGTGCGACGGTCGCGGTCGTCGAAAAAGGCGCATTCCGCGAGAAGGTCGCCGTCGCGCGCTCCGGCTTCCGCGATCTCGATGTGCTGGCGGGTGAACGGCTTATACGGGAAGAACCCCTTCCCGTACATTTCCACGGGGAATTCGAGCATCTGCGCCCGCTCCAGATCGTAGTGCGAGCCCGCATCAATAAAACGCATCACGTAGGCGGCGCGCCTGGGAAGCGCGCCCTCGCCGAGCATGATGCGCCGGTGGACGACCATTTTGTTGAACAGGAGCGCGTCGCCGGGCTTGAAATCGTCTTCGACCTGGTGGTTCTCGAGTATCTCGCACATGGTCGGTGAATTAAGGATCCCCGAACGCATGTCGAAGTATTCATCTACGTTCGTCCTGACGCCGGCTTGTTCCTTGGCCTCCAGCGTCGAGACGACCGCCGGCTCGACCTGGTGGAAGATGAAATCGCCCGATATGACGTGATCGGGGACATAACCCATCCCGCCCCGCTGGCCCTGCGTGTCCACGGGATGCAGCGGCCCCCACAGCGTGCACCCGAATTCTTCCGCGAGCTGAAAACCGAAGCTCTGCGCGCCGACGTGCCAGGGAAACCCCTTGCTGACGTTCTTTTCGATTTCAAAGCACTGTTCGAAGGTCAGGAAGAGGTCGCATTCGACCAGATCCGTCAGAGCCCTTCGCAAGTAAGGCCGTTCCAGCAGTTCGTAGACATGGGTCATTTCGCCCTTGAAGTCATATTTCGCTCGATTGAACATTTCATCGCCCGTTATACCGCCGGCCACCCCCCGATCCATTTCGTCTTCGACGCGCGCAAGCAGCGCCTCGACCACTTCAGCGTTGTAGAACCCTTCGAGCTTGACGAAGCCGTCGCGCCGGAATTGCTCCTTGTGCTCGGGAGTGAGTTCGAAATCGTTGTCGAAAGGATGACTGCTCATGGATTGCTCCTCCCTGAACGGGCTGTTCAAATACATCCGGCTGCCCGGAAAACCAAGTTAGCATAGCGTAACGGGCAAGGGTAGTTTTTTTTGAGAGGGAAGGATCCGGGGCGGGGGGAGCGTTTCCTCGGGAGTTTGAGGCGATGCGCCCGCACACAGGTGGGTCTTCGAGGCGCCGGAACAGTTGCCGCGGGCGTTGAGAAGATCGATTCTGGAAGTCATTGTCAGGCGTGGACCGGTTTTTTGGGATATAAATTGCGGGGAACGGAAACACATTCGCGATGAAGCCGCGACGACGCAGCTGTGCGAAGCATAGGGATTCCAGGCGCTCTGCTAGCGAGGGTCTCGTTTCGTTTTGCCTGTTTTCTTGCGCGTCATGACGAGCCTGCCGAGTGAATCCACCTCGGCGCGGAACGAGGGGGGGATGAGCACCGTGGAATCGGGTTGCTCGATGACCGCGGGTCCTGGAACCCGGTTTCCGCCTTTGAGGAGTTCGCGTTCATAGATGGGACAGTCGATGAAGTTGCCGGCTTCCTGGAAATGCACCTTCCGCTCGGACTTGAACGCCGCTTTGGGGTTTCGTGAGCCTGCGGCGATTTTTTTCGGGCGAATCCGGTCCGTGAGACCGATGGCCGAGACGCGAAAGCTTACGGCCTGTACCCTTTCCGCCTCATCGCAGTAGCTGTACTGGCGCAGATGCGCTTCGTGAAACGCCCTTCGCGCTCTTCCGAGCCACGGGCGACTTACCTTGCCGCCTGGCAGCGGCACGTTGATCTCGTAGTTCTGAAGCGGGTAGCGCAGGTCGGCAGATCGCACGAGGGTGCGTCTCAATCGGGGCGCTTTCTCGGCCTTGAGCCATTCGTCCGCCGCAGCTTCCAGGCCGGCCATGAGAGCGGCGATGGATCCTGCGTTTTCCGCATCGAGGCTCAGGCGGGTCGTGGCCGTGAAATCCGCTCTCATGTCCGCCCAGAGCAGACCGAGTGCTGAGAAAACGCCCGGCGCCTCCGGGATGATGATGCGCGGGATTCCGAGTTCGTCCGCCAGGTCCGCCGCGTGCAGGGGACCCGCGCCGCCGAAACTGATGAGCGCGAAACCGCGCGGGTCATAGCCTCTGGCGACCGAGACCACGCGGAGGGTGCGCACCATGTGCGCGTTCACGACCTCGATGACGCCTGCGGCGGCTTCCATGGTGGAAAGTCCGAGGGGGCGGGCGATTTTCTCAGCAATTGCTTTTTCGGCGTATTCGAGGTTGAGGCGGGATTCTCCCCCGACGAAATAATCCGGGTTCAGGCGGCCCAGGACGAGGTTCGCGTCCGTGACGGTGGGTTCCTCGCCCCCGCGCCCGTAGCAGACCGGGCCGGGTTCGGAACCCGCGCTGTGGGGGCCGACCTTCAAAACGCCCACGCCGTCCACCGAGGCGATGGAGCCGCCGCCCGCGCCGCATTCGGTGAGATCGATAACGGGCGTCTTGACGGGATATCCCGTAAAGCGCACCGCCAGGGACTGGTGCACCCCCATCCCGATCTCGTATTCGGTTGTGGTCTTGTACGCCCCTCCTTCGATCAGGCTCGCCTTGGCCGTGGTGCCGCCCATGTCGAAGGAGATGATGTCGGGCTCTTCGATCTCCCGCGCGAGAACGGCCGCGGCGATGACGCCCGCCGCGGGACCCGATTCGATGAGCGTGTGGGGGCGCTCGCGCGCCGAGGCGGGCGACATCAGCCCGCCGGCGGAGTTCATGATGAGGAGCTTCCCGGGGCGGTGGCCGAGCCGGGATACCTCATCGTGCAGCCTTTCCGTGTAGCGCGCGAATATAGGTTTCAGATAGCCGACGAGCGCGGCCGTGCTGGTTCGCTCGAACTCGCGGAATTCGGGCGTTATGTCGGAAGAAGCAACGATATGACGGCCCGGAAGCGCGCGGATGAGGTGCTCTTTCACCCGCTGCTCGTGGACCGGGTTCATGTGGGAAAACAAAAGCGCGATCACCACAGACTCGGCGCCCGAGGCGTCGAGCGCGTCCGCGAGCCGGTCCAGTTCCGTTTTCGTCAGTCTGGTGACGATCTTTCCGTTCCACGCCAGCCGCTCGTTCACTTCGAAGCTCAGCCGCCGGGGGATGAGGGGCCTGGCCTTTACTTCCTGCAAGTTATACAGGCTCGGCCTGCGCTGGCGGGCGATCTCGAGGATGTCCCGAAACCCCCGGGTGGCGACCAGGGCGGTGCGCGCCCCTTTTGATTCCAAAACGGTGTTGGTGGCCACGGTGGTGGCGTGGAGGATGCGCCCCACCTCCTCAGGCGATATGCCTTGTGTCGCCCTCTGGAGTCCGTTTATGAAACAACCCTCCAGGTTCACCGGCGTGGTATGAACCTTGTAGGATCCGATGAGTCCCGCTCGCTCTCCCATGAGGACGACGTCGGTGAACGTGCCGCCGATGTCGACGCCGACGCGGTATTTTTCTTTCTTCCCGGGAGCCATGCTATAGCGTCTCCCTGTATTTCAGCGCTTCTTTCACCAGGGTTGCGGGATAAGAGGCCCTGGCGTATTCGAGTGAAATCTTCCCGTCCGCGAGGTCGGCCGCCAATTCTGCGGGGGAATGCTCGGCCGGGTCGCCGTATCCCCCGGCTCCGGCCGACTGGCACCTGAGCACCTCGCCCTTTCTCACCTCGTGAGGTCCGCCCTTGCTCGGCAGTTTCTCCTCATCAGGCTTACCAGGATTTTTCAGATGGACTCCGCGTGCGCCTTCTTTGCCGCCGAATAGTGGCCATGGGGAGAAATCGTGCCTGTCGGCGTGGGCGATGAAGCCCGTGTCGCTCAGCATCCGGAAATCCTTTCTCGTGGCGAGTCCGCCCCGGCGGCGTCCCGCGCCGCCGCTGTCGGGCACGAGTTCGAAACACTCCACGCGGATGGGGTATTCACTCTCCAGTATCTCGACCGGCAGGTTCGGTATGTTGTTCGTGTGGATCTGCACGGCGTCCATGCCGTTGCTGGTGTCTCGGCCTCCCATGCCGCCGCCGATGCCGTCGATGCAGATGAACGGCCTTCCCCGGATGGCGTCGAATCCGTGGATGTTGATGGAAGTGGTGCCGTGGCCGCAGGCGCAAACGCGCTCCGGCGCCACTTTCGACATGACGCCGATGAGCAGATCGGCCAGACGCTGGCAGGTGGTGCCGCGCCCGCCCACGGGCGCGGGCGGGCTGGGGTTCACGACGCTTTCCTCGGGTGCTATGAGCCTCACGACGCGCTCGAACGCCGCGTTCGACCAGAGTTCGGGGTCGATGGTCGCCTTGAGCGCGTAGGCGACGGTGGCGAACAGCGCTTCATATACGACGTTCACCCCGCCCGTTCTCTGCCGGCTCGAACCCGTGAAGTCGAAAACCATGTGGGGCTCTGGGCTGTGGGAGATGGTGAGTGTCACCTTGAGCGGCACCGGGCCGGGCACGTGGGCGTCGTCGTCGAGCTGGTCTTCGAAGTCCCACGTTCCCTCGGGAAGTTCCTTTATCTTCGAGCGAATGGTGCGCTCGTTGTAGTCGAGTACGCCTTCCACGAGTTCGAGAAAACGCCCGGCGCCGTATTTCTCGCTGAGTTCCTGAAGACGCCGGACGCCGAGCTGGTTGCAGGCGGCCTGTGCGCGGAGGTCGGCCGGCCTGTCCTCCGAAAAGCGCATGTTGAGGAGGATGAAGGAGAAGAGGTCTTCCTGCAGTTCGCCCTCGCGAAAGATTTTCATGGGCGGTATCCGCAGGCCCTCCTGGTAGATCTCGTTGCAGCCCTCGGTCATCGCGGCCCCCGGCTTGATGCCGCCCACGTCCGGCCAGTGGCCCATGTTGGCGACGAATCCGATGAGCCTCTTGCCGTCGAACACCGGCGAGGCCACCGTGACGTCGGCGAGGTGGGTTCCGCCGCCGTGGTAGGCGTCGTTCGCCAGAAAGGCGTCGCCCGGCCTGAGTTCTTCCAGCGGGTAGCGCTTCAGGATGTTGCGGATGATGCTCAGCATCGCGCCCAGGTGCATGGGAATGTGCTCGGCCTGTGCGATGAGGCGGCCTTCGGCGTCGAATATGGCCGTCGAGGCGTCCTGGCGCTCCTTGATGTTCGTGGAATAAGCCGTGCGGATGAGCGCCGCGCCCATCTCCTCGGCCACCGAGAGCAGGGCGTTCGAGAAGACCTCGAGCGCGACCGGATCGGGGGTCGAGGCGGTGCGCCGCTTCGTGGTCTTTCGGCGCGAGGCCGCTATTTTCGAACTCGCTTTCGTGCGTCCGACCGGCATGAAGATATTTCTCCTTCGCCAAAACGATGCGTTTCGCGGGCGGGCGTTCAAACGCCGAGGCTCATGGGAGCAGAAAGCACCTGCTCATATAAGGCCTGAGTTTTTTGCTAAAACTTTCAGGAAAACTTTCTGGAGCATTCCGCTTCCTGAGCGTTACGTCAAGACGATGCGGACCTGTCTCCCCAAAAGTCCTAGATTCCCCTCGTGTACGTCCAGAACCGGGTAACCGGGACGGGAGGCCGCTCTACCCGGAACCCCGGATGGCGGAAACGGGCTGCGTCGCCTGCATCGACGCGATTGCGTATCTCACCGTCAGTTCCCATTTCATGAAAAAGGCTCTCCAGGAGGTGCGCAGGGCGGGCAGTCACACGAACATGACGCATGAGGATGTCACGGCCATCCGACGGCAGATAGAGGACCTGATCGGTCTCGAGAGCTTCTGCGAGTTGAAGAGGAGGCCGTCGAGAAGAGAAAGTGGGGCAAACGCTAAAGAGGTTTTCGGGGAAATGAGAAACTTCAAGTGACGAAACGCGGCACCGGCAGAATCCTCATGACTCACACGGGAAGCCTGCCGCGTCCTCAGGAGGTGGTCGATTGGCCGCCGGCCCGGGAGGAAGGCGGCGCGGACTCGGGCGAACCCGATCCTGCCGTAGCGCGCAAGCGCGGCGCCGCTCCCGGGAGAACCGGCGGTGGAACGCGTCCGGGCCGGACCGGCCTACCCCGGTCTCCCGCAAGGGGCGTTGTTGCGCGCCGTCAACCAGGCGGCCGGGTGCGCGGCGGGTGCGCATTTGCCCGCATTCGCCGTCAAGGGTTCATCGAGGCATGGGGTATGCCCGGAAGGCCGCCCGACGGCCTTCGGTTTTTCTGGCGGCGGAAGGGGCGCTGCCCGCAGGAATCGGGCCGCCGCTCGGGCGAGGCGCAGAGCCTGAATAATGCAAATAATAATTTCCGTAAAATTCGATAAATTCACGGGGTTTTTCGATAAATAAACGACCATTTTTTCTCAGGATATGACGCCGCGGAATCCGGGCGCAGGGGAATTCTGCCATGGCCCTTGAGTCAGGCGATGACGGCAAATGCGCGGATTTGCGGGGAGTTGCGGGGTTGAGATGCAACTCGCAGGAAGCCGCAGCGAGAATGCGCTACGGCAATCTCTCCTTCACCAGTCGGGATAGACCTTTTTCCTTGACACTCACCTTACCCCTCGCTAGGTTGCTCTGGGGCGTTCATCCGCCCCTCCGTTGGTCCGGAAGGGGGGACTATGGCCATCGCATCGGACGTCGAAATCGCGCAAGCCGCGAAGCTCAAGCCCATCGCCGAGGTTGCGGAAGAACTGGGTCTCGCGCCGGATGAGATAGAACCCTACGGCGCGCACAAGGCAAAGGTCGGCCTGGACGCACTCGAATGCCGGAAGGATGATCCAGACGGAAAACTCATCCTGGTCACCGCCATGACGCCCACCCCGCTGGGCGAGGGCAAGACGCTCACCACGGTGGGTCTCGGCCAGGCGCTTGCGCGGCTGGGCAAAAAAAGCGTCATCTGCGTGCGCGAACCCTCGCTGGGACCGGTGTTCGGCATCAAGGGGGGGGCTGCAGGCGGTGGCATGTCTCAGGTCCTGCCGATGGAGGACATCAACTTACACTTCACGGGCGACATCCACGCGGTCACCTCCGCCCACAACCTGCTCTCCACCCTGATGGATGCGCACATATTCCACGGAAACGAACTGGGATTCGACGTGAACCGCGTCACCTGGAAACGCGTGCTGGATATGAACGACCGCGCGCTGCGCCACGTCCTGGTCGGTCTAGGCGGCAGGACGCACGGCGTGCCCAGGGAAGAGGGTTTCATGATCACGGCGGCTTCGGAAATCATGGCTGTGCTTTGCCTCGCGAGCGACCCCCAAGACATGAAGGAACGCATCGGGCGGGTCGTGGTCGGCTACACCAGAAAGGGCGCGCCCATCACTGCAGGTGATCTCGAGGCATCGGGCGCGATGGCGCTGCTCCTGAAGGACGCCATCAAGCCCAACTTGGTGCAAACTTTGGAACACTCCCCCGCTTTCGTCCACGGAGGGCCTTTCGGCAACATCGCGCATGGTACGAACTCACTCATTGCGGACAAGCTGGCGCTCAAGCTCGGGGACGTCATGGTCGTGGAGGCAGGCTTCGGCTCAGACCTGGGCGCAGAGAAATTCTTCGACATCACGGCGCGCACGGGGGGGTTGAGTGTGGACGCGGTGGTGCTCGTGGCCACAGCCCGCGCGCTCAAGCTCCACGGGGGCGTTCCCTTCGACAGGGACGCGCTTGCGGAGGAGAATGTGGATGCCATCACCCGGGGCTTCGTAAACCTTCACACCCATATCGAAAATATTGAAAGCTTCGGCACGCCCGTGGTGGTGGCCGTGAACCGCTTTGCGGCGGATACGGATGTGGAGATAGCGCGCGTGAAGGAGCTTTGCATTGAGGCGGGCGCGCCGTGCCATGCGCATGAGCTTCACTTGAAGGGCGGCGAGGGAGGCCTCGAACTCGCCGAGACAGCGTACGGCCTCGCGGAAAGCAATGAGACACCCTACACGTCGCTTTATCCCCTCGATATGCCGCTCAAGGAAAAAATCGAAACCATAGCGACGCGTATCTACCGCGCTGGCTCGGTACGCTTTGAACCGGGCGCGGCGCGCAGCCTTCGCTCTTTGACGCGACTGGGATACGGCGAGCTTCCCGTTTGTATCGCGAAGACCCAGGCTTCGTTGTCTGACGACCCCAAGAAACTCGGCGCGCCTGAGGACTTTATTCTGAACGTGCGCGAGGTCTACGTCTCGGCGGGGGCCGGGTTCGTCGTCGCCATCGCGGGAAACATCATGCAGATGCCGGGCCTCGCCAAGACGCCCGCCGCCGTAGGGATGGACGTCACCGCCGACGGCAAGATCACGGGCCTTTTCTAGGGAGCGCGACGCCCGGCGCGTGGAACCGCAATCGACAACGGCTTGGAACTACCCCTCCCCGCTCAGCTCATCGAGTTTGCTCTCGAGCCGGTCGACCACCTCGGCGGCGTCGGGGGCCGCGTTGTAGTCCTGCGCCAGATCGCCGTCGCCGCAGGGGCTTTTCACGACGAAGAACACGGACTTCTCCCCGATGGTGCGTCCGCCGTGGCGCGTGTTCCGGGGAATGTGGACGATGTCGCCCGGTTCGACGATTCTCTCCTCATCACCCACGATCACGTAGCGCCTGCCCTCCAAAACGAGGTAGAACTGCTCCTCGTTGGGGTGGTAGTGCGGCGTCGCGCCCTCGCCCTTCAGGTACGTCACGACGCCTACCTTCATCAATTCGCCCGGTACCGTCCTGGCGGTCGCGGGCGATATCGCGGCGCGGACCTCTTCCATCTCGGAAATCCTGTAAAACGGCATTATTTGATCCTCCCCTTAAGAAAATTCGCTAAGTTTCTCCTGTAAGCGGCGGACGATCGCCTCCGCGTCCTCCGCGTCATGGTGATCCTGATCGAGCCTGCCGTCGCCCGAGGGACTCTTGGCGGTGAACATGCGCACATCGTCGATGATGACGCCGCCGTGCTTCGCCCCGCGGGGGATGTGCACAAGGTCGCCTGCGACGACCAGGCCCTCCTCATCGCCCACGATCATCCACTGCCTGCCCTCCAGGATGAAGAGGAACTGCTCCTCGTTCGGGTGGTAGTGGGGCCGCGACATCTTGCCCCTGGCGTAGGTGACGAAGCCCACCTTCATCAACTCGCCCGCCAGACCCTTGAAGCGGCCCATGGGCTGGGCGGCCACGTGCGATTCGGCCATCTCGGATGCTCTGTAAAACGGCATGGATTACTCCTTCCTTTGAGTCTCTCGCGACTCAGGTTGTGCAGAGAGTGCGCGCATCGGCTGTATCTCTATGAGGCCAGCCGGAAACCTCATCATCGGCAACGCCGGGTTCCCGGCATTGTATAGAACCTGCCCGCTTTTCGCACAGCGAAGCCCGAGCGCGCGCTCTGGCGATACGCGGGGGCTTGAACGATATGGTAATATCTATCCCAGAAGCCGCCGTTTGACTCGAGAGTTCCCGGAGGAAGTTCCGCCATGCCTCTCCCCACCGCCCGCGGGCTCAAACGCTCCGTCGCCATTGCATTCGCCCTCTTGCTCACAGGCTGCGCGGTCCAGACGTTCCCCACGATGGGCGTGTTGCGCGAAGGGCTGGCGGGCATGGTGGGCGCGCCCGTCGAGGCGCTCGTCGAGAGGATAGGGTATCCCGAGAGCGACGTCTCCGTCGGCGGCCGGAAAGTCTATACCTGGGACCATAGAAAAGCCTTCACCTTTACGGTGCCGGAGACCGTCTGCCGCGATGAGATCGTGTTCCACCCCCGGGGCCGCCGGGAAGTGAGGAGAGTGTGCGAAAC
>JAPOYD010000091.1 GCA_026706735.1 Nitrospinota bacterium | reverse complement strand
TTCCCCTACAAATTGAGCGCCAGGCGGCTCACGGTGATTTCTGTTTCCTCCAGAATTTCCGCCCGCGTACTCTTTCCGCTCAAGACGGCAATCAATTCCTCGTGCAGGAGGTCCACGGCTTGATCCCTCGAGAGTTCGCTGCGCATGACGCCGCTGATGTCCAAGTCCGTGTTCTCCGCCATGCGCGCCGCCGTCCGGGGGTTCGCCGTCACCTTGATGGTGGGGGAGACGGGATGGCCGATGGGGTTTCCGTTCCCCGTGTTGAAGATGATGGCCTGCGACCCGCACGCGGCCAGCGCCGTGACGTTCTCGACACCTGCGCTCGGCGCGTCCAGGAACACGCAGCCGCGCTCTTCCGTATGCTCGCCCGGAACGATGACGTCCACAATTTTGCGCGTGCCCGCTTTTTTCACCGCGCCCAGGCTTTTCTCCTCAATCGAGGAAAGTCCGCCCTGTATGTTGTCCTCCGTCGGGTTGCAGCCGATGATGTCCATCCCCATCTCGTGGGCGTAGTCCATTGTGCGCTTCACTGCGCCTAGCAGTTTCCGCCGCACTTTCGGGCTGGCCGCCCGCTTTGCGAGAAGGTGCTCGGCGCCCACGATCTCCATGGTTTCCGAAAAGAGCACGACGCCCCCTGCGTCCACGATCCTGTCCGCCAGGACGCCCGTGACCGGGTTCGCCACCAGGCCGCTCGTGGTGTCCGAGCCGCCGCATTCCGTGCCCAGGGTGATCTCGGACAGATCGCACCTTTGCCGTCTTGCGGCGCTCAGGTGGCGGTACAGCTTCTGGGCGATCTCCACCCCCCGGCTCGCCGTCTGGAGCGTGCCGCCCGTCTCGTGGATGGTGAGGGTCTCGATAGGCATCCAGGGCGATGCTTCCGCCGCAACGTCGGCCACGTCCTGCGCGCTCTTGGGCTCAAGACTCACGACAATGGCCGCGCCCACGTTCGGGTGGCCCGCCGTGCGGCCCATCACACGGTAGTGCTGCCGCTCATCCTCGCCGAAGAGGTTTCTGCCAAAGGTGGTGTTCACGACGACCGCCTCGCGCACGAGTTTCCCGATGCGCCGCGCCAGGGGGTTGGCGTTGTCCATCGCGCTCACGACGACGAGGTGATTTCTCGCGCCGGGCGGCCCGCCCGGCCGCCTGTAGCCCATGAAGGTGTTGCCCGGCTTTCTTCTCGGCAATCTTATTCTCCCGTATTGGTGTAAGAGTCTGGGATTCATTTCCCTTTATCATCGAGCTTGGCCAACCAGTATTCGATTTCAGCGTCCTGAAACGTTTCAATCCCGTGTTTTCTGTTTCTCCAGAAATAGGTCCTGCCTTTGCCAGACTCATACGCCGCTTCTGCGACATCTTGGGCCGATGGGTAGCGACCCTTGTCAGGCTTCGGGCATGTTGCTGTTGCCAGCAGCGCATCGAAATCGAGATCAGAACCATCATCCGCCTTCGGCCACGGAATTTCCAGAAAGCCAGACTGACTCAGAACGTCTTCGTTACAATAGGCAGAGATTATATTCTTTCTATTGTCCGTCTCCTTTTCCTTGGAAACATGCCTGGTCCAACAATCGAGCAAATCACCGGATATCGAGCGGCCCGGGTTCTTAAGGAGTGTGACGCATCCCCACGTTTTAGACGTAACGGAACTGTTCTGATTCTTATGGTTGCGAGCTTCGGCATTCCAAAGGCACATCGCTTCCTTAATGAGGTCTTGGCCGGTGATTACGTCTTGTGCGCACGGGACGACAATAGCTTGACCGAGCTGTTCGTCACGACGACCGGCATAGAAAATCATCGTGTACGAATTTTCCCAAGATTTAGATAGGCGCCCATAGCGAATCGGCGCCTTCACGTACTGTTTGTCGTCCATGCTGAGACGACCGCACCGCCATTTGGGCCTGGGGGGTTTCTCATCCCAATACAACGATCCGATCATCAAAACACCGACCCTAAATTTTCGTGCCTCCATTGAAATCCCTCAATCCTCAAATGGTGCTGTGCGGTGGTGGACGTCCACCTCCCTGGCTTTGAGATAATCGATGACGCCGACCAGCCGTTCCACTACGGCCTCGTGGAAGGCGCGCCCTTTCTCAGGTGTAGCCTGCGTCGGGTCGCCCGATTGTCCCTGGTCGCCAATCTCGGCGCGGTATTCGGCGACCGTCTTTGGATAGAAAAACCGGGGCGCGTCCACGCCTGGATCACTGATGTGGTGCCCCGTCATCCACTCAGGATTCGGGTTCGAGCTCTGAGGCGTTGCTCTTTCCATGTCGACCAGGTGGGGATACATGTGAAGCGCGTGCGAGGCTTCCAGCTCGCACGCGTGGCCCTGTCCGCCGGGGGGCGTGGTCCTGATCTCATGAATCCTGTCGAAGGCGATGATCCCAACGTCCACGATGGCAAGCACAGCGCCTGTTTTCTGCCGCATCTGGTTGACGGCGATTTCGAGTGGTGCCAGGTTGGCCCGCCTGTGTCCGTTCACGATGATCACCCGGTTGAAGCCGTGGTAGAGCAGGCTGCTCATGATGTCGGTCACGACGGCGGTGAGGGTTTCCGGTTTCAGCGTAATCGTGCCCGTGAGCGCCATGTGGTTGTTGGTCCAGCCGTACCAGAGGGTGGGGTAGACCAGAACGCCCGCCCGCTGCCCCGCGTCGCGGGCGACGTAGTGTGCGGCGAAAGCGTCGTGGCCGATGGGCATGTGCGGGCCGTGCTGCTCCACGCTTCCCACGGGCAGAATCGCCATATCGTTCCCCGAATCCAGATAGTCGCGCACCTCGCGCCAGCTTTTCTCATGCGCCCAGGGGGTTTCGGCGGCCTCCATGATGTACCTCCTCTCGTGTGGGTTCGACTAGAACAGCAGGCTCCGCAGGCCCGGAAACAGCATGAACGCGCTAACGCCCGCGCCGAGTCCTGCGAGCAGGTTTTTTCTCAAACCATAGAAGACGCCCATGCAGACCGCCAGCCCCGCGAGGCGGTCGATGATGTGTGATTCTGCGAGCGCGCCGCCGGGCATCACGATGATCTTCATCATCAGGCCGGTGGCGATGGCGTAGGCCACGCAGGTGACCCACTCGAAGACGGGGCTGTCGTCCTCTATCCGGCCCGCGATGATCACCCCCATCCACCGCCAGGAATACGTGCAGACGATGGCGATTCCCAGCAAAGTGGCGGCGTCAGGCATTTTTCTTCCTCGCTCTTTCAAAAACGAACGCGAGCGTTCCCGCCAGGACGCCTCCCGTGAGAAGCCCCCAGTCGGTGGAAACGATGTATCCCATCGGCACGAGCGCGCAGCCGAGCACCACCGAGATCAGGACCGCGCGACGGCTGCTCCGGGCGGCCAGAGGCAGCATGGAGAGCGGCGTGGCGGGCATGAGAGTCCGCGCGATGGGGCCGGGCATCGCGGAAGCCACCCGACAGCGCAAGGCGG
>JAPOYD010000013.1:21558-30720 GCA_026706735.1 Nitrospinota bacterium | reverse complement strand
CAAGGGGGGGTAGGGGGGGTTGGTTTTGTAGGGACAGGCCTCCGTGCCTGTCCTTACAAAATGACAACCACGGAGGGCAGGACAACCCCGAAGAGGGGTTGTCCCTACGAAACACGAAGCCATCGCGCCTACGCGTGTCGCGTGAACCCCCAATCGTCCCCTTCGAAAACATGGCGCCCAAGGCGTTTCTCGCAACAGAAAAACGGCGTCCCGCGCGATGCGAATTATTGACACCGGAGCTCAAAAACTATATATATTCCCTCCCTGTTGTTTAGGAAACATATTTTTGCAATCATCTTTTGCTAAACAACCGGTTCGACCGCCCGGCTCCCCCTTCACGACAGATGGAATCGTGCGGCCGAATCCCCCGGATGCCGTGACGCGCCGGTTCGCGCAGGCCCCCTGAGCGGCCGGAGATGGGCGGGTGAGAAGGTGGCGAACGAAATCCAGGACAAACCGAACAGGACCGGCATGAGCCGCTCCGTCGAGAGCATGCTGCGCGTGGGCGCGCGCATCCGGGGCCTGCGCCTCTCCCACGGCCTGACGCAGGAAGAACTCGCCGACCGCTCGAACCTCACCAAGGGGTTCATCTCCCAGCTCGAGCGCGACCTCACTTCGCCCTCGCTGGAGAGCCTGCTGGAGATACTGGAGGCGCTCGACACCGACATCGTCCGCTTCTTTCAGGGCCATGAAGAAAGGCGCATCGCCTTCGGCCCGGCGGATTCGCGCGTTGCGGCGACCTACGCGGAAGTCAGCGCCTTCGAGCTCATGGTGCCCGGAACGGCGAACCGCAACATGGAGCCCGCCCTCGTGACGATGGAGGCGGGCGAGTCGATTTATGAATACGCGCACGCGGGCGAGGAGTTCGGCTACGTCCTGGAGGGCAAGGTGCAGATCACCTACGGGGAGAGGCGCGCCAAGGCGAAACGGGGCGAGTGGTTCTATTTCGCCTCGGACAGAAACCACCGGGTGGCGAACCCCTACAAGAAGCGCGCGAGGCTCCTCTGGGTGTCCACGCCACCGAGTTTTTAACGCCGCGAGATTCGGGCGAAGTTGTTAAAGCCGTCTTTGGAGGGATCTTAAGTTGAATTCCCTGGGCCGCCACCTGCTGGCGGAATTCTATGACTGCGGAACCGATGCCCTGAACGACCCGGGGCGGATCGAGCGGCTCATGAACGAGGCCGCCCGCCTGAGCGGGGCCACCGTCGTCGAGAGCGCCTTCCACGCGTTCAGCCCCCACGGGGTGAGCGGGGTGGTCGTGGTGGAGGAAAGCCACCTGGCCGTGCACACCTGGCCCGAGTACCGCTACGCGGCGGTGGATTATTTCTCCTGCGGCGAGGTGGACTGCGATGCGGCGGTGCGGTATCTGGCGGAGCACCTTCTGCCCTCGCGCGTGGAGACGAAGGAAGTGCCGCGCGGCGTCATCGAAAGAAGCGAGGCGCCGGTGAGCGCGCCTCTCGCCTCGAACGGAGGAGGGGAGGCCTCCCTTTCCGCTCGGAACGGGGAGGGGCGCGAGCGATGATCGTCGCGACGCCGACCAGGTATTTCCTGGCCCACGGGAGCGCCGAGGGCGTGACGGAGCTGAACGCCTTCGACGCCGCGCTCCTGCGCGCGGGCGTCGGCGACACGAACCTCGTTCGGGTGAGCAGCATCCTGCCGCCCGGATGCGAGGAGATTGCGCCTCCCCCGCTGCCGCCCGGCGCGCTCGTGCCGGCGGCCTACGCGTCCCTGACTTCCTCCAGACCCGGCGAGGTGATCACCGCGGCTGTAGCGGTCGCCTTGCCTAAGGACGAGGCGCACCCCGGCCTCATCATGGAGCATCACGGCCACGCCCCCCGCGCGCGGGTGGAAGAAGAGGCCCGGCGCATGGCGGAGGCCGGCATGGCGCATCGCGGCGTGAGCATCCGGGAGATCAGGAGCGTCACCGCCGAGCACGTCGTTATGGATACCGGCGCCGCCTTCGCGGGAGTCATCCTTTGGAACTGACGCGCGCCCCCTTCATGCCCGAAAACCCTCCCGGCAAGCCTGCGACCTGGTTCACCGAGTACCACGGCCCCGGCACCGGCCTCACGATGAAGGTGCTGCGCACGCTCTATTCCGCAAAAAGCGCGTTTCAGGAGATCACCCTGGTCGAGACCGAGGATTTCGGGCGCGTCCTTCTCCTGGACGGCATCATCCAGACCACCGAGCGCGATGAGTTTGTCTACCACGAGATGCTCGCGCACGTGCCCATGTGCGCGCATCCTGAGCCCGGGAACGTCCTCATCGTCGGCGGCGGGGACGGCGGCTGCGTCCGCGAGGCGCTCCGGCACGAGACGGTGGAGAAAGTGACGCTCGTCGAGATCGACGAGATGGTGGTGGATTGCTGCCGCGAGTTCCTGCCGGGCATCGCGGGAGGGCTGGACGACCCCCGCGTGGAAGTGCGGGTCGAGGACGGCGTGAAGTTCATCGAGGGTTGTGAGGAGGCGTTCGACGTCATCCTGGTCGATTCCACGGATCCCGTCGCTATGGCGAGCCCGCTCACGCAGGTCTCCTTTTTCCGCAAGGCCAAACGCGCGCTCAAGCCCGGCGGGCTCTACGCCGCGCAAAGCCAAGGCCCCGTGTTCGAGGGTCACCGGATGCGGCGCATCACGAGGCGCATCCGGCGGGTGTTTCCGGGCGCCGCGACCTATCTCGCGAACGTGCCGACCTATCCGGGGGGGATATGGTCGTTCGCGCTGGCGCCCAAATCGAGGAGAACGGACGTCCGCGCCAAGCCGAGAGCGCTGCCCCCTGATGAGAAGACCCACTACTACTCCCCCGAAGTCCATGCGGCCGCGTTCACGCATCCCCCCTATGTGGCGGAGATTCTGGGCTGATGGGCGGGGAGGCCCGCCCGCGTTTTCTCTGCGCCGAAAGTTCTTTCGAATCAGCGCGCGTCGTTCTCCTGGGATGCCCCTTCGATGAGACGGCGAGCTTCCGCCGAGGCGCGCGCTCAGGCCCCGACGCGATACGCGAGGCGTCGGATTGCCTCGAAACATTCAGCCCGCATCTCGATAAAGATTTGAGTGACGCCGCCCTGTGCGACTTGGGCGACCTTGATTTTCCATCAGGCGATACGGAAGCCGTTCTCGCTTCCATCAAGGCCGAAGCCTCCCGGATATTCCGCGCCGGCAAGCGCCCCGTATTCCTGGGTGGTGAGCACTTGGTGAGCCTGCCCCTGGTGGAAGCGGCGCTCGAACTCTTCCCCGGTCTGGCCGTGTTCCAGTGGGACGCGCACGCGGATTTGAGGGAAGACTATCTGGGAGAGCGTCTCTCCCACGCCTGCGCCGTGCGGCGCATCCTGGAGCTTGATGGCGTCGGGACGCTCAGGCAGTTCGGCGTCCGCTCCGGCACCAGGGAGGAGTTCGAATGGATGCGCGCGAACGACACCATGCGCCCCCTCACGCCTGAGGCCGTCGCGGCGGCGCTCCAGGAGGCGGGCGATAGCGCCGTATACCTCACCATCGACGTGGACGTCGTGAACCCCGGCGAGATGTCAGGCACCGGCAGCCCCGAACCCGGCGGCCCCGGGCTTGATGCGCTCGTGGATTGCGTCCGCGTTCTCGACACCTCGGGCGCGCGCGTCATCGGTGCCGACGTGGTGGAACTCGCCCCCGAATGGGACCCGACAGGCGCGAGCGCGGTCGCTGCTGCCAAGATCGTTCGCGAACTGGCCCTGGTGATGGGGGCGTGAGGGGCTGTATTTTCCTGTTGACGAAGGCTTCGCAGAGTGGCATGATTTCACTACTCCCCCAGTGGTTTCGACCGCTGGCCGCGGGGCCTCTTCGGAGGCCCCTGCTTTTTTAAGGCCATCATGCGAACTTATATATACGTCGATGGGTTCAACCTCTACTATCGCGCGCTGAAGCGAACGCCTTTCAAATGGCTTGATCTCTCCGGTCTGTTCCGGGACGTATTGATGCCGCACCACGATATCCTCAAAATCAGAAGATCGTTCGCGAGCCGGCCCTGGTGATGGGGGCGTGAGCTAGATGGGGCGTGAGTGGCGGGGCGGCTTCTGGGCGCTGGCGCTCCTGTGGCTGCCGGCCGGTATGGTCGCGTCTGTCATTGTGCGTTTCGGGGCCGAGCCTGCCGTTTGGGCGCAGATGCCGATGGCGATGGTCTCGCTTGTCCCGGTCGCGCCCTGCGGTTTGCCGCTGGCGCTGGGGTGCAGGCGGCTGTGGCGGCTGGGCTACCGCCGCGACGCCTGGACGGCGGGGGTATTGCTCGGCGTCTTTACTTTGGCGACGACGCTGGTGGGGGGGCTCCTCGGCCCGATAGCGATCGCCCTCTACGCGGTTATCCTGAGCCTGCCGGTCTGGGCGGCGTCGTGGTGGCTCGCGCGGCGGCGGTGAGATTAGAAAAAGGAGGACTTCCGGAGTGATCAGGGTCGTGAGCTGGAATATCGGCAGGCGGGTGGAGCCGTGGCGCGAACTCGCGGAGATGGCGCGTCGGGGCGAGGCGGACGTTGCCCTGCTCCAGGAGGCCGGTAGCCCGCCCCGTGACCTGGTGGGCCTGCTCCCAAATGAGGATGACGTGTTCTGGAGCCGCCATCTGTATGACCGCTGGTGCCTGGTCATGGGGTTGTCCGAGCGGGTCCGGGTCGAGCGGTTCCGGCAGGTTCCGCCGACCATTTATCACGGGGAACATGACATCGGCGTGAGCGGCATTGGAACCATCGCCGCCGCGAGAGTGGTCCCGCGCGATAACGAAGAAGAGTCTTTCGTCGCCGTCTCCATGTACGCCTGCTGGATAAAGCCCCACCCGTTGGCTGATAGTCCGTTCAGGGTCGGCGCTTCCGACGTTTCGGCGCACCGGATACTCTCGGACCTATCGGCCTTCATCGGCCACGTCGACCCCTCGAAACACCGCATCCTGGCGGCGGGCGACCTGAACATGTTTTATGGCGCGACGGGGCATAGCCTCTCGCTGCCGGAGCGCGAGCGCACGGTCTGGGCGCGATTTGATGCGCTCGGGCTGGAATTTATGGGGCCGCAATCGCCGGACGGCCGCCAGTCGGCGACGCCCCAACCCGACGTGCCGGCCGACACGAAGAATGTCCCGACATTTCACATTATCGGGCAATCTCCGGCGGATGCCGACCGCCAGCTCGACTACGCCTTCGCCTCGCGCGGCTTTCACGAGAGCGTGCGGGTTCGCGCGCTCAACAAGGTGGATGAATGGGGCGCCAGCGACCATTGCCGATTGATGATCGAGGTATCTAACCTGCCCAAATAGGCGATTACCAACGGTGGCACGAACCTTAACATGTAATGAAGCACCCGCTGGCGCTATGCTCCCCTAACCCCCCTCCGCCTCGACGGCCGCGGCCATCTCGCCCATGGAGAAGAATATGAAGTCGGTCGTCGGGGTGGTCTCCACTTTCTCCGTCGCCCCCCAGCTTCCGCCTTGGGACAGCCTCTGGCGGTCGATCCAGGCGTTCGCGAGGCCGAAACGGTTCGCGGGCGCGTGGTCGTGGCGCAGGCTCTGCGCGGTATGCAGGACGTCTGAGCGCTCAAGGCCGAAGTCCGACTTCAGGTGCGATAAGAGATACTCGAAGTTGGCATCGGCGGGCTTGTAGGAGCCGATATCCTCGGCGGTGTAGACGGCGTCGAACGCCACGCCCAGCTTGCGGTTCGAGGCGGCGAAGCCCTCGCGGTGGACGTTCGAGAGGATGACGAGCTTGTAGCGCCGCTTGAGGGCGCGCAGCGCGTCCGCGGTATCTGCGAACGCCGGCCAAAGCGGCACCGACGCGCCGAACGCCGCATCGAGCGCGTCGCTCGTCTCGAGACCCAGGTTCTCCGCCATGCTCCGGTGCACAAGCGCCAGGAGGTCGGGATAGCGGAGCCCGGGCGAGGCGTGCTCGTGATGGGCCTCCCACTTCGCGAAAGCTGAGAGCGCGGCCTCGCGCGTCACGCCTGAGTCGCCGCCTCCCATGATGAGCGGCTGCAGCGCGTCCCAGATGCCGCACTCCCAGTCGATGAGGGTGCCGTAGCAGTCGAACGTCAGTACCTTGTAATCGGTCAGTCGGGCCATGGTTCTGGTTTCCTGTGCGGGGGGATCCGGCTTCCTTTATTTCGGACGAGCCAAAGTCTGTTGGAGAAAGTATCTAGGGTTCCCCGCGAGGGCTGTCAAGGATGGCCCCGGCATGACTCATTCCGAAAACCCGGTTTGCATGGCGGGATGGAATCTTTGTATAGTGTACTTATAAGTGTTAAATATTAAATTGTATACAGTATACTTTATTGACGGCGGTTTCCTGCCGGGTGTCCCGGATGGCGTAACCCGCTGATAATCAAAGTATTTCTGGAGCCGATTCATCATCTTGTGCTTGGAGACGCCCATGGCTGAAGAAAAACCCCGCCAATTCGTTGGCAGCGTGGAATTCAAGAAGGGTCTCGAGGGGGCCATCACGAACGAGAGCGCCATCAGCTACGTGGATGGAGCGAACGGCAAGCTCATCTATCGCGGATACAGCATCGACGACCTCTGCGCGGGCGGCGGGGGATATGAGGAAACGGCCTACCTGCTGCTGAACGGAAATCTGCCCACCCAGGCGGAACTTGACCTCTTCAACGCGGATCTGGCCTTGCGCCGCAGCATCCCCCAGGAAGCGAAAGACCTGATCGTACAGATCGCCAATAAATGCCACCCCATGAGCACGCTGCGCACAGCCGTCTCCCTGCTCGGCTGCCTGAACCCCAGGGAATTCGAGGTGACGGTGGAGAACGATTACGACATCGCCCTCACGCTCACGGCGCAGTTTCCCACCCTCGTGGCGGCCATCCAGCGGGCGAGGAGGGGCGAATTCCTCATCGAGCCCGACGTCACGAAGGGACTCTCCGAGGATTTTCTTCGCATGATGACGGGCGAGACGCCCGACGCCCGCACCGTGGAGGTGATGGACATGGCCCTCATCATCCACGCCGAACACGGCATGAACGCCTCCACCTTCTCCTCGATGGTCACGAACAGCTCCTTGACGGATTTCTACAGCTCCATCGTCGCCGGGATCGGCTCGCTCAAGGGGCCATTGCACGGCGGCGCGAACGAGGCCACGCTGCGCACGTTCCAGGAGATCGGGGACCCCGCCACGACGGAAGACTGGTTCGCGGCGGCGAAGGAGAAGAAGGTGAAGGTGATGGGCTTCGGACACCGCGTCTACAAGGCCTACGACCCGAGGGCGCGCCTGTTCGACCCCATCGCCAGGGAGTTTGCCGAGCGCGCCGGCACGAGCCATCTCTACGAGATCGCGAAAAAGCTCGAAGCCCTCGTGGTGGCGGACTTAGGGGGCAAGGGCATCTTCCCCAACGTCGATTTCTTCTCCGGGATCATCTACGACGCCATGGGCATCGACACGGACATGTTCACGCCCATCTTCGCCGTGCCGCGCATCGCCGGGTGGTCGGCGCGCATTCTCGAGTACCTGCCCGAGAACCGGCTCTTCCGGCCCCGCGCGGTCTACATCGGCGACCTGGAGTCGCAATACACGCCGATTGCCGAGCGCGGCTAGAACAAGAAAAGCGAACCGAAAAGGCGGCTCTCGAACGGGGGCCGCTTTTTTTCGTCTGTTTCTTGAATAATCATAAACCGAGGAGGGGTCCCCGTGGCGTTCGAAGAGGGCTTCGTGTTCGAGACGAAAGGGTTTACGGACGTTCTGGACATCACCCCGCAGGTGGAGCGCGTCGTTTCGGCGAGCGGGGTTGGGAGCGGGATCGTCCTCGCCTTCACGCCCGGCTCGACGGCGGGCCTCACAACGATAGAGTATGAACCCGGAGCCGTCTCGGACCTGAAAGACGCGGTCGCCCGCCTCGCGCCCGAGGGCATCGCCTATGCGCACGATGCGCGCTGGGGGGACGGGAACGGCTTCTCCCACGTCCGCGCCGCCCTGCTGGGGCCGAGCCTCGCTCTTCCCGTCCGGGGAGGCGCGCTCGTCACGGGCACGTGGCAGCAGGTTGTCCTCGTCGATTTCGACAACCGACCGAGAAGCAGGCGGGTGGAAGTGCAGGTGCTGGGGGATAACCCCTAGCTAGTCGTCGCCTTCGGCGAACTCCTCGAACGTGTAGAACAGCCCGTCGAGCACCCGCGCCGCCTGCTCGTCCACCCCCGGCTTATCGAGGGGCAGGTCGATGGCGTAGCGGAACACGCCGTCGTGGTAGTGCTCCACCTTGTGCTCTTCCTCCTCGCCCGCTTCCTCCATGCCGTCGTAGACGAAATCGTCGATCGGGTCCTTGCTGTCGAGGATGGCGAGTTCGATGTCCTCGTTCATGTAGCGGTCTCTGGTGGCGAAGCTGATGCGGATTTTGCCTTCAGCCTCGTTCTTCACGAACTCGAACCAGCAGACGTCGTTCATCACGAGCCGGATGGAGCGGCCCGAAGGGTCGGGTTCGGGCGTGAAGCGGTCGTCTGCCGCGTAGCGTTTGATCATGCCTGTGATGATGTCTGCCAAAACAGGAGCCTCCCTGCGCGTGGATGTTTTAGAAGAGTGGGAGTAACTGCTCATCCCTTGTTCGGGGGAAATATAGCTTGGAGTTTTTATTTCGCCAAGCGGCGACGGGGGTCGGGAATATGGTCGTTAAAAACCCCCTGACGAGGGGCTGTTGAAAAAGTCCCCCCCGAGGAGGGAAAGAATCCCGATCATCGAATTGTTCACCGTAGGGACAGGCCTCCGTGCCTGTCCTGATGGAGACCTTCGCCCCGATGAAGACGCAGGACAACCACGGAGGGCAGGACAGGCACGGAGGCCTGTCCCTACAAAACCATCGCGTCCTCCCACGCCACGTGAACCTCCATACCGCTGCTACCGAAACAAGGTTATTCAACAACCCTTTATCAGGGGGGGGGCTCCGGGCAGGGGGTT
This sequence comes from Nitrospinota bacterium, assembly GCA_026706735.1. Classification (GTDB taxonomy): domain Bacteria; phylum UBA8248; class UBA8248; order UBA8248; family UBA8248; genus Bin107. The sequence goes on along the minus strand of JAPOYD010000013.1, from coordinate 21,839 downwards.
TTGCTTCTACCCCCCTGTTAAGGGGGGGTAGGGGGTTGCCTTTCCAGTCGAAAGGGGCGTCCCCTCTACTCCCTGAAAAGCCTGTAGGGGCGGTTCGCGAACCGCCCCTACCGCTGACCGATGGAGGAGGGATTTTGTCGTGTTTTTCAAAAACAAAGGGGGTGAGCGGCGCTTGTTTCAGCAACCGCCGCTCACCCCCGGTGATGCCTGGCCCTGTAAACCTATTAGGCGAGTGGATTACATCAGTCAGATTCTTTTCCTCTAGAAGTGGCCTTATTGAA
>JAPOYD010000013.1:0-21548 GCA_026706735.1 Nitrospinota bacterium | reverse complement strand
GCCCGCTCCGGTCCGGTGATGCCGGGCCCTGTCAGCGTATTTCTGCATCGTCATGGCCTTGATGAGTTTCGTGTAGCCGTCGAAGTTCGGCTTTCTGGTTTTTTCATAGTCCGCGCCGCTCACGAACACCACGTTCTCGCCGATGCTGCGCATGAAGCGCTTGAACGACTTGTTCTTCGTGAGTTTCTCGAATGCGTCACGGAGCTTCTTCAGCCTGTCGGCGGGCGTCTTGGATGGCGCCATGAAGATACGGTCCATCGTGAAGCCCACGCCCTTGTAGCCGAGTTCCGTCGTGGTCGGGACTTCCTTGAAGTCCGGGTCCTTCGAGAGGCGCATATCGCCGGTGAGGGCGAGCACGGTGACCTTACCGGCCTTCTTGTGGGGGCGAAGCTGGGTCGGGAAGGCGATGCCCACGTCGTCCTGGCCGGAGAGGACGGCGCGCAATGCGGGGCCGCCGCCTTTATGCGGGATGAAGTTCACCTTGATGCCAGCCGCGCGCACGAACTGCATGGAGGGCACGTGGCCCGCGCCCCAGACGCCGCTGTGGCCCCAGTTGACCTTGCCGGGGTTTTTCTTGGCGTAGGCAACGAATTCCTTCATGTTCTTCCACGGCCTGTTCGCGAGCGAGAAGAACACCGGCTGTCCGTGGTTGATCTTGGCGACGGCCGAGAAATCGCGCAGCGTGTTGAAGGGCACCTTGCGGGTCTGCGGCACGAGCTGGTCGAAGCCGTTGTGGGTGAAGAGCAGGGTGTAGCCGTCCGGCTTGGCCTTTGCGACGAAGCCGGTGCCCTTCATGCCCGCGCCGCCGGGCACGAGCTTCACGACCATGGGCTGGCCGAGAATGTCGGCGATGATGCTGGTGATGCCGCGCGCGTGGAGGTCGTGGCTGCCGCCCGCGCCCACGGGCAGGACGAGCGTGATGGGCCGATCCGGATAGGCCGCCGTGCTCGCGGAAGGCATACCCAGCGCGACGACGAGGGCCAGCGCGGCCAAGATGACGAAGAAGCGTTTTTTCATGATGGTCTCCTTTGATGAATGTGCCCTCATGAGGCGGCGGACCCCTTGGTGCGCTGCCACATCGGGCGAAGAATGAGATATGCAATCCAAACCAGCGCCGCCACCAGGAAGGCGGACGCTATCGGCCTTTGTATGAACAGGTACGACAACGGGGCCCCCTTTGCGTAGAGCATCGACTGGCTCAAACGATACTCTATCGGCTCGGCCAGCACAAAAGCGATGATGAGAGGCGCCAGGTCGAACTTGAACTTTCTTAGAATATAGGCGCATACGCCGATGATGACCATCAGGATCACGTCGGTGTTCGCCCCCGTGGAGAGCGTGCCCACGAAGGCGAGCGCGACGATGACGGGGATGAGATACGCCTTTTTGAACTGAATGGCGCGGGCGAAGGGCTTGAGCAGCACGTAGCCCAGGAAGAAAAACAGCACGTTCGCCAGCACCATGGTGAGGATGAGCGCGTACATGAGCGCGCCCTGTTCCTGGAATATCTGGGGTCCGGGCCGCATGCCGTGAGCCACGAACGCGCCCAGCAGAATGGCCGTCACGTTGTCGCCCGGAATGCCCAGCGTCAGCAGGGGAACCAGCGTGGGACCGTTCACGGCGTTGTTCGCGGCCTCGGGCGCGGCGACGCCGTCGAGCTCCCCCTTGCCGAAGTTCTCCGGGTTTTTGGACGCGCGCTTCGCCGCGCTGTAGCCGATGAAGGCGGCCACCACCTGTCCCACGCCCGGCACCATGCCGATGCCCGTGCCGATGGCGGTCGAGCGCAGGATGGAGCGTATAGACGCCTTGAACTCGCGCCAGCGCAGGCGTTCTCCCGCCTTGGCGAGGTCCACGTGCTCGCTGATGAAGCGCACGGTGCGCGTTTCGACGGCTTCCAGCACTTCGGGCATCGCGAAGATGCCGATCGCCAGCGGGATGAGGGGGATGCCTCCGCTCAGGGCTTCGAGGCCGAACGTCATCCGCGTGGCGCCGGTGGTGGCGTCGGTGCCGATGAAGCCCAGCCCCATGCCGATGCAGGCGGCGATGGCTCCTTTTAAGCCAGAATCGCTCGACACGCTCGCGATGAGCACGAGTGAGAAGATGATGACGGCGAACACCTCGGGCGGGCCGATCAGCAGCGTGATGATGGCGATGGGGCCGATGAGCGCCAGGGTGAAGATGTCCGATAACGTATCGGCGATGGTGGAGGAGAACAGCGCCATCTCGAGCGCCTTTCGCCCTTCGCCCTTGCGCGTGAGCGCAGGACCGTCGAAAGTCGTGGCGATGGATGCGCCAGTACCCGGAATGCCGACCAGAATCGCCGGGATGCTGCCCCCGTAGATGCCGCCCTTGTAGATGCCGATCAGGAACGGGATGCCCAGCATGGGTTCGAGCTTGAAGGAAATCGGCAGGAGCACCGACATGGCGAGGATGGTGGTGAGGCCCGGCATCGCGCCCACGAACATGCCGATGGTCAGACCCGCACAGATGTAGAGATAGGTGTCCACGCGCATCAGGAGGGCGAAGGCCTGGAGGAAGGCGTCGAGCAAGACCGGGTCTCCCTATTTCCCGAGAAAGAGGCCGGAGAGAAACTTCATGATCGCGTCCTCGACGACGGCGATGGCCTCGTAGTCGCTCCTCGGCAGCGAGATGAGCAGCAGCCTCTCGAAGATGAAGCGCACGACGATGGGCATGAGGACGGCCACGGGCGCGATGATCCATATCTGCCGGATGCCCAGATACCAGATGACCGCCGCCGCCATCAAAAGCGTGGAGAGGCCGTAGCCCAGCGCCGACACGAGGAGGGAATATGCGGCGACGATGACGATCATCAGCACCCCGCGCTGGAAGCGAACCACCTCGTCCGGGTTCTCGGCGGATCGCACATAGCGCCCCTCCCGCCAGGCGTTCAGCAGATAGAAAGCGCACAGGGCGGCGAGCACGGTGAAGGCGAGCCTCGGAAAGAATACGGGCGTGAGGCGGAGGAAATCCTGCGCGGCGGAGATGCCGCCCGAGGCGATTAAGTAGGGCATGAACAAGGCGAGGCCCGCCGCGAGGAGCATCAACGCCGCGGCCAGGCAGATTTCCAGGCGCAGCATCATGGGGCTTGGCGCGTTCGTCGGTTCGTTGTCCGCAGACATAGGCCGTCCTGTCTCATAGGGTCGTTTTCTTCCGCCGACCCGGAGGCGTTTCGCATCGCCCGATGAAGTGGTGTCGTTCGATGGATTTGCGTATTATTCCACCAATCGGCTGGCCGGAGCAAACTTTCATTCCCTCCTCCCGGAGGAGCGCCGCCGCCCCCGCGGTGTGCGGATTCAAGGAGATCATTTCTGTGAAAATCATCAATTCCATGAGCGTGGACAAGGACAACGCCTACGAGCCTCCCTATTCCATCATGTGGGGGGTGAACGACGAGACGACGGACACCAGGGTCATGACCATGCAGCGCACCATCATCCCCCCCGGCGGGAAGAACAAGATGCACACCCACACGTGCGACGCGGTGTTCTATGTGAACAAGGGGCCGATTTACGTCTATTGCGGTGACCCGGAAAACCCCGAAAAAATTCTCGTCGAGGCGGGGCATTTCTGCTACGCGCCCGCGGGCGAGCCGCACGGGCAGGAGAACCCGAGCGAGACCGAGCCCGCAGAGCTCATCGCCACCTACGGGAACTGCTCCCACCAGGACAAGGCGGGCACGACCTTCGTGCAGTAGCGTCTCCCCAACCTTATGAATGGAGTCATGTAATGGATCGAGGAATCTGGGCGTCCTGGTACGACCTGCCCGAAGATAAAAAAGAAGACTATTGCGCCTGGCTGCACGGGCGTCACCTGCCCGCCATGCGGGGGCGGGCGGGTTTTCTGTGGGCGGCGCATTATGAGGTAGCCGGCGAGGGGGCGCAGATGGAGCAGGTGAAGAACACGGCCCTCACCTACGCCGCACCCGATGCGCTTCCCGGCGGCACGGGGTACGTCCTCCTGTTCGGGGCGGTCTCGCCCCATGTGTTTTTCGACCCCACGCTCGCGGACATTGAAAAAGAACACGATGAGGAGACCAACGCCATGCTGGGTCTCCGCACAGGGTATCGCGAGTGTATATTCAGCGAGGAGGCGCGCGTCGACGGCCCCGACGTCGCCGCGAGAGGCCCCGGCATCACGCCCGGACCCGCGATTCAGATGGGGCAGTTTATCTCCCGGGACGCGGAAGCGGAACATGACCTTGGCGCGTGGTACGCGCAGTACCGCCTGAAATTCATGGAGGGGATGCCCGGCTGCATCGGCGCGAGAAAGCTGCTCTCCGCCGCGGGATGGGCCAAGCATTCGATCATGTATGAGTTCACCTCGATCGAGGCGAGGGAGGAGGGCTTCCAGAAGCACGAGAGCCTCTCGCTCGACGAGAGCGGATGGTCGGGCCGGGTGGTGAGATCGCTCATCCACGCGCCCGGCAGCCCGAGCGTGGGCCGCCGCCTCTGGCCGCCCGTGAACTGAGTCTTAATACCCATAAGGGAAGGAGAATTTGATGGCGCAACTACCGATTCTGAGCGATGAAGAGGCCGGCCCCGAGGCCACCGTGGTGTTCGACGCGAGCCGAAAGATGTTCGGCCGCGTGGCGAACGCCATCCGGGTGAGTTCGGCCAGCCCGAGGATGCTTCAGCCGCTGTTCGGCTTTCTGATCTCGCTGTGCCGGGCGGAGATCACCGACGTGCTGGATGCGAAGACGAAGGCGCTCTTGATCTTGAAGACCTCGATGGAAAACGGGTGTAAGTACTGAACGGCCCACAACGTCACGTTCGGTCGAGCGTGCGGGCTCTCGGATGAGCAAATCGACGCCGTGAGGGACGACACCTATCAGGAATCAAATCTGTTCACCGACGCCGAGAAGGCGGCTATCGCCTGGGCGTATCACCTCACCAAATACACCTTCGCCCGAAACCCCGAGGCACTTGAGAACATGAAGAAGCACTACGATCACGCACAGCTTGTGGAGGCGACGCTGGTGTCGGGCTATTTCAACATGTGGAACCGCTTCACCGACGCGCTCGAGACCGACCTCGAAGGCGATGACCAGATGACCCTGTTCACCAAATCCGCCGTGATCGACAAGCAAGCCTTTGCCGAGTTCATGAACGAGTGCTGGTGGGCGAAAGAGGGCGCAACTGAAGAAAAAGAAGAAGCGCTCCCGGCGTCCGCCGGATCGGGGGGTTGATTTTTCCTGGTTCTACTGGAGGCGCGAGGCGGGTTCGTTCTGCGATCAGACGCCCAGGAAGCGGGATTTGATTTCCTCGTTCGCGGCGAGTTCATCCGGCGTGGAGGAATGAACCACGCGGCCCCGGTTGAGAACGTGAACGTAATCGCAGGCGGCGAGCGCGAACTTCATATTCTGCTCGACCAGCAGGATGGCGAGTCTGCTCTCTTTTAGTTTCGAAAGGGTTTCCCCCATCGCGCGAACCAGCAGGGGCGCGAGCCCCTCGGTGGGTTCATCCAGCAGGAGCATCTTCGGGTTCGTCATCAACGAGCGGGCGAAGGCCAGCATCTGCTGCTCCCCGCCGCTCAGCTGATTGCCCATGTTGCGCAGGCGTTCCTTTAAGCGCGGGAAGAGGGTAAGCACCCGGTCCGTGTCCCAGGGTTCTTCGCCGCTCCCGGCGGCGCCTTCCTTTTCCCCGAGCAGGAGGTTTTCCATCACGGTGAGCGAGGGGAATATCCGCCGCCCCTGCGGCACGAGCGCCACGCCGAGGCTCACGATCTCGTGCGGCTGCAGCGCCGTGATGTCCGCGCCGTCGAAGGAGATTTTCCCCGTGCGCGGCTTGGTGAACCCGATGATGGAGCGGATGAGCGTGGTCTTGCCCATGCCGTTTCGGCCCAGGACGGCCATCACCTGGCCCTCGGCGATTTCGAGGGAGAGCCCCTGGAGGACGTAGCTGTCCCCGTAATAGGTGTGGATGTCGTCCACTTTCAGCATCGGGCCGTTGTCAGTCATGGCCTAAGTATATCTCCTGAACGGTCTGGTTCGCGCGGACCTCTTCTTTCGGGCCGTCGGCGATGACTTCCCCCTCGTGCATGACCATCAGCTTGTCCACCAACTCGAAGGCGACGTCCATGTCGTGCTCGATGATGAGCATCGTCATTTCCGCGTCGAGTTCCTTGAGCAGGGAGACCACCTCGGCGGATTCGGCGGGCGAGAGCCCGGCGGTGGGTTCGTCCAGGAGCAGCACCTTCGGGTTCTCGACCAGGGCGAGGGCGATTTCGATTTGTCTTTGGTAGCCGTGGGAGAGGTCCTTCACAATGAGGTTTTTCATGTCCCACAGATTCAGTTTCCCCATCATCTCCTCGGCTTTCTGGTAAATGTGCCGGTGGCTCTTGATGGTGCGGAGCATCGAGAACTTGGATTTCTCCAGGGCCTGCGCCGCCAGCAGGACGTTGTCCAGCACGGACAGGTTGGGGAACAGGTTGGTGATCTGGAAGGTTCGCGCCATGCCGAGATGGGTCCGCTGGTGGGTCGGCAGCCGCGTGATGTCCTCCCCGTAGAGATGGACCTTGCCGTGCGTCGGATCGAGTTCCCCCGCGATCATGTTGAAGAACGTGGTCTTCCCTGCGCCGTTCGGGCCGATGATGCCCCGGCGTTCGCCGTTCTCCACCACGAGGTCGACGTTGTTGACCGCGACGAGGCCGCCGAAATGCTTACCTAGCCCCTCTACCTTCAGACACGCGGCGGACCCGTTCGAACCCTGATGTGCTTCCTGCTCCAAGACCAACCTCCTCCTTCGCGTTCAGACCACACAAGCGGAGATGCGGGGACCACCGCGCGCGGGTGATGGAAAAATTCCCATCCGCGCGCGATGGCCCTTGTTCAGTTACTCAGCCGGCCGCTACTTCGCGCAATTCTTGCACGGGGGATAATCCCTGCTGTAGGGCGGCTTCTTCATGAACTCGTCCGGCTTGTAATTCCAGAACTGGCTCACGTTCGGGATGACCGCCAGGACCTTGTTTCTCTTCTTGCCGGTTTCATCCTTCATGACCATGCGGACGTAGACGTTCATCTTGAACGTCCCGTGGCCGTCGGACGCCCTCGGTCCCGCCGGCATGCCTTTGGCCACCTTGAGGTTCTTGAGCGCGGCGAAGAATTTGTCCTTGTCCTCCACGTTGCCGTTCACGACCTCGATCGCCTTGTATATGAGCCGGAGTCCGCCGTAATACCCTTCGGCGTAGTAGCCGGGGTCTTTCTTGGCGTGTTTTACGAACGCCTTGACGAAATCCTGGTTGTCCTTGGTCTGGATGTCGGCGCTGTAGATCAGGGCCGAAATCCAGCCGAGCACTTCATCCCCCTGTGCGTCGATGACGAATTCGTCCGTGTTCGTCCCGTTGCCCAGGATCACGTACTTGTTCGCCAGACCCGCTTCCTTGAGCTGTTTCGGAAGCCGCAGGCCCTGCGCCGCCGCCAGGGTGAGGAACAGTGCGTCGGCGTCCTTCCTGAGCTTGCCGATGTAGGGTCCGTAATCCACCGTGTTGATGGGCATGTACATCTTCTGGATCACCTTGCCGCCCATGTCCTCGAACACCTGCTGGAAGCCGCCCGTCGATTCGTAGCCGAAGGCGTAGTCGGGGCCGATGGTGATCACCTTCTTGATGTTCGGCATCGCCGTCCGTACCCAGTGGGCGAATGCGTGCATGGGCTGGCTGCAGGAGAAATACGTGATCGCGTATTTCTTGCGCTTGCGCTTGGAGATGTCGTCGGGACACGACCAGATGAGGATCGGGGTCTTGTACCTGTCGGCCAGCGGCGCAATCGCGTAGCCGGTCGAACCGAAAAGACCGCCCATCGCGATGTGGACCTTGTCCCGCGTGAGCATCTTGCGCACCCGGGTCACGGCCAGGGCGACCTTGCTCTCGTTGTCCTCGATGAAGAATTTCACATCGCGGCCGGCGACCTTGTCCCCGAACTTCTCGCGGAACACCTTGAGTGCGTTCATCTGGTCCGAGCCGTGCTTGGCGAGAACGCCCTTCTTGGAGGTGAGCAGCCCGATTTTGATGGGCCCCTTCGCCGCGAGCGCAGGACCGGCGGCCAGGAGCGCGGCGAGTGTGAATGCGAGGGGAACGACGAGAAAAACGATGCGTTTTCGAATCATGGGAATTCCTCCTCTTATAGACGATGACGGCCCTGGCGTGGGCCGATCATCCGTTGTCCGTTTCGCCGACCTTCGTTCTCAGTTGCTTGATGAAGCCCATGATGCCCTCGGGCGCGAAGAGAACCACCACGATGTAGATGCAGCCCACGACGGTCAGCGAGCGTTCGGTGAACATGTTCACGGAGTTGTCGAGAATGACGAATATGGTGGAGCCCAGGAGGGGGCCGGCCAGCGTGCCCGGTCCTCCCAGCGAGACCATCAGCAGGGCGTTGAACGAGGTCACCAGTTCGACGTCGGTCGGAGCGACGTAGCTGTTGTAGTAGACCCAGAGAAAACCGGCGAGGCCGCTGAAAATCCCTGAGATCATGTAGATGATGAACTTGTGGAGCCATACGTTGTAGCCCAGGGCGCGCATGCGCGATTCGCTCTCGCGGATCCCCACCATCGTCTTCCCGAAGCAAGAGTGAACGAGTACGGAGAAGAACAGGAATACGCCCGCGGCCACGACGAGGGTGAAATAGTAGTAGGTGATCGTATCTTCCATGATTAACGGGCGGTCGATGCCTGCGATGCCGTTTTCGCCGCCGGTCATCGAGTCCCAGCGGTAGGCGAGTCCCCAGATGAGCATGGCCAGAGCGAACGTGATCATCAGGAAATACACGTCAGACGCCCGCAGCGCGACGAGCGCGCAGATGGCCGTTACCACCGCCGCGGCGATGAGCGCGACGAGGAACGCCTCGCCGAACGAAGCGCCGTAGGTCGCCGACATGATGGCCGTCGCATAGGCGCCCGTGCCGAAATAGGCCGCATGGCCCAGAGAGGCCATGCCCGTGTAGCCCAGCATCAGGTCGAGGCTTAAAGCGAGAACCCCCCAGATCAGGCACTGGTTCAGGACGAGCACGGAGAACTCATCCACGAACAGCGGCGATACGCTCGCGAAAACCAGGACGGCGGCAATCGCAATCACTCGGCCTCGGGTGGCCAGAAGTTCCCCCCTCACATCGCTCTCCCGAACAGCCCGGAGGGACGAATGGCGAGAATGACGGCCATCGGCAGGAACAGGGTGAAATACGCGAATTCGGGAAAGAAGGTTTTCCCCAGATTGTCGATGATGCCGACGAGGAGACTGGCGACGACCGCGCCCTTGAGGCTGCCCATGCCGCCCACGATGATGGCGACGAAGGCGAAGGGGAGGATCTCGAAATCAAGCCCCGCCTGGATGCCGAGCCAGGGCGCCGCCAGGACGCCGCTCATGCCGGCCAGGAACGAGCCGAGTCCGAAGACCAGGCTGAACACGACGGGCACGTTCACCCCCATCCCGCCCGCCATCTCCACGTCGTCGACGGCGGCTCTCACCGAGGAGCCGACTTTGGTCCTGCTCTCGAAGAACCACAGCGCTACCGCCGTTACCGCGGCGAATACGATGAGGAACAACCTGTACATCGGGAAGGAGAACCCCCCGATCCGTCCCGTGCTGGCCAGGAACTTCGGCGCATCCATGCTGACGGGGTCGGGCCCCCAGATGACGAGGATCGCATCCTGGAGAACGAGAACGAAGCCCATGGTGATGAGCACCTGGCCCAGGTCGTTTCCCTGAAGGCGGCGCAGGAAGACGCGCTCGATCACGATGCCCATGATGGCGATCGCGATTCCGCCGATAAGGATGGCGAGGAAAAAATTCCCCGTCTGCTTGAGGGTCGTGAGCCCGAAGTAGGCGCCCACCAGGAAATAGGTCCCGTGCGTGACGTTGATGACCTTCATGACGCCGAATATCAGGGAGAGGCCCATGGCCAGCAGGAAGACGATGGCGCCGTAGGAGATGCCGTTGAATATCTGGGTGAGCCAGAAAGTCATTTGCACGCCTCCTGCGTGTATGACCCGGCGCGATAATGGGAAGGCCTGCAGCAGCAATAACACGTGCTGCATCCCCCTTCCCGGAGAGGGGTATGGGATATGGTATGAAATGTATGCTCCGTACTATAGCATGAACGTGTTAATGTGCAAAGGTATAGTCTTTAATACTATTTTGCGAAAAATCAGAAACCGTGCGCCTCGGCCCGGCGCAGGAGGCGATTCCCGGCAGTTGGGTTTCGCATCCATGGCCGGTGGGCGGAGCGCGTTTTCGGGGGAGAATATGCCATGAGCGCAGATGATATTTGCCGGCTTGAGCTTCACGAGCTTTCAGGGAGAATCGGGGAGGGGGAACTCTCTCCCGTCGAGGTGGTCGAGGTGCACCTGCGCCGCATCGATTCACTCAATCCCGTTATCATGGGCTTTCTCGAAGTGACGGGAGAGGCCGCGCTGGCCGAGGCGAAGCGCGCGCAGGAGGAGATCGCCGCAGGCCGCAGGCTGGGCCCTCTGCACGGGGTTCCTTACGGGGTCAAGGACATCATCGACACGGCGGGCGTGCGGACGACGCGCGGGTCGAGCTTTTTTCGGGACAATGTGCCCGAGCATGACGCGGCGTGCGTCGCGCGCTTAAAGCGCGCCGGCGCGATTCTGCTGGGCAAGTGCCATACACAGGAGTTCGCCTCAGGTCCTCTGAGCGAAAACGTCCACTTCGGTACGGCGCGCAACCCGTGGGACACCGGGCGCATGACGGGAGGCTCCAGCACGGGCTCGGCCGCTTCGGTCGCGGCGGGCCTTTGCCCGGCGGCCATCGGAACGGACACGGGCAGTTCCATCCGCGGGCCTTCGGCGCTTTGCGGGCTCGTGGGGCTCAAGCCCACCCACGGGCGGGTGAGCCTGCGCGGCGTGTGTCCCAACTGCCTGAGCTACGACCACGTGGGGCCGATAGCCCGCACAGCACAAGACGCCGCTATCTTCCTCCAGGGGATGGCGGGCTACGACGCGCAAGACCCCTACAGCCGCGACATGCCTGTCCCCGACTTCTGCGCCCGGCTCGATGAAGGTGCCGAGGGTCTGCGGGTGGGTCTTTGCCCCGGTCTTTCGGGCGGATTCGAGGCGGACGCGGAGGTGGTGGGGGCCTTCGAGCGTGCCGTCGGCGTTTTCCGGGAGTCGGGGGCGCGGGTCGAGACACTGCCCTTCGACGACGCGGAGCGCCTGATGGCTGTGAACCGCGTCATCATCCAGTGCGAGTTCGCCGAGTTCCACAGGCCGCTCTATGAGCAGGACCCGGGCGGCTACGGCCCCTCCACGCGCGAGCGGGTAGAGGCGAGTCTCGCGGGCGCCGATCTCGACGAGTACATCCGCGCGGGGCGCGAGCGGGAGGCGCTGCGGCGCAAGGTCTTGAGCCTCTTCGATCGGGTGGACGTCATCCTGACGCTCGCCCTGCCGTGCATCGCCCCGCGGCTCGACGACTTGAAGGCCGTGATCAACGGCGAGGAAGTGGGTTACTCCCTGGCCCTCACCATGCCGTTCCTCACCCACCAGAACCTGACGGGATTCCCGGCGGCGGTGGTTCCCACCGGGTTCTCGGAGAATGAGGGCATGCCCCTGTCGCTTCAGGTGATAGGCCGTCCCTGGGAGGAGGCGGAGGTGCTGCGCGCGGTCCACGCCTATGAGATGGCGACGCCCGAGCTGCGGAACCGGCGTCCCGCGCTGTGAGGGGATGTTGAAAAAGTCCCTTTTCAGGGAGTAGAGGGGAGCCCCTATCGACTGGAAAACCTACCCCCTCTTGTCAGGGGGGCAAGAAAAAGCAAAGCCCACTCTGCCCGGCGGGGGCGCATCGCCTTTTTTTACCCCCCTGACAACGGGGGGTAAGGGGGGGTGAGTTTATGGGGTTTCCCTTTCAAGAGGGTTGCCTTTATCCTCTCAGGGACTTTTTCAACAAGCCCCTACTCAGTCGTGTTTGACCCCCGCAGTCGCGAACTTCGCCCTTCGATACGCGGCTTCGCCGCTACTCAGGGTGAGGCGGAGCGGCGGGTTGCTCTGGAGGAGGGAGAAATAACGCGCCGGGGCGGCGATTGCGCTGCAGGCAATCCCTCTTGAGGAGGTGTTTTTCAACAACCCCCTCAAGGGGGAGTGGTTATTGGGCGTTCTGCAAGGGGAGAAAGTTTTGGCTCGACCCGCAAGGGCTTTTTCAACTACCCCTGCAAGGGTCGGTCGCCTGGTTGTATTCTTTTCCCGCGCCGGGCCGCCCGCATGATTCGCTGATACAGGAGACCCGGCGCAGTTGACGTAAAGGGGACGACGCATGCGAATGAAAGCAGCCGTTTATCACGGACCGCGGGACATCCGCGTGGAGCAGGTGGATCGGCCGGGCGCCGGCGATAATGACGTTTTGGTGCGAGTGCGGGCGTGCGGCATTTGCGGGTCCGATCTGCACATGTACCGCCTCGGCATGTTCGAGGTGCTGGGGCGACGGATTGACGACAAACGCCGCGTTATGGGTCATGAGCTGAGCGGTGAAATCGTCGAGGTGGGTGAGAAGGTCAGTGGCTTCAGAGTCGGGGACCGCATCACCGGACTGGGACACGGCGGCTTCGCCGAGTACGTGCCGGTTCGCGTAACCGAGCGCAGCCCGCACGTCCTGCCGGAGTCCGTCAGCTTCGAGGAGGGCGCGACGCTTGAACCGCTGGCCACCTCCCTGCACGGCGTGTCCCTGGGACAGCCCGCGGCCGGTGAGACGGTGGTCGTGCTGGGCGCAGGCATTATCGGCTTAGGCTGCGTCCAGGCCATCCGGGCGAGCGTCGACTGCCGCGTCATCGCCGTGGACGCTTCCGAACGCCGCCTGGACATGGCCAGGCGCCTCGGCGCCGACGCCACCGTCAACCTGACCGAAACCGACCCGGTGGAAGCCGTGATTGAACTCACGGGCGGCGCCCGGCCGGTGGAGCGTTTCGGCGTACGCGGCGGCAACGCCGATCTGGTGATTGACTGCGCCGGCGCGCCGTCTTCGCCGAACCAGGGCCTGCTCATGCTGAAGCAGGATTACGGTCGTTTGGTGTTTGTCGCCCTGTTCGAGAGCCCTGCGGATCTGGATTTCAACCAGGTGGTTCGCAAGCACGTCGCCATCCATGGGTCCTGGACCTGGACCGGGGAAGACTACCGCCGCGCCATCGAGCTGGTCGAAAGCGGCAAGGTCCGGCGCGGGCCCTTGATTTCCCATGTCCTCGACCTCGATGATGCGCCCGAGGCGTTCGCCATACAGGATAAGCCGGACGCGGCCATCAAGGTGGTGCTGAAACCCTGAGGATGAAGAGTCGTTTGCCTAGTTTTCGTCTTTCCCCTTGCCGAGCAGTTCGTCTACCAACTCTTTGCGCTTATAGAGCAGCATGGCGGCGATGATGACGGTGAGGACCATCAGGGGAACGTCTCCCTTGCCCACGAAAACGGCGACGCCCGGCATCAGCAGGATGGCGATGAGTTCCGCGTGGTCGCGCCTGCCGGTCAGTGCGGAGATGAGCAGCGCGACGGTGGCGCAGATCACCAGGGTGAGCGGCGACACGCCGAGCAGCGCGCCCGACGTCGTCGCCGTTCCGCGTCCGCCCCAAAACCCGTGAAAGACCGGCAGTATCTCGCCGAGCACCACGCAGACGCAGGCCAGGGCGGCGATCCACGGAGAATCGCTCATCCACCAGGCGAAGCCCAGCGCCAGTTGCGCTTTCAGGAGGTCGGCGATGAACACCAGCGCGCCCACGCGATCTCCCAGCACCATCCAGGCGTTCGCGAAATCGAGTTGTCCGCTTCCGTACATTCGCAAGTCGATGCCCCGCGCCTTGGCGGCGAACCAGGCGGCGGAGACCGAACCGATGTCGTAGGTGATGCATCCCACGATGATGACGGGAGCAAGAATTTCCAAAAGAACCTCCGGACAAGAAAAATCACGGCCCCCCCATTTTGCAGCATTCTCCCGCGCATGAAAAGCGGTGCAAGCGCAGGCGGAGCGTGATACAAGAGGGCTCGTATTCCACGATCGACATCATGCAAAGGAGGAGCGGGAGCGATGGGTGAGCGGATCGGTTATATCGGACTGGGCAAGATGGGGCTGGCCTTATCGAAAGTCCTGCTGGAAGACGGCCACGAGGTCTGCGGCTTCGACGTGGACGAGGAGCGCAAGCGGATGCTGGCGGACGCCGGCGGACGCCCGCTCGACTCGGGGAGAGAGGTGGCCGAGAGCGCTGATATCGTCTGCTCGATTCTCCTCAAGCCCGAACACATCGAGGAGAACGCCTTCGGGGAGAACGGGGTCATCTCCGCCGGAAGAGCCGGCCTCGTCTATATCGAGATGAGCACCATGCCTCCGGGCTGGCAGGCGGATCTCGCGAACAGGCTCGGCGCGCACGGGATCGAGATGCTCGATTGTCCCATCTCGGGTTCGCACCCCAAGGTGATGGACAGAACCATCACGATGATGGTGGGCGGAAAAAAGGAGGTTTTCGAGCGCGTCCGGCCCATATTCGAGCCTATCACCGCCGGCTTCGACTACACGGGCGAGAGCGGCACGGGCGCCACCATGAAAATCGTGACCAACCTGTTCGTGAACGCGTCTGTGGCGCTTCTGGCGGAGGTGATCCTCACCGGCGAGCGAGCCGGACTTTCTCATGAAACGATGATGCGTTGTCTGGGGAAAGGCTCCGTACGCGGAGCGATGCTCGAGCAGACGGCGCCGAGGATCTTCGAGAGGGACTTCGCGCCGAGGGGAGCGGTGGAAATTTTCGTGAAGGACATGGGGATGGCGATAGATCTGGCGCGGGAAAACGGAATCGACCTTGAAATCGTCAAGGCGGGCCGCAGGATGTTCCAGCGCGCCCTGGATGCGGGCTGGGGCAAGGACGACGCCGCCCGCGTCATCGAAGTCTACGAAGGCAAGGATGGGGGGTAAAGAGCACCGGTTTCCTCTTCACGGGCTTGTTGAAAAAGTCCCTCGATGCGGGAAAACCACCGTCATTCCGGCGAAAGCCGGAATCCATTTTTACGCCTTTTGCCTTTGGTCAGGGTTCTTGCGCATCGACGGGGAATGAAACGCCGTCGTTCATTTACCCGCATCCGCAAATGGATTCCGGCTTTCGCCGGAATGACGGGCAAAACCGCACGGCCTCTTGCAGACCTCCGCGCCTGTCCTGAGGAGGGACGACCGCAGGGGGCAGGGCGGACCTGTGTGTCCGCCCGCTTGTGAAACAGGCTTTTTCAACAAACCCTTCACGCCGTGCATGGCGGGGAAGATGGTGGTGTGCCCGGCGTGTCGATTATTTGTTCAAAATCTCTTTCTTGCGGCGCTGGAGGAAGACGCTGCGAATCAGAGTGTAGTAGTCCAGGGCCAGGGGGTCTTTCTTGAGCAGTTCGATTGGTTCGATGAGGCGTTCGCGGGTGTCCACGCCCTCCAGGAGCCTCACCCCGAAAAGAAAGTCCGCCAGGTCTACTCTGTGTCCGAAGAGAATTTTCTCCGCATCGTCACCGGCGGCGCCCGCGTAATTGAGCGGGTTGATGAAGGCGTCTCCCACCTTGCCCAGGCCGTCCCGGACCGTCGATGGCCCCAGAATGGGCAGCACGAGGTATACACTTTCTTCTACACCCCACACGCCGAGAGTCTGGCCGAAATCCTCGTCGTGATACGGTACGCCCAAGCCTGTCGCCACGTCGAATAATCCCCCCACTCCCAGAGTGGTGTTGATCAAAAACCGGCTCAGGGTCATACCGACGCGCTCTCCCTCCCCCTGGAGGACGTTGTTCGCCAATATGAAGGGAGCGTTCAGGTTGCGCATGAAGTTGCGGAACGTATCGCGGATGGGTTTAGGAAAAATGGCCCGGTATATCTTCGCGAGCGGAAGGAATATGACGGCGTCGAGCGCCTCGTTGAAATCGAAGACCGCGCGGTTGAAGTCCTCGAACGGGTCGATGGATTCGGTCGCTTGTTCCTCGTTGTCGATGTCGTGGTTCGAACCCCAGGCAATGGAAGCCGGAGTGCTCAGAATCGCAAGGCACAAGGTCAGGGTGAGCAATAGGCACGACCACTTATGTCGCTGTCTGTTTCCTCTCGTCGGGCGAGACAATGGAGTTCACTCCGTATTCACGTCGCATCGAAGTCCCGAAACGCAGCGTGTTCGAAATTATCGAAGCAGCCGCGTGGATGAAATCATAGCGTGATAGCTGGAGAGAGACCAGAAAATTTTCCCGGCGATTTCACTCTCTACGCCAGAGAACCTCCGCAGGAGGAGCCGGCCCCCGCCGTGCAGCCGTAGCAATGGTCGCCCAGCAAAATTTCCCGGCCCAGCAGTTCGGCGGGCGCGACGTCCCAGAGTTTCAGGGGCGTCCCGTTACCGAGGGACATGTCGAGCATCTGGTTGAAGTCGCAATCATACAGTACGCCGTCCCATCCCACGCTGATGAGGTTTCGGCACATCAGGCCGGGGAGCGTCCCGGGGTTGTAGGCTTCACGCAAGGTGGTCATATAGGAATCCAGTTTGCCGTTGACCTTCAAATAGCTGGCGAAGCGGGTGATGGGCATGTTGGTGATGGTGTAGAGATGGTGAAAGCGGATGCCGTAACGCTTGAGGAGTTCGCGCTTGTAGTCCGCCTCGAGCGCTTCCTGGGGCGGCGGGAGATTATCGTCCACGGGGTTGTAGACGAGGTTCAGGGCCAGATCTCCCGGAGGGCCGAACCCCGCCTCGTTTAAATCCCGGAGCGCGCGGATGGATTTTTCAAAGACGCCGTCTCCGCGCTGGGCGTTCACGTTTTCCTCGAGATAGCAAGGCAGCGAGCAGATGAGCTCCACGCGGTTCTCGCGGTAGAAGTCGATCAGGTCTTCCTGGCCCGGCTCGTAGACGACCGTGAGGTTGCAGCGAACCATCACGTGGCGTCCCTTGCGGCGTGCGTGCGTGACGATGCTCCGGAAATGGGCGTTGAGTTCGGGCGCGCCTCCCGTGATGTCGACGTTGGGTATCTGCGTTTCCTCGAGCCATTCGATGATACGGTTCGCCGTCTCCTCGGTCATGATCTCCTTGCGGTGCGGGCCCGCGCCCACGTGGCAGTGCGCGCATGTCTGGTTGCAGTATTTGCCCACGTTGATCTGCAGCGTGGAGAGTTCGGTGCGGTCCAGGCGAGGAGCGTCTTCCCGGATGCGGTCTTGGAATTTTACTGCCCCGTTCGAGGACAGGGGCAGGGATATGTGTGCGGGCATCGTTTCTCCCGAGGAAATGGAATCGTTCAAGGGCGCATTCGGCTCAAGCGGTTCGCACCAGTTTTCTGCGAAGCGATTTCATGCGTCTTCTCACGCGTTTGAGCTGAACGCCGTCTTTCGCCTCGATATGCTGATCCCGCATGCTCTTGAGAGCCTTGATCCGTTGCTTGACGGCGCTCCTGTCTATTTTGGAGGTGCGCTTCGCCTCGATCAAAGGAATGTCGTTTATCTCCTTGAGCGCCCGGATCAACTGGGTTTTGTCCATGCCGTGAACGCCCGATATCTTTCCGCCGTAGGCCAGGGCGGCTTCCTTGAGCTTGGGCACGTTCATCTTGTTGATTTCTTTCGCCGTCAGAACGGGGCCCGCTTGTTCAGGCGCTTGCTCTTCTTCAGCAGCCGCCTCGTTTTTTTCTTCTTCCGCCATTTCCCTCTCCATTGAAAAGCGTTTTCGCCCCGATGCGCGTTCGTGGGGAATGTGTCGCCAAATGGTTCCCGCCTAAACGGGTTGACCGCCAAACCTAGCAAAACGGGGTTCGATGATCAACGGCCTCGCGCGAATGCGGCCCGGCGTCCGGAAAAAGAATGGGGGAGGCCAGGAAGTGCCCGCGTCCGGCGGAGTTGCCATTCCGGTTGCGGGTTGGGGATGGATTCCCCAAGTGCGTCGATAGATTACTCGGGACTTGCCCGCTGAATGCCACGATGATAGAAATCAAATAACCACAACTTCGAAATACGAGTTTTCATTGCATCAGAAAGGTGGGGGACTTGGCCGAAAAACTACTCGAAGTAAAAGATATGGTGAAGCACTTCCCGGTTCGTGGGGGCGTATTCTCCCGGGTTCGCAACTATGTGCGCGCCGTGGACGGGATAAGCTTCGATCTGGAGCCTCGCGAAACGCTCGGGCTCGTCGGGGAGAGCGGATGCGGGAAATCCACGACCGGCCGGGCCGTCCTTCGCCTCATTGAGCCGACCTCGGGCGAGGTGAACTTCCAGGGCACCGACGTCTGCTCCCTGAACAGGGAGTCCATGCGCAGGCTGAGACGCGAGATGCAGATCATCTTCCAGGACCCGTATGCCTCCCTGAACCCGCGCATGACGGTGGGCAGCATCGTCGGCGAGCCGCTGACCATCCACGGCATCGCGAAAGGAAAGGAAAAAGAAGAGCAAGTCGCCTCGCTTCTCCACAGGGTGGGTTTGAGGCCTGAGCATATACGGCGCTATCCGCATGAGTTCTCTGGCGGCCAGCGCCAGCGCATCGGAATCGCCCGCGCCCTGGCGCTCAACCCGAAGCTCATCATCGCGGACGAGCCCGTCAGCGCGCTCGACGTGTCGATTCAGGCGCAGGTGATCAACCTGCTCGAAGACCTGCAGAAAGAGTTTGGCATCGCGTTCGTGCTCATCGCGCACGATCTGGCGGTCGTCCAGCACGTGAGCGACCGGATCGCCGTCATGTATCTGGGCAAGATTGTGGAGATGGCCTCGGCCGACAAAGTGGTGATGGAGCCGAAGCATCCCTATACCGAGGCCCTGCTCTCCGCCGTGCCGATCCCGGATCCGACGCTCAAGAAAAAACGCATGATCCTGACCGGCGACGTGCCCAGTCCCGTGAACCCTCCCTCGGGGTGTCGATTCCATACGAGATGTCCCTACAAGGAAGACAGGTGCGTCGCGGAGGAGCCGGCGATGCGCGAGATCAGCACGGGTCATTTCGCGGCGTGTCACTTCTCGGAAAAACTCTATGGCGTGGGGCCGAAAACGAACGGGGCGCCCGCGGGCTAGACGGTTCTGCGCGTTGCCCGGCGATATGAGGGCGCATCGTTTTTCTTCGAGCGGGGCGTATCGCCCGGCTGGGGCATCGGCCGACGTGTGATGGATGAGAATTCCAAAAAATCAATTCCTCCCATACTGCTGTTTGCGCTCATCACGGCTCTGTTTGCAGCGGGCGCGACCTATTTCGCCCATCGAGCCGTCCGGGGCGTGCTCCTGAGCCGACACGCCGAGCGCGATGCGAGGCGCCTCCAGGACCTGAAAACCAGGATGCGGGGCCGCGTCGATTCACTGCTCGGGAAGATTCAGGGAGCCGAGCTTCTGATGGCGGCGGTTCCGGGCGTCGCGAACCGGGAAGGAAAAGCGCTTTCGTTCCTCCTGGGCGGAGAATCGAGAGAATCCTTTGCCGCCTCGGTGCTGCTCGATGAGCGTGGCGGGATACTGGATTCGCGCAGGGTGGGGAGCATGCCGCCGCCGGGAGCTGAGGAGAAGGGTCTCTGGTCGGGAGCGAGGCGTTCGCTTCTCTCCTTATTGAGGCGAGAAGGGGAGGCGGGACCGCCGAGGCGGAAGTTCGACATTCAATCGAGCACACTGAACGGTGCGCCGGCCGTGCTGGTACTGGCGCCCTCGTCGTCGACAAAGGGTTTTTGGGGCGTCATCGTTTCCGCGGAATCCTTGTTGCCTTTGCGCAAGGGCGATCTGGCTCCGGGCGAAAGCGTTTTTCTGCTGGCGGAGCCCGAGCAGAAGGTTCTCTTCGCCAGTCGCGGGGGGAAGTTCCTCCCCGAGAGCGTCGACGGGAGTTTCAAAAGGGAACTCGCCTCGGCCCTCGACGTTCCGGTTTGCTGCGAACCCGCCGCATTCAACGCCGCGAACGAGAACAAACGCTCGATGGCGCAGTCCATATTCTACCTCGGGGTGAGGCGAATGCGCCTCGTCCATCTGGCGGATCGATCGGGCGCGGACTCGGGCTCGGCGCTGACGATATTGGCCGGCGTGATGATGGCGGGGTGGCTCGCATCGCTCGCCTTGTTTTCTTTTCTGAAGCCCCGGGAGGGGAGCGAAACCGCTGTTCCCCGGACGAGAGGAGTCGGAGCGGACGAAGAAGCATCCGGTCGTCGGCTCGATTCGGAACAACTCGCGACTATCTTGAGGGTGAGCGAATCGGTGGCGGCGGGCGCGCACTTCCGCGACGTCATCCTCACCGTCGCGCGGGAGGCCTCCCGCTTTTTCTCGACCGAGAGGTATTACGCCGCGTTGTACGACGAGACGACGGAGCGGTTTCTCGAGATTTGTTCCTCGCGCCTGGGCCAGGCCTACCGGCGCGCCATCGCTTCTCCCGATTCCGGCCTGCCGGAGAGAATCGCCCTGAGAGAAAAAGAGATCGTCGAAGTGCCCCATACCGATGAATGGTACGGCGCGCCCGAGGTGCTCAAGGTCGAAAAGGTGGGTGGAGTCGTGGTTTTTCCGCTGGTTGCGCTGGGAAAAGTGGTGGGGTTGGCTTCCGTTTATTTCGACTCCCCCCGGGAGATGTCGGATGACGAAGTTGATTATTGCGCCGTTCTCTTTCACCAGGCCGCCGTGGCCATCTCGCGGACCCTGGCCGCCGCTCCGCGAACGCACCCGGCGCATTCGCCGGAAGAGGCGGGCGAAGATGAGGCGTAGCGGGAAAAGATGAGTGCGGTGAGGCTGCGGGCGGAAGATTTCGAGGCGCTCTACTCGGGTTTTGCGAGTCCGCCGGCGCGGTTCGACTGCGGGAAGAAGTGCGCGCCCTTCAACGAGGGGGTTCCTTTTTGCTGCGATTCAGGCTGGGTGGTTCCCGTCGCCTACCGCGAGGAATGGAAGTTTCTCGAATCGCGCACCCGGCTCTGGCACGAGTTCAGGCCGCGCTCGCCCTCTGAAATCGCGATGGTCGAGGAAGTCGACGCGGAGCAGAGCGTTTTCATCGAGTGCCGCGGCGCCGCGCATTGCGAGCGGGAAAACCGCTCCGTCTCGTGCCGCACGTTTCCCTATGAACCCTATTTCGATGGCGATGAGAATCTCCTGGGTCTGGTCTACAACCGGGTGCTGGAGGGCAAATGCTACCTCGTGGACCGCCACCGCGTGGCGACGAAGAAATTCATTGGTGAGTTCCTGCGCTTTTTCGACCGGCTGTTCGAGCTGCTGCCCCGCGAGCGCGAACTCTACATCGCGCAAAGCAGGCGTTACCGCCGGAAGATGAGTCGAAGAAAAAGGCCCCTCGTGGTCTTGACGCCGGACGGCCCCTACGAGGCCGCCTACCGGGGCGGAAAGCTCCTCCGCCGGTGGGGCAGGTCCGACCCTCCCGAGAGCGCGTACCGGCCCGGGGGCTGATGGGGTTATCCCTCGGTGGCGACGAATCAACAAAACGTAATTGCAGAATCAAAACCTCTTCTCCTTCCGGCGGAATTGAGTAGGGGCCGTTCGCGAACGGTCCCTACAATACCGTTGTGCCGAGGTATCACTCCCCTCTTGAGGGGTCGGGCATCCCGAGGGGAATGCCCGATGAAAAAGCCTCCTTTTTAGGGCGTAAAGGGGACGCCCCTCTCGACTGGAAAAGC
>JAPOYD010000076.1 GCA_026706735.1 Nitrospinota bacterium | reverse complement strand
TGGCCATCGCGAAGCGGGAGGGATTCGCCTGCGAGGCGCTCCCGCTTCGCGATGGCCAGAACGACGGCCGAATCCATGCCGCCGCCCAGGAGGACGACCGCCACTCTCTTCCCGTCCATGCGCAAATTCCCGTCCATGACCGAGCGGATGTGCCGTTCTGCGAAAAAAGCCATAATAGGGTATTCTAGCGGTTCGGCAAAGGCGAAATGCGTGTTTCTCACAGCAGGAGGAGCGGACCATGCCCGTGGCGACGGTGAACGGCGTGAACCTCACTTACATCGTGAAAGGGAGCGGCGCCCCCCTGGTCGCGATGCACGGGTTCGCCAACTCCATATACTCATGGGAGCCGGTGATGGATGCGCTCTCCGGGCGCTTTCAGGCCTTCGCATACGACCATCGAGGCCACGGGGGGTCGAGCAAGCGCCTGGGCCCATTTGGTATCGAAACCCTCACCGAGGACCTGCTCGCGCTCTTGAACTTCTGGGGACTCGACAGGGTCCACCTCATGGGACACAGCATGGGCGGGCGGGTTGCCCTGTGGTGCGCCCTCGAACACCCCGAGAGGGTCGACAGTCTGATGCTCGTCGGCGCATCCGCCGCAGCGCCCGAAGGAGAAATGAGGGGACGATTCGAGTTTTTGCGGAAGTTGGCGCTCGATGAGGGAATCGAGGCGGCCCTGGCAAGCGAGGAGATGCAGGCGACGCTGCCCCGGGACTACGTCGACGGAGCGAGCGCGGAAGAATTCAGAAAGCGCTTTCTCAAGAACACCCCTGAGGATTACGCCGCCGCGGCGGACGCCATCTTGGGCACGCCGGACATGCGGGAGCGCCTGGGCGAAATCCACGTCCCCGCCTGGACCTGCGTGGGCGAAGGAGACGCGGGGGCGATGGCATATGGGGAGATGTTCGAAGAAAGAATCCCGGGTTGTGTGAGAACGGTCATCCCCGCCTGCGGGCATTATCCAATGCAGGATGCGCCCGAGGCTTTTTGCGCCGCGTTCGATGACTTTGTCGACGACGCGCTTGATTCGGACTCATAAGGAGAACCCCCATGACGCATGACGAGGCGCTGGCCTTCCTGAGCGAGCAGCACTACGGCGTCCTGAGCACCCTGCTTGCGGACGGCAGATCGCACCCCACGCCTATCGTATTCGACTACAAAGACGGCGTCGCCGAGATCTCCATGACGCGGGGCCGCGTGAAGGCCAGGAATCTCGAGCGCGATCCCAGGGCAACGCTTTGCGTGATGCCGCAGGAGAGCTTCTATCCCTACCTCTGCGCGGAGGGAGAGGCCGAACTCGTCGAAGACCCCGACGGCACGAAAAACCTCGACCTCTACCGGCGCATCACCGGAAAGGACCCCGACGACCTCGACGAATACCTCCAGGCGATGAAGAACGAGAAGCGCCTCGTGGCGAGGCTGCGCGTCACGCGCATGTATCCGGTAAACTGAGTTGACTCCTGTTCGTGTTATGATTCGGGAGAAACCCACCTCATAAGGAGGATGCCCATGGCCGTTACCGCTGTTGTCCGCTTCCCGTTTCCCGAAGTTAAAACCGAGGAGGAGCTGATCGCGTCTTTCGAGAGTTCCTCGGCTCTCTACCGCGACGTGCCGGGCCTGTTGCGCAAATACTATCTGATGTCCGAAGACCGGCGCACAGGTGGCGGGGTCTACATCTTCGAGTCGCGCGCCGACGCCGAGCGGGTCCACGACGAGGTCTGGCGCAACAGGCTGCGCGAGCGCATGGGTGTCGAGCCGGATGTCCAGTATTTCGATTCGCCCGTCATCGTCGACAACGAAGCCAGGGCCGCTTCCACGGCATAAGGAGGACCTTCATGGCCGTTACCGCAATCGTTCGCTTCACGCTTCCCGAAGGGAAGACCCACGAGGAGATGGCCGCGGCATTTGAGCACTCGGCCCCTCTCTACCGCGACGTGCCTGGTCTTGTGCGCAAGTACTATCTGGTGTCGGACGACGTGCGCACCGGGGGCGGGGTCTATCTGTTCGAGTCGCGCGAAGACGCCGAGCGGCTCTACGACGACGCCTGGCGCGCCGGGCTGCGCGAGCGTCTCGGAGTCGAGCCCACAATCGAATACTTCACCTCGCCCGTCATCGTGGACAACGAAGTGGGAGCCATCTCCACAGCGTCCTGACCGCACGGCGATTCACGCTCTCCTTTGAGGGCGTCCGGCCAGGCGAGCAGAAGAGTACGCTCGTTCGCGTTCCGCCTGACGGAATGATCGTATAAAGCGGGGAGGTCGTATGTTCGGGGCCGATGCGCTGACGCTCTACCTCGTCTTCCTGGTGTTCGCCGTGGGCGGGAGAATCGCGCTTCACTACCTGGCCACCGGAGATCTCGGGGTCCGAACGGTGAAGCGGACAGCTTCCAATACGGCCAAATGCGCGAGCATTCTTCTTTTCACGTCATTCGTCGCTACGTTCGTTCTCTCCCTCCTCGATGCAACAGGAGCGATTCGACCGCAAGTCGACCTCGGCGAGTCCACAAACACATTCGGCGCGGCGATCTCCCTGGCCGGAATCGCGCTCATGATTCTCTCTCAATACCAGATGGGAACCGCCTGGAGGTTCGGCGTCGATCAAGCCGAGAGAACCGAGCTGGTGACGGGCGGCCTCTATGCTCTCGTCAGGAACCCTATCTATACTGGCGTGTTCCTGTTCTGCATCGGCTTGCTGGTGTTGCTCCCGCACGTATTGATGCTGATCTTTCTCGCCACGGCCTGGTTGAGCATCGAATTGCAGGTGCGCTTCGTCGAGGAGCCGCATCTTCGGGGCTTACACGGCGCAGTTTATGAGAAATACGTCGAGCAGACGGGGCGTTATTTCCCGAGGTTTTCTGGCAAATCCGGCCGATAGGAGGTTGTTGAAAAAGTTCCGGGAAGTGATTTTTTTTGCGCGCACGCTTTTGAAGTTCACTCCCCCCTTGAGGGGGAGTCAGTGAGCTGAGGGCGTAAGCCCGAAAGCGAACTGGTGGGGGGGTATAATTCGGAATGGCGATAAAACGCATTTTACCCCCCACCGATTCAGCCTTCGCAAATACCGCTCGGCTTCATCGTCTGGCTTTCCCCTCGGGAAGCCAAACCCTCAAGGGGGGAGTGGTTGGTTGGCGCTCTGCAAGGGGGGAATAATGTTTCCCCCTCCCCAACCAGCTTCATACCCGGAATCACGAAATCAGGGGTTTTTCAACAATTCCGATAGGAAACGCCTCAGCCCACGAGCGCCTCCAGGCGCGCGCATATTTCAGGGGAAAGCGCGCCGCCGCCCGATGCTGCCGCGTTCTCGCTCATGCGGCCCGCCCTGCCGGTAGCGGGAATGACGCTGGAGACGCGCTCGTCTGCTAAAAGATATTTCAGGAGCGCCTGCCCCGGCGTTCCTGAATGATGGGTTTTCAGTTCCTCCATGCGGGCGATACTGCCCCCGGGACCAAGCAGGCCGCTCTTCAGGTGACTGAAAGGCCGCATGACGATTACACCCAGATTCATCCGCTGCGCCAGGGGCAGAACCTCCTCGCGGCACTTCACCTCACCCAGATAGTAGGGTATCTGGATAGCGTCGTACGCGCCCGTCTTCATGGCTTCGATGAGTTCGGGGAAATTCCCGGGTCTTCTGTCGGTGACCCCCAGATGGCGGATTCTTCCCTCTTTTTGATACGACTGCATCACTGGCGTCACCTCGCGCCAGCCCGCCATGTTGTGAATCTGCAGGAGGTCGATGACGTCCGTACGAAGCCGGCGGAAAGAGCGCTCGATGCTCGCGCGGGCGGCCGATGCGCTCGACTCCCAGACCTTGGTCGCCAGGACGATCTTGTCCCGGCTGCCTCCCAGCGCCTCTCCCAGCACCCGCTCGGACTCCCCGTAAATGGGCGCGGTGTCAAAAAAATTGATCCCGCATTCCAGGCATTCCCGGACGATCTCGACGCACTTGGCGGGGTCGCTGCTCGCCATGTGCATGAAATTATGCGAAGTGCCGAGACCGATTTCGCTCACTTGCAGACCGGTCCGGCCGAGACGGCGGTAGTTCATGTCATTACCCCAGACGAGGATTCAGTTTCTCTCTAATCACCCCGCCGCTCTCGCCAGAATCTCGCGGTAACCCGCGTACACCGCCTCCCCGTAGGCGGGCGGGGCGTGGACTTCGGTGAGTTTGCCGCCCTCTATGGTCTTATCAGAAGCGTAGGGGTTGAAGACCGCCTCGCCACTCGGAAAGATGAGGGTGGGGCTCGTCATTGGCATGCCCTCTTCATCCCGTAAGCGCATGGCTTCTTGATAGTCGTCCATCACGCCCTCCTCGTATGCACCCGCTTCCAGATCCGCGCGCACTTTCGATGCGTCCAAGCCCGCTTCTTCCGCCATCTCGCACAAAACCGCGTCCTCATCCACACGGCGTCCCTCGTAGAAAAAGCCGCGCCTGATCTTGAGATCGTAGACGCGCGCTTTTTCCGGGTCCTGCGCGTAGGCGCTCGCGTAGGCCTGATATGCGCGCATGGTGGTGCGCAGGTATTCCTCGTGCGGCCAGCTTCTGCACGGCGAGAGCGGCTCCTGAACCGCTATCAGGGGCCATTCCTGGTCCACAATGTGGCGAGGCGCCGGACGATCATTGATGATTTCCAGCGGAAACGCGCGCCATTTGAGATGCAGCTTATCCCGGAACTCGGGCATCACCTTGTCCAGCCGCGCCGCGGCCATGTACGCCCAGGGTCAGTGGTATTCGTGAAAAATCTCGACAACCGCCGTATCCGCCATCTCATGCCCTCACTCGAAAGAAGTCTTATGATGAAATCAGCACGGGGAGCGTCCTCTCCCCTCCCCGATGATTTACACCCTCGTCTTCATAAAGGGCAAGCCGCTGCTTCCCCGCGAGCGCCTCATGCGCCCGTAACAAGCTGTGGTATCATGCCGAAAATCGAGGAGACTCACGGAATGAACCCCGAGAACCAGAAGCTCACATCCATACTCGCCGAGGCCGAGAACATCGCCGTGGTCGGTCTCTCGGACGATCCCTCGCGCACAAGCCACCGGATCGCCGCCTATATGCAGGAGGCGGGTTACCGGGTCATTCCGATTAACCCCAGAATCGAATCCGCCCTCGGGGAGAAGGCATATTCAAGCCTGGGTGAGGTCACCGATCGCGTCGACATCGTGAACGTCTTCCGGCGTTCCGAAGAAATACCCGCCCTGGCGGATGAGGCCATCGAAAGACGCCCGCGCGCGTTCTGGATGCAAAAGGGCATCTCAAATCCCGCCTCCGCGCGCCGCCTCGAGGATGCGGGTATCACGACGATTCAGGACCTCTGCATCAAGACCGCACACCGGGAACTCACGCAAACCCCTCGATGAGAATGGGCCGCTGCGAATCTCGCAAAAATTCCACCGCTATCTGCTCCTCGGCGCAGGCGCGCTGATGGTCGTGGGGATGTTCGGTCTATTAGAGAATTTTCTGCTCTATCACCCCTACCGGGAAATCGAGGTGACGCCCAGAAACTACGGCGTCATGTTTGAAAACGTCTCTTTCAGCACCGCAGACGGCGTGCGCCTGCACGGCTGGTACGTCGCCCCCAAAGACCCAGACGGACCGGTTCTCCTGTGGGCGCACGGCAACGCGGGCAACCTCTCCCACCGCGCAGAGAACATCGCGCTCATTCAAAAAGAGTTGCGGGCAGGGGTCTTCATCTTCGACTACCGGGGATTTGGGAAAAGCGAGGGCAGGCCGGGCGAGAAGGGCCTATACGCCGACGGCAGGGCCGCGTTTGCCTGGCTAGCCGAGCGCGTGCCGCACGAGCGCATCTTTTTATTCGGGCGCTCCCTGGGCGCGGCCGTAGTGGTGAAGCTCGCCGTGGAAGGAAAGAAAGCGCGCGGTTTGATTCTCGAGAGCCCTTTCGAGAGCACCCTCGCCATGGGCAAGAAGATGTTCCCCTTCCTGCCGGTGGGTTGGATCATCTCCTCCAAATTTGACAGCGCGGCCATGATCCCGAAAGTGGAGATGCCCCTCCTCATTCTGCACGGGGATAAGGATGGAATCGTCCCTTATGCGCAGGGGACGGCACTCTATGAGGCGGCCGGCTCGCCGCACAAACGGTTTTTCACCATCAAGGGAGCGGGCCACAACGATACATATTACACGGGGGGAGCGCCCTACTGGGCGGCATGGCGGGACTTTCTGGAAAACCCCGAGTCAAGGTGAGTCTGGAGTCGGCTCCGTCTTTCTGGCTTTGCGCCTCGCCCGGAACTCCTGCAACAGCCTCTCGTGATGCACGCTCGTGAAGAAACTCTCGACGAACGAGTTCGCCGGATGGTTGATGAGGTTCTCCGGCGTGTCGACCTGGACGATCACGCCATCGCGCATCACGGCGATTCTGTCGGCGATCTGAAACGCATCGGTTAAATCGTGCGTCACGAGCAGGCTGACCGCCCCGATTTCGTCATGCACTCTTCGCAGTTCTTTTCTGACCTCAAGCCTCGCGACCGGATCGATGTTCGCCAGAGGTTCGTCGAGAAGAAAAACCTGCGGGGGGATGGCGATGGCGCGGCCGATGGCGACTTTTTGTTGCTGGCCCGCGCTCAGACTGTCCGGGCGGCGGCGGGACCATTTTTTACTGATCCCCAGTCGGCGCATCACGTCCTGGGCGCGGTCGTTCAGGATGCCCGGCAGCCAGCGGCGGATTTTGAGCGCAAAGCTCAGGTTCGAGTATTTCTTCTCGTCAAAAACCCTCATGTGCGGCCAGAGGGCATAACTCTGGAACACGAGTTGCACCCCGCGCCTTCCGGGCGGGATACCGTTCAGCCGAACGCCGTCCAGGTAGATGTGGCCGCCGTCCTCATCCTCCACGCCGGCGATCAGGCGCAAGAGGGTCGATTTGCCGCATCCCGTAGGACCGACGAGCACCATGAACTCCCTGTCCTCGAGCGCCAGGGAGAGATTGTCGACCGCGCAAACGTCGTCGAAATCTTTCTTGAGTCCCGTAATCGTGAGACGGCTCATGTCTCTCTCCGGCCCGCTCAGTCCCCGGGCGCCAGTTCGTTCAGCTTCCCGACGCCCGGCGTGAAGATCTCCTCCAGAACGAGCGGCCCATCGCCCGCGTTGCGCGTGGAGTGCTCCTGGTTCGGCGGAAAGACCACGACGCCGCCCGGCCCGAGAATTACTTCTTTTCCTCCGCACGCGAACCTCGCCGTGCCTTCCAGCACAATCGTCATCTGCTCGTTCGGGTGCGAATGGGGGTTGTACATATCCACGCCGGCGCGAATCGTCTGGCGAAGCACGGTCAGGCGCTCGCCCGCCACCACCCGCTGAATCCTCTCGCCGGTATCGTGCGCTTCCATCTCCTCGAAATGATAGTGCTTCACATCCCCCTCTCCCCTGGAAGGCTGAAACTTTACGGAAAAATGAACTTCGGGGCCTGCTAATCACCCGGCCCATCGTATAGGAGTATGGGGCTGTTGAAAAACCCCTGGTTTCTAGACTTGTCGTATGTAATCGACCGCCGAGAAAGAAAATCTCTCCCCCCTTGAGGGGTCGGGCTTCCCGAGGGGAAAGCCCGATGAAAAAGTCCCGCATCGGTCGAGTTTGATCACCGTCATTCCGGCGAAAGCCGGAATCCATTTGCGGGTGCGGTTGAAAGAACAGCGGCTTTTCATTCCCCCGCCGAGGCGCGGGAACCCTGACGAAAGGCAAAAGGCGTAAAAATGGATTCCGTCGAACCCTCCCTCCTCGGTCGGCTCCGACACCGGAATGACGAACAAAACCGCACCGCCTCTTGTAGGGATAGGCTCCCGTGCCTGTCCTATATCGGGTCAAAGATGACCGACGGGCGGCCACGGTCGAACTTCCCGAAGAGGGGAGTTCGACGCCCCTGCGGAAACCTCGCGTATCCGGACGAACCGTAGGGGCGGTTCGCGAACCGCCCTTACCCCACTTAGACCCGCAGGAAACCAACCCCCCTACCCCCCTTGTCAGGGGTCAAACGCGAGTGATGAACGAGCGTTTGCATAAGCCATTGACGAGAAACACATCGTCTTGCAAAACCTCCCTCTTCGGTCGGTTTTGACCCCTGACAAGGGGGGTAGGGGGGTTGCCTTTATGGGGCTTCCCTTTCATGGAGGTTGCCTTTTCCCTCTCAGGGAGTTTTTCAACAACCCCGTATTTGCATCCGCTCAAACCTTCTCCTAAAGTGTTCACAGGCCGTCTTTTTCTAGGAGACCACCATGAAGCGAACCCTCATCTGCATCACCGCTATCGCCCTGCTCGCCGTGTTCTGGACGTTCTACCAAGCGGGCGCATCGGGGCTCGGGCCCGGCGCGCAAGCGCCCGAACTCAAAGGCGGACCCTGGCTGGGCGGCGAGCCCGTGAAGCTCGCCGATCTGCGCGGCAAGGTGGTGCTTCTCGACATGTGGACCTTCGCCTGAATCAATTGCGTGCGGGAGATCCCCACGCTGCGTTCGTGGCACGAGCGCTATGAAGACAAGGGGCTGGTCGTCATCGGAAACCATGCGCCCGAGTTCAACTTTGACAGGAAAAAAGACAACGTCGAAGAGGCCATGGCCAAGCTCGGCATCAAATACCGCGTTGTCCTGGATAATGATTTCACCAACTGGGACGCATTTCAGAATCGCTTCTGGCCGACGAAATACCTGATCGACAAGAAAGGGATCGTGCGCTTCAAGACGATCGGCGAGGGCAATCACGAGCGCACCGAGGCGATGATCATGAAACTGCTCGCCGAAAAATGATGGAGCCCGATGAATCGACGCAAAAAACCCCGGCCGCTCCCGTCTATCCCTATTCGTCTCTCTTAAGGATCACCCACTGGCTGAACGTCCCCCTCCTGCTCCTGATGATGGCGAGCGGGTTTCAGATATGGTGGGCGTACCCCGCCTTCGGGCCGGACATGCCCAACCCGGAAGCCATCTACAAGGCGCTGCGGGGGACGGAAACCCAGGCCGACCCGCGCGCCATCAACCTGGGCGCCGACTACAGGGTGTTCGTCCAGGGCCTCACGAAAACCTTCGGCATCGGCGAGTGGCTCGCCGGCGCGCTGCGCTGGCACTTCGCCCTCATGTGGCCCTACACCATCAACGGACTGATCTTCCTGCTCCTGCTCCTGCTGACGGAAGAAGGGAGGCATTACCGCATCACGCGGGCGGATTTTTCCGGTGCGAAGGAGATGCTCCTTCATCCCATCCGTACCTTTCATCATCCCCCCGGAGAGGGGAAATTCAACCCGATTCAAAAAATCGCGTACAACGTCGTCATACTGGCCGGGGTGCTCTCCGTCCTGACGGGCCTCGCCATCCTGAAGCCCGTGCAGCTCGGTTGGCTCACCTGGCTTTTCGGGGGCTATCAGCCGAGCCGGTTCCTGCATTTTCTGGTGATGCTGTTTCTAATCATCTTCATGATCGGCCATTTCCTCATGGTGATATCCCACGGATGGCGGCAAGGACTCGCGCCCATGATCGTCGGCATCAAGGCGGAGCGCGACGCCTTTCAGGCCAGGCAAAAGCAATTCGCCAAAAGACTCGGGCGCGTTGCCGAGGAGGCGGCGATTCTGGTGCTCGCCTTCTGGCTCGGGAGCCTCGTTGCGGATATGATGAATGCAGTTTTGGGCGGTGAGGCTCAGGGTCTATGGTTCGGCGCGCCGGGGTATCTCCTCGTCAGACTGGGCCTCATGCGTGGACGGCGCGTCGGGGACTTCTGGCGCAAGGCGAGAGCGGGAAGCTGAGGGATGGGTACGGAAGAACAAACCGAATTCGTATTGCCGACCCAACTGGCGAGGCGCAGACTTTTCGCGGGCAAGCTGGTATTGGGCGTCGTCTGCATCAACGCCTTTCTGGCCTTGATCGCCGCTTATCTCCTGAGCGGACCGATGGCCTGGATTACGCGCTTTGAGTTCGGCTTTCTGACGTGGGCCTGCATTTTGTATCTAACCTCTCTCATTCTGGCGGCCCTGATCATCGCGCCTGTCGTCATCAGGGTGCTGAAGCCGCCGCCTGATCCGCCAGGAGAGTGAAGATGAGAAAAAGTGTAAAGCGGAATTCAACCCCGGGCGAGAATAAAACGGCGTCATCACGGCGCGGATTCCTGAAAATGCTCATCGCCGGCGCGTCCGCCTTCATGGCCGGTTGCTCGCGCCTCAATGAGGAGCCCGGCGTGCAGGCCGTGCTGAGCTGGTTCGACCGTCTGAACCACAAAGTGGGCCTGATGACGGACAGCAACCACCGGCTGGCGCGCACCTACCCCCGAAGCGCCGTTCAGCCCGAACAGATGCGGCCCAACGGCTCGGTGGTCACGCCGAACTCCCAGCTCATCCAGACGCCTCCCGAGGAGTGGCGGCTCGTCGTGGGCGAAGCCCATCTGCAAAACGGCCAGATGATGAAACGCCACTGGGCCCGGGAATACACGCTTGCGCAGCTTCGCGAGATGCCCGTGCTCGAGCAGACCGTGGAGCACATCTGCGTCGAGGGCTGGAGCGCAATATGCCACTGGCGGGGGGTACACCTCGCGCGCTTCATCGAAATGCACAAGCTCAGGCCCGAGAGCCGCTACGTTTTCTTCCTGTGCGACGACATGCTCGCCACCGCGAACGGACATGAGCGCTACAGCGTGACGTTTGACCTGAAACAGGCGATGCACCCGCAGAACGTCCTCGCGTATGAATACAACGGCGAGACGCTGCCCCTGAACCACGGCGCTCCGCTGCGCCTCGCCTCGCCCACGAACGTGGGCTGGAAGAGCGCCAAATTCCTTCGCTACGTCTTTTTCACGAACGAGGACCTGGGCGGATTCTGGGAGAAGCAGGGCTATCCGCGCTATTACGGCTTCTGACGACCCTGCGATCCCCGGTAAATCCGCGCCGTGCGCCTGCGTCTCCAGCAATGGCTGATTCCCGATTTCTTTCCCCTTGACAGCAACCTGCCGATAGATAGAATGTTCACTGTCAATTCGAAAATAACCGTTGGCCAAGCACAAGATTGGGAGGGAACAGGGGCGTCATCTCAACGGTTGAGATGGATGTCCCTGCTTTGAGAGTCGTTCAACACGAAAGGAGGGAACTGCAGATGACGATCAAGAAACTAACGACGATCGGATTCATGATCTGTGCGCTGAGCGTTACGCTCATGGCGTCGGGTGTCGACGATGCGGACGCCGCGAAGCGGATACGCTGGAAAATGGCGAGTTGGTTCCCGAGCAAATTGACTCAGCTCGGTTCTATGGGCAAAGCCATGGTCGACCGTCTGGACAGGGTTTCCGGCGGCAACATCAAAATCAGGTTCTTCGAGCCCGGCGCGCTGATCCCGGCCAAGGAGTGCTTCGACGCAGTTGCGAAGGGCTCGGTGGATGCGTGCTGGTCGACGCCCGGCTACTGGTACGGCAAGGAGCCGGCGCTCGCGATGTTCGCCGCCGTTCCCTTCGGACCCAGAGCGGGCGAATATATGGGCTGGATTTTCTACGGCGGCGGCTACAAGCTGTGGGACGAGATTTACAAGAAGCATGGCCTGAAATCGCTGCCCTGCGGCGTCATCGCGCCCGAAGCGTCGGGCTGGTTCCGCAAGGAGATCAAGAGCATCGATGACTTGAAGGGTCTCAAGATGCGCTTCTTCGGTCTCGGCGCCAAGGTCATGGAAAAAATAGGCGTTTCCACCCAGCTCATTGCGGGCGGCGACATCTTCCCGGCGCTCGAGCGCGGCTCGATTGACGCGACGGAATACTCGATGCCGGCGATTGACCTGAACCTCGGCTTCTACCAGGTGGCGAAGCACTACTACTTCCCCGGCTGGCACCAGCAGTCGACGGTATTTGAATTGCTGCTGAACAGAAAGAAGTGGGATGCGCTCACCGATACCCAGCGGGCGCAGATTGAGGTGTCGTGCGGCGACGCGTTCCGCCAGGGGCTCGCCGAGGGAGAGGCCATTCAGGGCAAGGCTTTGATCGAACTCAAGAAGAAGGGCGTGACGATCCATCGCTGGCCCCAGTCGATCCTGGACACGCTCGAGAAGAAATGGGCCGAAGTCGCCGCTGCTGACGCCGCGCGCGACGCGACCTTCAAGAAGGTCTGGGAATCCTACAGCGCCTTCCGCAAGGAATACGCGGTCTGGAAGGATCTCGGCTACCTCAGGTAGAACCGAAGTGACGGCGCTCAGCCGTCTCGCTTGAAAAACCCACAGGCGCCGGAGCCGTAACGGTCACGGTTCCGGCGCCTTTTTCGCGTATGCTGCGCCGGGAAGCCTATTGATGCGGCAACTGTTTCGAATACAGGAATTTCTCGCCCGGATCGTGATCGGCGTCGGGAAGCTCAGCGCCTGGCTCTCGATTCCGCTGATGGTCGTCATCATATTCGACGTCGTGACCCGGCGCTTCCTGGTGCTGGGCTCAACCAAGCTGCAGGAAGCCGAGTGGCACATACACGCGGTCCTGTTCCTGCTGTGCATCGGCTTCACCTATATCGAAGACGCCCACGTGCGGATCGACCTGCTCCGCGAACGGCTGAGTACGCGCGCCAGGGACTGGGTCGAGTTCGTGGGCTGCATCATCTTCGTGATCCCCTACTGCCTCATCGTCACCTATTTCGCCGAGGATTTCGTCGAGAGGTCCTGGGCCGTCGGCGAAGCCTCAGACTCCGCGACAGGCCTCCCCTATCGCTGGGCGATCAAGGCGTGCCTGCCGATCGGGCTGTTCGTCCTGCTTCTCTCAGGAATCACCATCCTGCTGCGCAAGATTATCGAGTTGTTCGGCCCTGCGGACCTCCGAGAACTCATCCCCCGGAAGGAAGAACGCACGATCGAACAGATCGACCAGATCGGGCCGAGCTAGGAGCGCCTGCGCA
The DNA here is from genome assembly GCA_026706735.1 of Nitrospinota bacterium. Lineage (GTDB taxonomy): Bacteria > UBA8248 > UBA8248 > UBA8248 > UBA8248 > Bin107. The sequence goes on along the minus strand of JAPOYD010000076.1, from coordinate 17,939 downwards.
TGTTCTATATCGAGGACTACCTGCCGGCTTGCATGTTCATCACCCTGGCGATCCTCCTGTTCTCCGGTTTCCCGGTCGGATTCGTTCTCGGTGGCGTGGGCCTCGCCTTCGGCTTCATCGGCATGTATTTCGAGGTCTTCTCCCAGGTCGAGTTCTTCAACCTCGTGCTCCGCATCTGGGGTTTCGCAGACAACCTGGTGCTGGTGGCGATTCCGATGTTCATCTTCATGGGTACGATGCTGGAGCGCTCAGGCGTCGCCGCCAATCTCCTGTACTGCCTCCAGGTGGTGCTGCGGCGCACGCCGGGCGGTCTGGCGCTCGCGGTCACGGTAATGGGCACGATCCTCGCGGCGACGACCGGCATCATCGGCGCTTCGGTGGTGATGATCAGCCTGATGGCGCTGCCGGTCATGGTCGAGCGCGAGTACAACATGGAGCTCGCGACCGGCACCATCGCCGCCTCGGGCACGCTCGGGATCCTGATCCCGCCCAGCATCATGCTGGTCATCATGGCCGATCTCCTGGGGCGCTCGGTGGGTACCCTGTTCGTCGCGGCCATCTTCCCCGGCCTGATACTCTCTGGGCTCTACTTCGTCTACATCTTCACGAGGTGTGCGATGAACCCCGCCCTGGCGCCGCGCCTGCCCAAGGAGATGGGTCCGCAGACATCGGGCGAACTGATCCTGCTGTTGCTCAAGGGCCTGGTGCCGGCGGTGTTCCTGATCGTCCTTGTGTTGGGTTCAATCGTCGCCGGCTGGGCGACGCCCACCGAGGCGGCCGGGGTCGGCGCGGCCGGAGCGACTTTTCTCGCCATCATCAACCGGCAGCTGACCTGGTCGGTCCTGAAAGACGTGGTCGAGCGCACTTCGCTCACCAACGCGATGCTGTTCTTCATTTTCGTCGGGGCGACCGCCTTCTCCTACGTCTTCCGCTCGCTCGGGGGCGACGACTTCATCCAGGACGTGATTTACTCCGTGGGAACCAACCCCTGGTGGATCCTGGTGATCCTGATGGCGGTGGTGTTCTTCCTCGGGTTCTTCTTCGACTGGATCGAGATCACGCTCATCGTTCTGCCTGTGTTCGCGCCGATCCTCGCCGAGCTCGATTTCGGCGACCACCTGCCCAAGAGCGAGGTCATCTACTGGTTCTCGATTCTGATGGCGGTCAACCTGCAGACGTCATTCCTCACGCCGCCGTTCGGCTTCGCGTTGTTCTATATGAAGGGAGTCGCCCCGCCACAGGTGCGCCTCCAGCAGATATACCGCGGGATCATCCCCTTCGTGTTATTGCAGCTCATCGGGTTGGGGCTGGTCATCGTCTTCCCCGAGATCGCCATGTGGCTGCCGAGGGTGCTGCTCGACTAGCACCGTCCGGCCTCAGCTGTGCCACGCACTTAACACCCCGCAGACTTGACGATTCAATGACGATTTTGTCGTCTCGCCGTATCAACCGCGACGGATCATTTTTCTTCCCTTGGGCGGGCGATTTGTTTAGACTTGCTCCTGACTCTCTGTCCCCACGGGATTTCGGAGTCGCGCCGATACAGACAGGGAAGTTTCCCATGTTCGACGACCCTCCCATAAGCGCTCCATATCCTGAAACGAAGCGTCTCCTTCGCCTCTCGCTCCGACTCATCAACCTCACCGGCGCAATTCCTCCGATATCGGTCTTGCCGAAACCGTTGGCTTTCATTTCATCCCGGATGAAGGGTGCCGCGACCTGCCGCCGTTTCGGAACGAAACGGGGGGCCAGCATTGGCTGAGAACCAGAAAAAGATCCTGTTGACCGGCGCGACCGGATACATCGGCGGCCGGCTCATGCGCCGCCTCGAAGCCGATTCTTGCGAGCTTCGGTGCCTGGCGCGCCGCCCCGAAGTCCTCGAACCACAGGTTGCGCCGAGAACCGAGGTGGCGCGCGGCGACCTCTTAAGGCCGGAAACGCTCAACGCGGCCATGCGCGGCATATCCACCGCCTACTACCTGGTCCATTCGATGGCGTCCGGCGGAGACTTCACCCGGGAAGACCGCGAGGCCGCGAAGGGGTTCGCATCCGCGGCCCGGGCCGCAGGGGTTGAGCGCATCGTCTATCTGGGCGGGCTGGGCAGCGATGACGCGTTGTCCGACCACCTTGCGAGCAGGCAGGAGGTGGGCCGGATTCTCCGCGAATCCGGCGTACAGACGATTGAACTGAGGGCCTCGATCATCATCGGCTCGGGCAGCCTGTCGTTCGAGATGATCCGGGCGCTGGTGGAGAGGCTGCCCGTCATGGTGACGCCCCGCTGGGTTCGCACGCTAGCCCAGCCGATCGCCGTCGAAGACGTCATCGACTACCTTGTCGCTGCTCTCGACACTCCCCCGGGGCGAAGCCTCGTACTTGAAATCGGGGGAGCCGACCGCGCCTCCTACGGGGACATCATGGCGGAATACGCCCGCCAGCGGGGACTGCATAGAGTGATGATCGCCGTGCCCGTGCTCACCCCCCGCCTGTCGAGCCTGTGGCTCGCGCTGGTTACTCCCTTATACGCCAGGGTCGGACGCAAACTCGTCGAAAGCCTCCGCAACGAGACGACGGTGAGCGATACGACGGCTTCCGGGATGTTCGGCATCCGCCCGCGCGGTCTGGCCGAAGCGATCCGGCGAGCGCTGGCCGACGAAGAACGCGAGTTTGCGCAAAGGCGCTGACCCGAGGCGTCTTGACAACCCCAAGCCCGCTTCCATATAAACCCCTTACGCTTGGGAGCCGGTTCCGATTCCGCTAAAATGCCGGCTCAAGCGCAGCGCCTCTCACTCCGGCGTAGCTCAACGGCAGAGCAATCGGCTGTTAACCGATGGGTTGTAGGTTCGAATCCTACCGCCGGAGCCAGAACATCATGTAATCTATTGTTTTTATTGACATTATATAATATCATAAGATTCTCGACCCACACCTAGACCCACACAATAATCTCCTGCTAGCTATTAGATAATTTACGGAGAACCTGATGAAAAGCTATCTCCTAGTCGCTGATGTTCTGGGCTTTTCGAATATCGTATCTAATTTACATCCTAATCATTTATCTAGGCGTATGGCGACTTGGCTACATATAGTTGAGGAAACAAGTCGTGAAATGGAAATCAAAGATATTCAACTAGTGTCTGACACAATTTTTGTTCGAGAAGTCGTTTCTGAAGATGGACTCCAGCGTCTTTTTCAATTCTCTAAGTTGTTATTACAACGGGGTATGCAAAACTCCTTTCCGATACGAGGTGCTATAACTTTTGGTGAGTTGACTTGGGGTAAATTGATCTATGGTGAAGCTGTGATTGAGGCATATAACCTTGAGAGATCGCTGGACTGGATCGGCATTGCCTGTGGAAAGCTTCCGGATGTCCCTTGGTCTTGGGATCTGGCCTGTTACTACCTAGTTCCCAAGAAAGGTAACGAAAAAGCAACATTTTCAGTGGCGATTCCGTGGCCCATCCTTGAAATAGAAACAAAAGATTTTAGAGGAAAGTGGACTTCTGGAGGATTGCTCAAGAACAAAGAAGATATAACATGGGCAAGTTATTCTAAGCTGTTTAACACTTTACTTTTTTTTAAATATGCTCGCCAGTGCATGGAGGAGAATTTACAACCTAATAAATTTAATTCCGAAGTTTACGAAAAATTGTATCTAACGTGAAAAGGTGTTTTCGTCTGCGCTCATTTCAAATTTCCCCCTGCCTACGTCGACCGGCACTTTCTCTACTTGGCCCACGTCCTGAGAATGCTTGGCGATGTAGCCGATTCTCACGTAGACGTTCGCGCGCTCTTCCCATTCGTCCGGGATGATCTCGGCAACGTCTCGAATCGTGAGGGGGTTGACCACGCGGAAGCGAGCGCCAGCCGGGAAGCTAGGTCATGGCGAGCCAAGGGCGAAAGCTGAAGAAACCGCTCTAAATCTGGGGTTGTTGAAAAAGTCCTGATTTCTTGATTCGGCGTATGTAGCCGACCGCTGGGGATGAAACTTTACTCCTCCATTGCAGAGCACTAACCAACCACTCCCCCCTTGAGGGGGAGTCGAAGAGCTGAGGGCGTAAGCCCGAAAGCGATTCGGTGGGGGGTATAATTCGGAATGGCGATAAAACGCATTTTACCCCCCACCACATCGGCCTTCGCACAAACCGCTCGGCCTCTGTGACTCCCCCTCAAGGGGGGAGTGAATTTCAAAAGCGTGTGTGCAACCAAATTCGCTCCACAGGACTTTTTCAACAACCCCGACTCTTGTTCGGCTCGATTCCTTCCGCCTCGCACGTCTCCAGGTAATCGTTCACCGAATCGTGAAACGCCTTCTTCAAGCCTTTGGCGGTTTCGGCTTCGTATGTAATCAAATCCCGCACGTGGAGCACCTTGCCGTGCAAGGTTTCGCTTACCTCGTCGTATTCAATGGATCCCTGATAATTCCTGAATTTCAATACCGCCCCGTTCATTGTTGCTCCCTTTCAGCGCAGGTCGATTTCCCTCAAACGCCGCTCTTCGCTCTTTCGAGGGTTGCGATGTTCACCGGGTGCGCATTGCGGCGGCGCTTGTCGACACGGATATGCAGGCTAGCGGCCTCCGCGGGGCTCAGGCCGACCTCCCGCAATTCGCTCCGGCTGAAGCCCTTGCCGGGCCGCCAGTCTCCGCGCGCATCCCTCACGAGAGGGAGGAATCCGTTTTCCGCGATAGAGGGTTCCGGGGACTTATCCGTCGACTCTTTCAACGCTGACACCGGCTGAGCTTCCTCCACCTCCTGTACGATTTCGTCTACAGCCTCCGGCTCGGTCTCCTGCGGCACTTCAGGTTCGGGAGCAGACGCCTCCGCGACACTATCGACTGCTTCGGAGGCGGCGGCTTCATCTTCGAGTGACGGTTCTTGCAGAGACGGTTCCGTATCTTCCGGCGTGGCTTCCGATTCCGTCTCGTTCAGCGCCTCGAGGTCGAGGCCATATTCCTCATACAGCGCTGCTTCACTTTGCGGCGCGGGCGTATCTCGCGTTTCAACCACATCCGACGCCGCCGAGGGTTCCTCCACTTCCTGAACGGATTCGTCCACAGCCTCCGGCTCGCTCTCCTTGGGGATTTCCGGCTCGGCAGAAGTCGCCTCCTTTACGCTTTCCGCTATGGCTGAGAATCCTTCATCATCTTGCCCGGACGTCTCAACCCCATCCGGCGATTCGTCTGCTTCCGGCTCCCTCAGCGGCTCCAGGTCGAGACCATACTCCTCAAAAGGCGCGCCTCCGCGAGGCGTTTCAGCCGCATCCGGCGGCTCACCCGAGACCGGCGCCGTCAATGGTTCCAGGGCGGGGGCAGGATCGCTTTCCCCGGCATCCACACCGTTCGTCGAATCCGTGTGCGAAGGCTCATCGGCAGACAGCAGTTCCAACTCCATATGAGCGCCATAGCTTTTGCCCTCCGTATCTTCAGCCGAATACGGTACGCCCGGTTCGATGGCCGTGGGAGGCGGCAACTCATGCCCCTCATCCGGTTTGGCAGGTGAGGAATCCTTGCGACGCGCGATGCGGTTGAAAAGTTTCTTTTTGATTTTCGCGTCCCCCTTTTGAGGTCGAAAATTCGTCCCGGCAGAAAACCATCTTCAAAGGATTGTAAGGGGCGGTAAGGGAGGTAAGAAAACTTGCGGGTTAAGACTAACGATAACAAAGACTTGGTGTCAAGCCGCGCATCATCAATCGCGCAGACGCGTCGGGGCAAACATCGACAGGGAGGAACCCATTCATGCGGGTCGAGCGGGCATCACCTGTTCAAACCGAATTTGAGCTACGCATCCCTTTGATGGATGGTTTGCAGGTCCCGCTCGAGATATTCGAGGTCGTATTGGACCGGCGTTTTTCGGTTGCGCGCATAGTCCATCATCTCCCACAGGGAAACTCCCGCATCGCGGGCCGCCCGCGCGAGGGTCGCCTTCCCGTCCCCGTACAGCCGGGCGTAGTGCTCCAGCTTCCACTGCCGGACGGCGTTCGACAGCAGCTTTCGCAGGGTGGTCGAACGGTCGGACTGCTCCACGTTCTCGATGAGTTCCAGTTCGCGGACCAGTTCCAGGGGAAGCCTCGCGCCCACCATGCGCTCTTTTTTCATATCTTCGCCTCTCGTGCGATTCGCAAAACTTCCGCCACGACGGACGGGGAAAGCCACAGAATCCGGGTAATGTCCTGAACCAAAAAGTCATCCTCGGTCGGCTCCGAAGCCGGTATGACGAACAATACCGCACCACCTTGTGTAGTGACAGCCCCTCCTCGGGGCTGCCCCACAGGTCGCGACCTGTCCCTACGGGGTTTTTCAACAGCCCAACAATGCACCAACAGCGCCGATGTATTCTATTCCCGCGGCGGCGGCCACGCTTCGGGCCTCACCCTACCTCATCCGCCAACTCCTCGGCGATCCGGATGATGAGTTCGATGTCCGCGTCCCGCGAGAGCCGGTGGCCGCCGTCCTTGACGAGCGTGAGCCGCACGTCGTCGCTCTTCAGTAAATTGGACAACTTCAAGGAAACCTCCCAGGAAATGGTTTCATCGGTCATTCCGTGGATGAGGCGCACGGGGCAGGCCACATCGATCTCCCCGCGCAGAAGCAGGTGGCTGTCCCCCTCATCGAGCAGCTTTTTGGTGATGGGGTACGGCTCCTCCCAGATATTCGGCGGGTGCAATATATATCCCCGCTCGTCGAGTTCTGCCTTTAATTCTTCGGTGAGCCTGTGTTTTTTGAAGCCCGCCGTGAAGTCGGGGCCCGACGCCACGCCCACCAGCCCCTTCACGCGTTCGGGCCGGGCCAGGGCGGCGAGCAGCATCATCCACGCGCCCATGCTCGAACCCACGAGCACCTGGGGACCCTGTGCGACGTCGTTCAGTATCGCGAGGGCGTCACCCGCCCACTCGCCGATGGTGCCGTCTTCGAATTTTCCCGAGGATTCCCCGTGGCCGCCGTAATCGAAGCGGACGTAGGCGCGACCCACTTTCCGGCAATGGGCTTCGAGCGCGCTCGCCTTCGTCCCGCTCATGTCCGAGCGGAAACCGCCCAGGAACATCAGGCCGGGCGATTCGCCCTCCAGCCTGAAGTACGCGAGCGAAGTCCCGTTTTCTCGATGCAGAAAACTGGTGGCGGAGTCGGGCATTTTGGTTTCAGGATGAATTGTTTAGATGTTCGAGCAACCGGGCGGGGACGCCCCGGATTGCGGCCTCCGCCGCCTCGTCGATGCAGCGGCCGTCCTCGTCGAAGACCTTGTGGACGCTCCCGACCGAAGCCTGGCCGGGCAGAACCTCTCCGCCGATGTGGGTGAGAATATGCCTCAGGTGCGCAAGGGCGTTGTCCGCGCTCGGCCCCATCGCCACGCCCAGGATGGCGATGGTCTTGCCCTCGAAGGTGGAGGGATAGCCCAGGTTGTCAATCGCCAGCTTGAGCGTACTGCTGATGCTGCCGTGATACTCGGGCGTCGCGATGAGGATTCCCGCCGCCCCCGTCACGAGCGCTTTCAGCATTTCGGGGTCTTTCGACTCGCTCGGCTGGCCGGGCAGGGGCAGGTCCAGATCGCCCAGATGGACGCGGTTGATCTCGAAATCGCCCTTCCCCAGCTCATCGAGGGCGAGCGCAAGGGCTTTGTCGGTATTGTTTTGCGGCCTGCGGCTGCCGCCGAAGACGAGAATGTAGGGGGTCATTTCGTGTTTTTGCGTTTACGCTGCGACACCGGCCGGTTCGGTCAGTACGATGGGTTCGGTATCCTTGAGAAGCGGCAGCACCTCCCTGCCGAAAATTTCCGCTTCTTCCTTGTGGGGCCACCCGTTCATGATGAAATGCCGCACGCCCGCGTCGTAATACTCGCGAATCACGCCCGCGACCATCTCCGGCGTGCCGACGAACATCGTCCCAGCGCCGCCGCGCACCCTGTTCACCCCCATCCAGATCGTATCGGTAATCCAGGGGCTCGCGCGCGAACCCATCTCGTTGATGCGCATCTGGCCGGTGGACTCGGTGATGTTCTTCATGTCGCTCCAGGTGCCCGTGTTCGAGATGTCGCTCTTGTCGATGAGCGCCTCGGCCGCGCGCACCGCCTCTTTCCTCGTCTCGCGCACGCAGACCAGATGGCGGATGCCGTAGCTGAGCGGACGTTCGCGCTCATAGGCTTGCGATTCACGCCTGCCCTCTTCGATGTCCTTCCCGACGATTTCGGGTTCTGCGGCGTACATGACGTGCACGTCCCCATGCTCCCAAGCCACGCGCTTGCCAGGGTCGGAACTGCCCGCCAGGAAAATCGGAGGGTTGGGCTTCGTCACCCGCTCCGGGAAGATCCCTGCGTTTTCAATCTCGAAGAATTTCCCCTTGTAGTCCAGGGGACCCTCCGCGTTCCAGAGCTTGCGCACCACGTCCAGGAACTCGCCCGTTCGCGCGTAGCGATCGTCGTGCGGCATGAAATCCCCGTACCTTTTCTGATCCACGGGCGTGCTGCCCGTCACCACGTTCAGGGTGCAGCGACCGCCGGTGAGATAATCGAGGCTGTTCGCCTGCTGCGCCGCGTAGACCGGGCCGGTGATTCCGGGTCTGAAAGCGACGAGAAACTTGATCTTCTTCGTCCGGCTCGAAATTGCGCCCGCCGTCGTCCAGGCGTCGATGCAGTGCGTGCCGCACGGCACGAGGATGTTGGCGAAACCCGCCTCCTCGGCCGCCGTCGTGACTTCGGCAAGGTAATCCAGGGTGGCGGGCCGATCGGGCGTCTTCTGGTTCACCTGCGACCCGTCCCCCGCTCTGTGGGAGCAAAGCGCCCATATGTATTCGGTGGACATCTCTCGTCTCCTCGGCGCCTCCCGCATCTGCGGGCCGCATGAATCGGAAGAAGTCCTGAAGTCTCATCTGGAACAAGTGTAACAAGATAAAGCCAACGCCATCACGGATCAAGCCCGCAAAATCGGCGCCGAAACGGGGTTGTGGAAAAAGCTCCCAGAAGGAGGGAGGGAATCCCAATCATCGAATTGTTCACCGTAGCCGGACAACCCAAAAGGATTGTCCGGGGCCTCCGTGCCTGTCCTGCCCTCCGTGGTTGTCCTTCTTCAGGACAGGCACGGAGGCCTGTCCCTACAAAACCATCGCGCCCGCCCGCGCCACGTGAACCTCCATGCCGCCCGCTCCCAAAACTGGCTTTTCCAACAACCCCCGAAGCGCAGGTAACAGGCGCAAACCGGATTCGCAACTCAGTCCGGTGAATGAACTTTCCTCAGGCCGGCCGATCAGCGATTGGACGAATCAGGGCGCTTTATCCAGGATAACCATGTAGCGCCGCTCCCGCCTGCGCTCGACGATGACGTTGCGGCGCTCCATCCCGTGACCCGGCAGGCGCAGCCAGATCGAATACTCGCCAGGTGCGAGATTCGTCACCTCGATCGCCGGATCGGCCTTGCCGTAATACCGGCTCCCGATGAAGACTTCCGCGCCCGGCGGGTCGGAGCGGACGACGAGGCGGCCGGCGCCGTCTTTCGTGAGCCTCATCTCGATGGGCGTCTTCTTCGCTCGAACGTCGAATTCGAGAACCTGGCCAACGTAGCCCGGGAACTCCGCCCGAATCGAATGTCGCCCGTAGTCCACGCCCTTGATCTCGACGGGCCTGAGTTTATAGGCCTCTCCGCGCGGGTTGCCGTTAAAGATGACGACGGCGCCCTCGGGCTTGCTCGTCACGACGATCTCGCCCTTGCCGCTGCGCGGGGCTTCGGCGGCTTTTTTTCCCCGGGCGCACCCTGCACTCAACGCCAGGGCGCAAAGCGTGAACAAAACGAGAATCGTATGGATGGAGCGCTTCGGCGGCCAGATTGAAGCAAAGAGTCTGTTTCTCATGCTCATCCCTCCTGTCTTGCGAGACCTGAGCCTTATCCCGTCCAATTTACCCTGTTTGACGCACGAGGGAAAGCCGCCGCAAACGATGACTCTTGGCGCGCTTGCCCATTCCCCGCCCATGAGGAATGATGCGGATGGATTCCACAAAACTTAACCGAAGGGAGAAGATTCCAAGATGCGGGGACACCTGAGAGGACTGACGAGCTATGGCGACCCGGGCTTCAGCGTTTTCGCAAGGGGCGCTTACGCGCGGGGGTTCGGGCTGACGAAAGAGGACCTGGAAAAACCCATCGTCGGCATCGCGCAGACCTGGAGCGAACTCAACCCGTGCCACCGCCATTTGCGGGAGATCGCCGAGGCCGTCAAACGCGGCGTGTGGCAATCGGGCGGCCTGCCGCTGGAGTTTCCCACCATCTCCCTGGGCGAAATGTACATGAACCCCACGGCCATGTTCTTCAGAAACCTGCTCTCGATGGACACCGAGGAGATGATCAAGGGCCAGCCCATGGACGGCGTGGTGCTGCTCGGCGGCTGCGACAAGACCCTGCCCGCGCAACTCATGGGCGCGGCCAGCGCGGGCATACCAGCCATCTGCGTCACGGCGGGGCCGATGATTGGTGGACGCTTCGAGGACAGGGTGCTGGGCGCGTGCTCGGACTGCCGAGGGACGTGGGCCGAATACAGGGCGGGCAACTACGACGACGACAGGCTCGAGGAGGTGCAGGGATCGCTCTTCCCCTCCACGGGCACCTGCATGGTGATGGGCACGGCGAGCACCATGGCGTCGCTCACCGAGGCGATGGGCATGATGCTCCCGGGCCTCGCGGCGGTTCCGGCGGTGAACTCGAATCGCATGCGCCTCGCGGAGCAAAGCGGGCGGCGCATCACCGAGTTGATCGAAAAAGATATCACGCCCGATAAAATCATGACGCGCGAGGCGTTCGAGAACGCCATCCGCGTGCTGATGGCCGTGGGCGGCTCGACGAACGCCGTCGTCCACCTGCCGGCCATCGCCGGACGCCGGGGCGTCGACCTCCCGCTATCGCTGTTCGATGAGATATCGCGAACCACGCCCATGATCGGCAACATCCGCCCGTCGGGGAAGAAATACCTGATGGAAGACCTGGCTGCCGCTGGCGGCATCCCCGTGGTGATGAAGGAACTCGAACCCCTCCTCCACGGGGACTGCTTGACGGTGACGGGAGAGAGCGTGACGGAAAACCTCAGACAAGTCCAAGGGGCGCAGCCGTGGCAGGACGTCATCTACACGCGGGAAGACCCCATCTCCGAAGAAGGCGGCCTCGTCATCGTCAAAGGCTCGCTCGCGCCGGACGGGGCGGTCATCAAGGTGTCGGCGGCGGACTCCGATTTGCTGACGCACACGGGTCCTGCGGTCGTGTTTACATCCCAGCAGGACATGATCGAGCGTATCGACGACCCCGACCTGCCCGCCACGGCGGAGAGCGTCTTCGTGCTGCAGAACACAGGCCCCATCGGCGCGCCCGGCTTCCCGGAGGCCGGCTCCCTGCCGCTGCCCAGGAAGCTGCTCGAAGCGGGCGTGCGCGACGTGGTGCGCATCTCGGACGCGCGCATGAGCGGGACGGCGTCGGGAACCATCGTGCTGCACGTGGCGCCCGAAGCGGCTGCGGGAGGCCCCCTCGCCCTCGTCCGGGACGGCGACATGGTCACCCTGGACGTCCCCAATCGAAGGCTCGACCTGAACGTACCCGAAGAAGAACTCCAGCGCCGCCGCGCCACCCTTGAGCCCATGCCGCCTCATTACGACAGGGGCTACGGCAGGCTCTTCATCGAGAACGTGCTCCAGGCGCCCGATGGCTGTGACTTCGGCTTCCTGAAGAAGACGGAATAGCCCATGCGCCGCGTCCGCGTCGTCGCACGCATGCTGCCCTGCATCCGCGCCCTGCGCGGCAGGCCCTTTTCTCCCGAGATAGAAGAACGCCTCGCCCGTGCGCTGGATGAGGAGAAAATCGAACTCATCATCGAACCCGACGCCGAGAAGCGGATGGCGGCGATGGAAGAGGCGGATTTCTTTCTGTGCGAGAACGATCCGCTGCCTGAGGATTTCTACGAGCGCGCGAAAAAGCTGAAACTCATCCAGGCGGGCGGGTATTTCTTCGAAAAGCTCCGGATCGAGCGCGCCACGCGGGCGGGCGTGCCCGTGATGACCTTCCCCATGCCGATCACCGATTCGGTGGCGGACCACGTCATCATGATGCTGCTCGCACTCGCGAGAAATTTTGAGGAAACGACACGCGCCGCCCGCGAGGGTTCGGACAATCCCCCATCTCCCCGAAGGCCCGACGGCAGCGCGTTCAACTGGACGCAGACGCAAGGAATCGCCCCGCTGCGCGGAATGCGCCTGGGCGTTCTGGGGATGGGCGACATCGGCCGCGGCGTGGCCCTGCGCGCCCGCGCGTTCGGGATGGAGATTTTGTATTGGAACCGAACGCCGCTGCCTGAATCCGTGGACGAGGCGCTGGGCGCCAGGCCCGTGGAGCGGGAGGAGTTGTTCGAAAACGCTGAGGCGCTCCTTATCGGCGTGAGCCTGAACGAGGAGACGCGCGGCATGGTCGGCGAGGAGGAGATTCGCGCGCTGCCCAGGGGGGCGTACCTGCTGAACATCGGGCGCGGGCCGCTGATCGACCAGGAAGCCATGCATCGCGCGCTATCGGACGGCCATCTCGGCGGCGCCGGGCTGGACGTATTCGACCCCGAGCCCTTTCCCCCCGAGCACCCCCTGCTGCGCCTGCCGAACGTCATCCCCACGCCGCACTGCGCGGGCGGGGACGATGAGAACATCATCCAAGAAATCGAGATTTACTTCGAGAACATCCACCGCGCCCTGAGCGGCGATGCGCCCTTAGGCGTCGTGAACGACGCCCCCTGGCGGGGTTTGTAGGCGATGTGCGGACGCTTCACCCTCATAGAAGCCATCCCCTGGCTCGCGGAGATCATGGGGCTGGAAAACCCGGAAAGCGTAGGAAGCGTTACGCCCCGCTACAACGTCTCGCCGGGCACGGATATCGTGATAGTCCGCTCCCGGGAGAACAAGGCGCGCGAACCCGCCCTCGCCCGCTGGGGCCTGGTGCCCTTCTGGGCGAAAGACCCCGATTTCGGGGCCAGGACGATCAACGCACGCTCAGAGACCGCCGCCGAGAAACCCGCCTTCCGCGCCGCCTTCCGCTACAGGCGATGCCTCATCCCCGCGGACGGATTTTACGAGTGGGCGGGGAGCGGAAGAAAAAAGCAGCCCTTTTTCATTCATCTGGAAAACGGAAAACCCTTCGCCTTCGCGGGTCTCTGGGAGAGCTGGACGGGAGCGGACGGGAGCGTTCTCGAAACCTGCACGATCCTGACGACCGAGGCGAACGAGAAGCTGAGTGAACTGCACCACCGGATGCCCGTCATCCTGCCCGAGGCGTCCTACGCGGACTGGCTGAATCCGCGCGAGAACCGCGCGAAGGTTCTCCAGCCGCTTCTCAAGCCGTATCCCGCCGACGCCTTCACCTATTACCCCGTGAGCGAGCGGGTGAACAGCCCGAGAAACGACGACGCGGCCTGCCTTGAAAGGCATGTGGAGCAAGAGGAACCGCCGCAGCTTCAAGGGTCGCTCTTCGGGGATTGAGGTTCCAGAACCCATAGGGGTGGGCTTACTGCAAGAGGCTGTTGAAAAAGCCCCTCTCGTTCAAAATGGACCACCGCCGTCATTCCGGCGAACGCCGGAATCCAGAGCAGACGGGGATACCGAACCGCAAGACAACCAAGAAAAACGAGAAAGCGAAAAGACGAATACAAAAACAAAGTCCCTGGATTCCGGCATGCGCCGGAATGACGATCAAAACCGCATTCAACCGCAGGGGCGGACACACGGGTCCGCCCCTACAACAACATTTATTCTTCCATAAACTTCACGTTATCAATTATTTACAAGTCTAATCTCAGGAAATGGACGAACCCTCGGGCTGCTCTTCTATCGGCGCATCGGTGGTTAGGCGCTTTTTCGCCGTGGGCGCGTAGCCGCCGCCCGCCATCGTGGAGGCGATTTCCAGAATCTCGCCCATCGATTCGGGCATTCCCGAGGGATAGGCATCGTCGGGACACTTGCTGTTCGTCATATAGGCGCACGGCTTGCACTCGATGCAGCGGATGACTTCCCCGTCCCGCGCGGAGAGCGCCTTGTTCGCATAGTCCGGATCCGTGAGCAGGGCGCGTCCCACGCCGACGAAATCGGCTCCCCCATCGAGATACGCCTGTATCCGCGAAGGCTCGAAGGCGGCCCCGTTCGCGACGAGGGGGACCTCCACCGCCTTGCGCAGCCTGTCGAAAGCGGGGTTGTACAAATCGGGCATGACGGGCAGCCCCACGCGCGCGTTTCTCGAACAATGGAGAATGTCCACCCCCGCCTCCACGAGCGCGGGCGCGAGAGCCAGCGTGTCCTCCACCGTGAAGCCGTTCTCGAAAGGCTCCAGAAGGCCCAGGCGATAGCTCACCACCATCTCATCCCCCCCGCCCTCGCGCACGGCCTGCGCCACCTCGAGCGGAAAGCGCATGCGGTTCTCGAGCGTCCCGCCGTAGCCGTCCGTCCGTCGGTTCGAGGCCGGGGAGAAGAACTGCTGGCACAGATACCAAGTGGCCCCGTGAATCTCGAGTATCTTTCCGCCCGCCTCGCGCACCCTGCGCGCCGCATCGCCGTAAGCCTTTACGGCGGTCTTGATGTCCGCCTCACTCATCTCGCGCGGCACCTCGTCCTCGGTGGGATGCGGGACGGGGGAAGGCCCCACCGGCTCCATTCCCGTGATGGCGCTGAGCGCCGTTCTGCCCGCGTGATAAATCTGGACCGCGAGCGGCGCGCCCGCTTCTTCCACCGCCTGAATCAGTTCGCCAAGGGCGGGGACGTGCGCGTCGTCGTGCGTGCTGAGCTGGTTGGGAAAGCCCTTCCCCTCCTGGTTGACGTAGGTCGCCTCGGTGAAGCAAATCGCGGCGCCTCCCCGGGCGCGGGCCTTGTAGTGCGCGTGCGACCAGGCGGAGGGCGCGCCGTCTTCTTCTGCGCGCGAGGTCGTCATCGCGGACATGAGGATGCGGTGCTTGATGCGCAAGCCGCGGACTTCGATGGGATCCGAAAATATAGCCATGTAGAGAAATCTCCCGAAAATCACCCCCACAAACCACCATCGCGGCGAGCCCGCCGGACCCGCCGCGATGCGATCTGAAAACCTGGAGGGCGGGAACTGCACCCGCGCCTCGCCTGTCTTTAATTTCTCGCCAGGAAATCCTCGATGTCGCGCAAGGATTCCTCAAAGCACTGGATGAGGAAGAAGTGACTCGCCTCCTCGTAAATCTTGATCTCACAACCCGGCACCCTGTCTGCGATCTCCTGCGAAGCGCTCGCCGCGCACAGCACGTCCTGCCCGCCCGCGAGCACATAAGTCGGGCACTTCACCTCGTGCAGCCTGTCGAGCGCGTCGTGCGTCAGGCAGGCGTGCGTGGAGTTGACGTAGCCGGGTATGGGCCTGTCCGTATTTCCGAGCCCCGCCTCGAACGCGTCGAGCTGCTCCTTGTTCTCGTTGAAATATTTGGGCGGGAAGAAGAAGAGCGACTGGTGCATCGCCGCGGGCGCGTAGCCCTGGGCCTTCACCACCTCGTTGATGTTGTAGAGGATCTGATAGCCGTACCTGTCCAGCTTGCCGAAAGAGGCGGTGATGAGGAGGCTGCGCACGCGGTCGGGATAGTCGAGCGCCATCATCTGGGCGATGGCGCCCCCCATCGAGCGGCCGATGACGTGCGCGGGCTCGGTGATGCCCACCGCGTCCATCAAGCCGATGGTGTCGGCCGCGAAATGGCTCGACGTATAGGGATAATCGGGCGCGGAGCTCCTGCCCGCCCCCCGGTTGTCGAAGGCCAGCACGCGGTAGTTCTTCTCCAGGCTCTCGATCTGGGCCTTCCACGCGCTGCAATCGCCCGCGAGGCCGTGGATGAGAACCACGGGCACGCCTTCCCCGTAATCCTCGTAATACAGCTCTACATCACCCACCTGAACTTTCGGCATCTCGTAAATCCTCTTCTGTGAATAGTCGAAAAGCCGCTCTCCGGCCGCTCGCGCGGCCGGGGCGGCCCGCCTGCGAAATTAAAAAAACGCTCTTATCGAGCGCGGGGAATCAGCTCTTCTTGCCTTCGGCGCCCTCGGCGACTTTATCCATGAACTCCTCGTTGTCGAACACCCAGCCGAGGCAGCGCATGACGTTCTGCATCCCGAAGACGTGCAGGTCCGGCCCGTACATGCTCTTCACGCAGTCGGAGAGCATCACCACCCGGTAGTCGTAGTTGAAGGCGGTGAAGGCCGTGTTCAGAACGCAGGTGTTCGTGTTGATGCCCATCAGGCACACGTTCTTCGTGCCCAGCGAATCCAGGAGCATCTGGAGGTCCGTTCCCATGAAGCAGTCGAGGCGTTTTTTGTTGTCGATGATGTAGTCGCCCTCTTCCACGAGAGAGGGAATCATCTCCGTCGTCACCTCGCCCATGATGTTGTGATCGTTCACCGTGCTCTTTCGGCCGAGCGTCAAGCGGTTCTTCTCGTCCTGAATGTCGTGGAGCGCCTTCCAGAAATGGACCCGCATGCCCTCGCTTCCGAGGCCGGGGATCTTCCGGAAGATGAGCTTCACGTGGACGACGGGAATTCCGTGGCTTCTCGCAAAACCAAGCACCTCCTCCGCGGCGCCGATGACGCTCTCGCAATCCTCGTCACTCGCCGGCATGGTGGCGACTTCTGGGTCGAGGTGCCCCCGGTGCATGTCGATGGTGACGATGGTGGTTTCCTTGGGATCGAGCGAAATCATTTCCTTCAACTGATCCGTCATCTCGGAACGATCAAGAATCTCTACTTGTTGTGCGCACATGGCTCCACTCCTCTTCTTGAGGGTATAAGATCGAATCCCAACAGGATTTTTGAAGCATAGTACATATCGAGCGGATTGAAAACAGGGGTATGGGGCGGACCTTCTGGGCGGTGGCGCGTTCGTCGAGCAAGCGCGGAGAATCGGAAGGTACGGCTAGCTATTGAAGCGGAGGCAAGTCGGGGAAAAGTTTGTTGGCCGTATCGAGAGAACATCCCTTTGCAAGATATTCATCTCGTTTCTGGAGCTTGTCCTGCTCGGACATTCCCTCCTGAGCCGCGCGCATCAAGGCCTCTACGCCCTTGTCGGCGCCTTCACGCTGAGTCTTTCGAACAAGCTCTCTCATAACAACCACCAAGAATTAGTCCCAATAGTTAACAAAAGCTCCCCGCGCGGGGGAGCCTTGCCGTAACCGACTGAAAAGTAAGGCCTAGTCGCCTCTCACGGTCGCGCGGATGAACTCGCGGTTCATCTTGGCGATGTGGCTGATGCTGATGTCCTTGGGGCACATGGCTTCGCACTCGGCGTGGTTGGTGCAGTTGCCGAAACCCTCTTCATCCATCTTGGCAACCATATCGAGCACCCTTTGGCCGCGCTCGGGCAGGCCTTGCGGCAGGTGCGCGAGGTGGGAAACCTTCGCCGCCACGAAGAGCATCGCGGAGCCGTTCGGACACGACGCCGCGCAGGCGCCGCAGCCGATGCAGGCGGCCGCGTCCATGGCCGCGTCCGCGTCGGGCTTGGGGATGGGAACCGCGTTGCCGTCCGGCGCGCCGCCCGTGTTCGCGGAGATGAACCCGCCCGCCTGGATGATGCGGTCGAACGAGGTGCGATCCACCACCAGATCCTTGAGCACCGGGAAAGCGCTCGCCCGCCAGGGCTCGACCGTGATGGTGTCGCCGTCATTGAATTTCCTCATGTGAAGCTGGCAGGTGGTCGTCCCGGAGAATCCTCCGTGCGCCTTCCCGTTGATGACGAGCGAGCACATGCCGCAGATTCCCTCGCGGCAATCGTGATCGAAGGCGATGGGTTCCTTGCCCTCCTCGATCAGACGCTCGTTCGTCACGTCGAGCATTTCCAGGAAAGACATGTCCGGGATGATGCCGCTCACCTGGTAGGTCTCGATCCTACCCGTAGACTGCCCGTCTTTTTGCCGCCAAACCCTGAGGGTGAGGTCCATTACTTGTAACTCCTCACGCT
>JAPOYD010000024.1 GCA_026706735.1 Nitrospinota bacterium | reverse complement strand
GCACGCCTCCTGGATTTTCCACCTTCACCCACCCCAGTTTGTCCACCACACCGGATACCCGCACCCGAAGGTTTACGATTTCCAAAGGATCGCCCGGATGGCAGTGCCCGTAGCGCGCCTCGTAGCGGGCGTGGAACTCGCCGCCCAGAGAATCGAGCCAGCCTTTGGTCTCTGGTACCGGAATCGTGAGTTCGAACGCCTGTCCGACGTAGCGAACATCCGCGTAACGGATGGATTGAATCTCGTCCAGCCCAGCGACGCGCAACTGTTCGGCGCAGGGAGCCTCGAGTTTTTCGAAACTGCGCTCCAAAGCGTTTTCTTCTGCGTCTTTGAGAGCTATGAAGCACGTCCCGACGTTTTCCTGCACGGCGTCCGCCATGAGGAGGCCCACGGCGGAGAAATTCCCCGGAAAGCGCGGCACCACGACACTCGACATGGAGAGTTCCCCCGCTATCAGGGCGGCGTGCAGCGGCCCCGCGCCGCCGTATGCGAGCAGGGTGTGTTCCCTCGGGTCGAAGCCGCGCTCGATGGAAATCTCGCGGATCGAACTCACCATCTTCATGACGGCGAGGTCAACCACCCCGCGCGCCATCGAAACGGCGCCTGAAATTCCCAGTTCCCCGGCCAGCGATGAGAGGGCGCGCTCCGTTTTTTCGGGGTGGAGTTCGAGTCCCCCGGCCAGCAGGGTGCGGGGGCCGATGCGCGAGAGGGCGACGTTCGCATCCGTCACCGTCGGCTCCTCACCCCCGAACCCGTAGCAAGCTGGCCCCGGACGCGCACCCGCGCTCTTGGGACCCACGTGCAGCGAGCCGTCATCATCGCGCCAGGCGATGCTCCCCCCGCCCGCGCCCACGGTGTTGATCTGAAGCTGTGAGGTCTTAAGCGGATAGGCGCCGATGATGTTGTCCGTGCTCACGATGGGCCTGCGATCGCGGATGAGGCACACGTCCGTGCTGGTGCCGCCCATGTCGTAGGTGATGAGGTGATCCAGACCCAGCGACTCGGCGAGAGACACTCCGCCCACGACGCCGCCCGCGGGGCCTGAGAGAATCGTGCGCACGGGGAATCGGGTCGCCCGCTCCGCGTCGAGCATCCCGCCGCCGGACGTCATGATGAAAAAGTGCGCGCGGCTGCCCTTCTCTCTGAGCGCCTCCTCCAGACTTCCCACGTAGTTTCTGATCCTGGGGCCGAGATAGGCGTTCAGGGCCGCCGTGGAGAAACGCTCGAACTCGCGGTACTCGGGCACGACCTCGTGCGACAGCGAGAGATATACGCCCGGCAGCATTTTCTCGAGATATTCCGCCGTGCGCCTTTCGTTCTCCCCGTTGGAGTAGGCGTGGAGATAGCAGATGGCGAGAGCTTCCACGCCCAGGCGCATCAGGTGTTCGGCCTGCTCCTCGATATCAGCCTCCTGAACTTGCGTCTCGATGCGCCCGTCGGCCAGGGTGCGTTCTTCGATTTCGAGCCGCATCTCACGGGGGACGACGGGCTTCGGCCGGACGAACTTCGGGTCGAACAGGCTCTGTGGGACGAGGCGCTGCGTCCGCCCAATCTCCAGAACGTCTCTAAAACCCCGCGTCGTCAAGACCGCTGTGCGCGCCCCGGCGCCTTCGAGAATCGCGTTGGTGCCGACGGTGGTGCCGTGCGTGATCCGCTCGACGGCGGAGAGGTCGAGACTTTCCAGTCCTTCGAGAAATACTGCGTCTTCCTTTCCCCGAAGCGTAGGGATTTTGGAGACCACAATCCGCTTCTCGGCCTCATCGTAGAAAACGAGGTCGGTGAAAGTTCCTCCGGTGTCTATTCCGATGAGACTCAATGCGCAGGCCGTCCCTTGAAAATCATGACAGAAAAAGTCCACTATAATTCAGACGAAACGGGAGATTCACGGATTCGCTCACACGCTCACGGGTGAGAGGAACACGGCGTCGTCCTCCTCTGCGTCGAGTATGGCGACCCCGTCCGCGGCGAGGCCCACCGCGTTATCAGTCAATCCTTCATCTTCTTCCACCCACGCGCGCAGCGGCACCCCCCATTTCCCGCGCAACTCGACCAGATCTCCTCGTTCGAGATTGCGCTTCGCAAGCGCCGCCGGATTCATATAGCACCTTCGGCGCGAATCCTCCTGCGCGTCTTCACCTGCGAGAACGAGGGTGAGCGCGCGCCTCGCGGCCCGGGCGGCCTGCCTGTTCGCGCGCGTGGCCTCCTCATCCAGAACGCCGTCTCGCACAATGACGGCGTAATCCTTCCGAGCTCCTGCTTCCGTCACGTAGCCCGCGCGCACGTCGGCGAGAACCGACTCGGTATCCCGCTGAAACGGGTCGCCGAAACCGCCGCCGCCCGAGGTCTCCATGACGAAAACGTCTCCCTTCTCGAGAGGAAAACCCGCCGCCTTGCCGGGCGTCTCGGAAGGCGCGAGCGTTTCCCCGCCCCGCGCGACACCGAAGCGGTTGGGTTTTCCCGGTCCGCCGCCGAGAACGCCGAAGGGCGGAATCACATTCTTGTCCGAAGAAATCGAGAGGAGCGCGCTCTCCGCCAGCACCTCCACCTCGCGGCGAAGGCCGAGTCCACCCCTTTGGACACCCGCTCCGCCCGAATCCGCGCGCAGGGAGAGTTCCCTGATCTTGAGCGGCTGGCCCTGTTCGATGACCTCGACCGGTTGGATCGAGGCGAAATCCCCTTCCGTGAAGTTCCGCATCGCGCTGTTGCCGTCGCTCTCTTGAAATCCGCCCGTGCCGCCGGCCGGGAACTCGTAAAAGAGAAAAGGCTTGCCGTTTCGCGCATCCCGCCCGCCGATATAGACATGGTTCGACGTGCCCTTGAGGTCACCCGTCACGACGTCAGACGCGAATCGCGCAGTGGCGCCGATGAGGGCGGAGACCACGGCGTGGCTCACCTCCATCGAACCTGCGCAACTCGCCGGATATCGCGCCGATAGCAGGGAACCCGACTCGACCCGAATATGAAGCGGACGGAAGGCCCCGTGGTTGATCGCGCCCTTGGGGTCCAGGAACGCCTTGATGACGCTGAATGCGGCCGAGGGCGCCATGGCGGGGCCGACGTTGTAGGCGCCCTTGGTCTGCGGGTCGGTTCCGTGAAAATCAATTATCAACTCATCACCCGTTTTCTCGACCCTCACCCGGATGCGTATGGGCGTGAGCGAATGCCCGTCGTGATCCATAAAATGCTCATAGATGGATTCCCCGTCGGGCAGGGCGGCGATTCTGCGCCGCATGGAGGCTTCGGCGCGATCGAGCAGGCGATCCTTCGCGGCGAGGATGGCGCTCCATCCGTATTTCGCGGCCAGTTCTTCCAGCCGCTTGTGAGCGGTGTGGCAGGTGGCCAGCATGGCGAAGAAATCTCCGCGCCTCTCCTCGGGAACCCGCATGTTGTGCAGGAGAAGTTCGAGAAGCCCCTCGTTGAGCTCTCCCTTCTCGATAATCCTCAAAATGGGGATGCGGACCCCGTCGTGGAGGATTTCCGTGTTTTTCCCCGAAATGCTCCCCGGCGTCGTGCCGCCCACGTCCCCCCAGTGCGCGCGGACGACGGGATAGACCGCCATTCGCTCACCATGAAAAAGGGGAGAGATGATCGCCACGTCGTTTAAGTGCGTTCCGCCGGTATAGGGGTCGTTGTGGATGAATACGTCGCCCGGGTGGATGTCTCCCCCGAAGCGCTCCAGCATTTCTCCGACTTCCATCGGCACGGGGAAGATGTGGACGGGGTTGTCCTCCGCCATGGCGACGAGCTGGCCCGTACCGTCCACGAGCACGCAGGAGAAATCGTGCCCCTCGTAGATGATGGAGGAATAGGCCGTGCGCACCATGTTCGCGCGCATCTCGCGGACAACGGCGACGAAGGATTCGTTGATGACTTCAAGCGTTATGGGGTCGATTTCCCCGACAAATGATTCTTGGCTCATGAGTTTCCCGTTCAAAA
The DNA here is from genome assembly GCA_026706735.1 of Nitrospinota bacterium. Classification (GTDB taxonomy): domain Bacteria; phylum UBA8248; class UBA8248; order UBA8248; family UBA8248; genus Bin107. The sequence goes on along the minus strand of JAPOYD010000024.1, from coordinate 26,961 downwards.
TAATCTGGACGATGGCCGCATCTTAGCCCGAACGGGAGGTTTGTTCACCCGGCTTGGGGGTGCGCACATACATGAGAATGTCCGGGGAATTCCACATCCCGAGACCCGGCGAACGCCAATGCGGCGGGTTCTCATGTATTTTTCACCCGAAACGACTATACTGTCTTCATCCCGAGCATGACGGATGCGCGCAGCGGCGGCTGCGCCATGAAAAGGAGACCTGGATGGATTCTGGCGCAGCATTTTTCTCAGGCGTCGACACGGCGACGCTCGGCGACGCCGCAACGGCACTGGGACTCAACCTCATCATGGAAGGCCCCCGGCCCAACGCGCCCGAGACTTATCCCAAGTTCGCAGGACCGGCCTCCACCATGGTGTTCGCGCCGGTGCGAAACCCCGGGGCCAAGGCGCTTTTCAGCCTCTATGACGCGGTGGAAGAAGTGCCGGCAGGCGCGGTGGTCGTGGTTGACGCGGCGAGTTCCCCGCTGGCCGTCTGGGGCGGAGGCGCGAGCAGCGTCTGCAAAAGGCGCGGCGCGCTCGGCTGCGTGATCGACGGCGCGACGCGCGATCTGGAGGCGCTCCGCGACCTCGATTTTCCCGTGTTCAGTAAATCGGTGTGGAGCCTGGCCTTCCCGAAGCGCCTCGAAGTCGTGGCGAAAGACGTAGCCGTCACCTGCTGCGGGGTGCGCGTGGAACCTGGGGACATCGTCGTCGCAGATATCGACGGCGTGGCCGTCGTCCCGCAAAGCTCTCTGAAAAAGGTGAAGCGGCAGGTCACCCGGATTCGGGATATCGAAAACGAGGTGAAAGGGCGCATCGCCGGGGGCGAATCGATGCGCGACCTCTTTCCCCGCCTCGCGCAGAAGTTCGACACCGACTGACGCCAAGACCTGCGAAATGGATTTGAGAGGAGTCGAGCATGACGCATGAGGTTTCAGCCGTCGTCGAGACGCCCGGAACAATCAATTTACGGGAATTCCCCCTGCCCGAGATAGGCGATGAGGAAGGCCTCCTCCATGTCGATATGGTGGGAGTCTGTTCTTCGGATTACAAATACTTCAACGGCAAGGTCGCCCACCGATGGAGCTACCCCATCATCATGGGCCACGAAATGGTGGGACGTCTCGCCAAGGTCGGCAAAAACGTCCAGAAGCGTCTCGGCGTCAAGGAGGGCGACCGCCTCGTGGTGGAGGCGCAGGTGGGCTGCAACCAGTGCTGGTACTGTCACACCGGCAACCGCCGCCTCTGCAAGGACGCGATGGTCTACGGCAGCGTCCGCTCCTGTGAGGAGCCGCCCCACCTATGGGGCGCGTACGGGCAATACGTCTACCTCCCGCCGGGCGTGGGAATCCACAAGGCGCCCGACAACCTCACCGATGAATCCGCCGTGCTCATCACCGCCGTGCTCGCGAACGGGGTGCGGTGGGCGCGTGATCTGGGCGGCATCTCGGTCGGCGACACCGTGGTGGTACAAGGCCCCGGTCCCCAGGGTCTCTGCGCGTGCGCCGTGGCGAAACACACAGGAGCCGGGCAGGTGATCGTCACCGGTCTCGCGCGCGACGCGAAACGCCTGGAGGCGGCGAAGCGCTTCGGCGCGGACCACGCCATCGACGTCGAGGCAGCAAACCCCGTGGAGGAGGTTCGAAACCTCACGGGTGGGCGCATGGCGGACGTTGTGATCGACGTGACGGGCAGCCCCGCCGCCGCAAGCCTCGCCCCAAAACTCGCCCGAAGGCTGGGCACGGTGGTGCTGGCCGGACTCACCGGCGGGAAGGAGGGCTCTCTGGAACTCGACCCTCTGGTGTGGGGCGAAATCCGCATCCAGGGCGCTTACAGCCACACGAGCGACGCCGTGCGGGGCGCGCTCGATTTCGCGGCGAACTCTCCCTATCCCTTCGAGGAGATGGTGACCCACCGCTTCCCGCTCACCGAGGCGGAGCGTGCGGTGCGCATCACGGGCGGGGAGTTCCCTGAAGAAGAACAGGTGAAAACCGTGCTCCAGCCGTGGCGGGACCTCTAACGGCCCCAAAAGGGGTAGTTGAAAAATCCCTCGGCAGAGAGCATCGCTTTTACCCCCCTTGTCGGGGCTATTGAAAAAGTTATAGGGACAGGTCGCGACCTGTCCCTACGAGGCGGTGCGGTTTTGTTCGTCATTCCGGCGCATGCCGGAATCCAGGGACTTTGCCTTTGTTTTTTTATTTCTTCCGTATTCCCGCCAATGAGTGGGGGATGAAAAACCGGAGCGTCGCCATTCTCCTCGGCTCTGGATTCCGGCATTCGCCGGAATGACGGCAGTGGTCAATTTCGAGCGGGGAGGGCTTTTTCAACAGCCCCGAAAACGCCCGGTTGACCGAAGTTCCATGCTTCTGTAAAACGGATACATACTGAAAAAGGGAAATCCCGGGCATCAGACACTCGCTTCCCCATGAGGGGACTATTCCGTGTCAGAGTGGATATTCTTACCTTTTCTGGTGATATTCAAAATTATCGCCTGGATTTTCACCACTCTGATCCAGCCGCCGCTCATGCTCATCAGCATCCCTCTTTTTCACTACGTCATCCCCGTCATCCTCATCATTTGCTTCGTCATATATCTCGTGCGCCAGGTAAAGAACGAGGGCGGGGTGTACTTTCTTCGCAACCTGGAGGAGATTCTCACGTTTCCCTTCCTCGCGGCCATCGGATATCTCGTCTTCATGCAGGTGTATTTCCGGTACGTCCTGAACGATCCCATCGTGTGGGCCGAGGAAATTACGCTGCTGTGCTTTCACTGGGCCATTTTTCTCGGCGCCGCGCTCGCATACAAGCACGGCGAGAAGCTGGCGATGGAGACTTTCGTCGGACATTTTCCCGAGAATCTGCAGCGAAAAATTTACATCACTACTGAAGTCCTCATCTTCTTGACGCTGCTTCTGCTTCTGTACCAGGGGATCCAGGTGGCGATTCTGGAATGGACCTATCCTTCCTCGGCGCTCGAGTTCCCCCAGACCTACCAAAGCGCATCGTTTCCGGTGGGCATGACCCTGATGGTCATCCATTCGGGGCGGCAGCTATGGGGCTTGGCGTCGGGAAAAGCGGAACTGAGCCACCGGAGTTCGCCCGCGGTGTAATCGCGAAGGAGTCGGCATGAACGCGTTGATATTGGTCTTGCTGTTCTTCTTCTTTCTCGCTTTCAGCACGCCGATAGCCTTTGCCCTGGTATTCACCTGCCTGTTTTACCTGACGTTCCTTTCCGAAATGCCGGTCACCTTCCTGGCGAGCATCATGATCGGCTCTTTGGAGCATTACTCGCTCATCGCCATTCCGCTGTTCATCTTCGCCGCCCAGCTCATGAACATATCGAGGGTAACGGACAGGATTTTTGATTTCGCCAAAGTGCTGGTGGGCCACTTAACCGGCAGTCTGGGGCACGCGAACATCGTCGCCAGTATCATCTTCGCGGGCATGTCCGGCTCCGCACTCGCCGACGCGGCGGGGCTGGGCCGCGTGGAAATCGAGGGGATGACCAAGGAGGGCTACGACAAACCCTTCTCGGCGGCGGTGACGGCCGCAAGCTCTTGTATCGGGCCCATCATCCCGCCCAGCATTATCATGGTGATATACGCGAGTATCGCCGAGGAATCGGCGGGGCGCGTCTTTTTAGGCGGCGTGATTCCGGGCTTCTTCATGGGCGGGGCGATGATGGTGATCGTCTATTTCATCTCCCGCAACCGGGGATACAAGAAATACCCTCGCGCCTCTCTCGCCCAGATATGGAAGAGCTTCCGCTCCGCCTTCCTGGCGCTTTTGACGCCCGCGATCATCCTGGGCGGCATCGGCTCGGGCGCCACGACGCCCACCGAGGCGGCCGTACTCGCCGTGGCGTGGTCGCTCTTTCTCGGGATGGTGGTCTACAAGGAGGTGCGGCCCTCCGATCTGCCCCGCATCCTCTCCACTGTCATCATCTATACGGCGGTGGTGCTGTTCATATTCTCCGCCGCGTCCGTCTTCACGCGTCTCATCACCATCGAGCGCATCCCCTTCATCTTCGCCCACTTCCTGATGACCGCCTTACAAGAAAAGTGGCTCATCCTCTTCGTTCTCAACATATTCCTGCTCATCGGCGGCATGGTGATGGAACCCACGCCATTGCTGCTCATCGTGACGCCGGTCATGCTGCCCATCGCGCAGGCGCTGGACATCGACCTCGTACACCTGGGCGTGTTCATGGTCTTGAACCTCGTCATCGGGAACCTCACGCCACCGTTCGCGCTCGCGCTATACGTGGTGTCGGACATCACGAAAGTGCCCTTCTGGACCATCGTGCGGGCGACTGCGCCTTTTTATATCCCGCTCATCGTCACCCTGTTCGCCATCGTCTATTACTCGCCGCTCGTCATGTGGCTGCCGAACCTGCTGCTGCCGGTCGAATAAGACGACGCAAAAAAACACCGCCGGCTCACCAGAACCGGCGGTGTTTTGTTTTTCGCTGCGCCGTGAGGCTTACCCGGCGCACATCGAGAAACTACTTCTTTAGAACTTCGCGCGCGTCGCCTTGACCTTCGCGAAGAAGTCCTTGCCCCATCCCTTCGTGCCGATGGTTTCCGCGGCCGAGGCGGTCTTCTTGGCGAATTCATCCACGTTGATGTTGTAGATATTCACGCCCTTTTGCTTGAACTTGTCCAGATAGTCGTTCTCGAGGTCGGTGTATATCTTCTGCGCGTGGGCGATTCCCTTGGTAAGCGCGTCGTCGAACCACTTGCGCTGCTGCTTGTTCAGGCCCTTGTGCCACTTGTCGTTCACCATGAAGTACGACGTCGAGGAGAGGTGCGAGGTGAGCGTCAAGTGTTTGCCCACTTCATAGAACTTGTTCGTGTAGAGCGTCTCCAGGGTGTTCTCCATGGCGTCCACCGTGCCCAGGAGCATGGCGTTGTAAACGTCCGCCCAGGACATCGGCGTGGGCTTAGCCCCCAGTCCGCGGAAGGCCAGGACCCAGGGAGGCGCCTGGGGAACGCGGATTTTAAGCCCCTTGAAATCGGCGAGCGTTTTCAGAGGCTTCTTGCGCGAGAGCACGTGCCGCGCGCCCCGGTTGATGACGCTGACCATGATCGTGCCGCGTTTTTTCAGGAAATCCTTGCGCCAGCGTTCGAACAGGGGCCCGTTGGCGACAGTGCGCACGTGCTTGGTGCTCTTCCAGAAATAGGGGAGGTTCAGGCTGTCATACGCCGGAAACTGCGTGAGCCCCTGGAACGTCGCCTGAATCGCGCCCAACTGCACCGACTGCAACTGGGTCTTGCCGTCTCCGACCTGGCCCTTCAGGAAGATCTGCACCTCCATGGTGCCCTTGCTCATTTTGTCGAGTATCTTTCCGAATTCGATGGCCCCGTAATGGGTGGGGTTCTTGTTGCTGTACATGTGGCCGACCTTGATGACGACCTTCTTGGCTCCCAGGGCGGGTGCTCCTCCCTGGGCGAGTAGAAACGCTGCGGCAACGAATAAGATGGGTAAGATTCTTCTTGCCATTGGCACTACCCTCCCTGAACAGGAATGGAAAGTATCCTCCTTCCGAGGATACCGAAGAGCGCAACGCATAGAAGCGTGAAAACCAATGCAAAAAGATTCGAATGGATGGGAAAATTCTACCTTTCTTTTCCCCTGCTTACAAGGCACAATAATTTGCTCTCCATCAACAACCTGCACCAGAGGTAACAAGATGAGCGAGGAATGGAGCGAACTCGGAACGAATCTCGCGAACTACCCCGACCTCGTCTACGGGGAAGTGGAAGGGCTGAACCACGAGCAGATGTGCTACGCGAACGAGGAGCCGCCCTGGGCGCGCTGGTCGATGGATTTACAAATCCGCCACATCGCCCTCATGACGCCCGTGTGGCTGTCGATGCGGGCCGGGGAGATGCTTTTAAGAGAAGGCTACACTTTTCCCGATACCGCCGGCCTCATTGCCGATCTCATCGACTCAGGAATCCGCCACGTCCCGCCCGAGGCGGCAGGTGACAAGAAAGCCGTGGTCGCCTTCATGCGGCCCTGGGCCGCGCTTTGTTGCGAGATCATCGAACGTGAAAGCGAGGAGAGGCTGCGCGCCTTGTCGTTCACCTACTACACGGACCCGGATGCATCCCGCCCGGGAGACCCCCACAAGCCCGTCGACTACCACAGAATGTCCATCCGCCTCCATCCTTCCGGTTTCTCAGAAGACGAAGCGCGCCCCGGCCTTTTTCACCTGGAAATCGGCGCGGTCCTGCGCCACATCTACTGGAACGTGCTCGCGCATTTAAGAACCGTTCAAAGGCTGAAACTAAGACAGGGTCTCCCGCTAAATAATGAACTGCCGCGCGAGGGTTACCTCACCCTGCCTGAATTTTACGACCTCTGATGGGGTTATTCACCGCCACTTTTTGAAACATATTTTGGGGGTTTGGGGTATAATGCGGGGAGTCTTGAGCTTGCTTGCATGGGTGAGCTCGCGACCACGCCGCTACCTGATTGTCAGAGGATTTCTCAAAAGATGCGAAAACCAAATCAAACGCCCAGGGCCTTCCCTAAACGGCGCCTATGCACCGCCATCTGGATCGCCGTCTTTTGCCTTGCTCTTCCGATCTCGGCAGAGGCTATCACACCCGTTTATTCCACCCTTTTAGGAGGCGCCATCCGAGGGTATGACCCGGTGGCCTATTTCACAGAGAAAAAACCCATCCAGGGGAAAAGAACCTTTTCGCACAAGTGGAAAGGCGCCACCTGGTATTTCGCGAGCGAGCGAAACCGCGATCTGTTCCGCGCCGACCCGGAAAAGTACGCTCCCCGATACGGCGGCTACTGCGCATACGCCGTGAGCCAGGGCTACATTGCGAGCATCGTCCCCGAGGCCTGGAAAATCGTGGACGGCAAGCTCTACCTGAACTTCAGCTTGGGCGTTCAGCAGACCTGGGAGCAGGACATCCCCGGCTACATCAAATCGGCCGATGAGAAATGGCCGCAGCTTCTCAAGGGGAAATAGGCCTCTCCCCGAAAAACAGCGGCTCCCTAGTGCCCCAGATCGCTCGGCTCTTTCCCCTCGACCGCATCGAACGCCCTTTTCGCCGCCCTGAGCGCGTGGTTCGTCTTCGGCAGCCCGACGTAGGGTGAGCATTGCACGATCGCCTCGATAATTTCTTCCTGCGTTAGACCCAGGTTGAGAGCGGAGCGCACGTGCCACTCCAGTTCTCCGGGCAAATCCTGCGCCACCATAGTGGCGAGCACGATGATTTCGCGGGTTTTCAGGTCGAGCCTCTCCGACTGCCCCCACACCATACCGAAACAATACTCCATGATGGTCTGCGTGTGCGCCGGAGATATTTGCAGGAAATCGCTCGTGGTCTGCCCGCCTTCGCCGTAGATTCCCATCGCGCGGCGAATTTCGCCCGCTTTCCTGAAGCGCTCCTGCACGTCGGGGTTCTTGTCGACGTAGTTTTCCATGATGTCTTCAGCCATTGCCTTTCTCCTGAATTTGAACGGATAAACGCTAGCGCGTCCTCAGACGCGGGTCCAAGACGTCTCTGAGCCAGTCGCCCACGAGGTTGGCTCCCAGCACGGTGAGGGTGATGGCGAGCCCCGGGAACGTGACGATCCACCATGAGACATACAGATAGGAGCGGCCCTCCGCCAGAAGCCCGCCCCAGGTGGGGGTGGGCGGCGGGACACCCAGCCCCAGAAAGCTCAGGCCCGCCTCGATGACGATCAGCCGCCCCAGGTAGAGCGAGCCGATGATGATGACGGGCGCCAGCACGTTGGGCAGAACGTGGCGGAAGATGAGGCGCAAATCACTTCCCCCGACGGCGCGTGAGGCAATGACGAACTCCTGCTCGCGAATCGAGAGAACGTTACCGCGCACCACGCGCGCGTACACCGTCCACTGGCGAAACGAGATCAAGGCGACGATCAGCCAGAGACTCGGACCGAGTATGGCGATTGTCGCCAGGGCCAGCAGAATGAACGGAAACGAGAGGACGAAATCCACCAGCCGCATCAGCAGATAGTCCACCCGCCCGCCGAAGTAGCCCGCCATCATACCGAGGATGAGGCCGATGCTCCCCGCCATGAGCGTCGCGGAGAGTCCCACGATGAGGGACACGCGCGCCCCGTATATCAACCGGCTCAGGAGGTCGCGTCCGAGGTGGTCTGTGCCAAGGAGGAAGATATGCCCCTCCCCCTCCCACATGGGCGGTTTCATCACCCGGGTGAGGGATTGCGCCGTGGGGTCCAGCGGCGCGAGCAGGGGCGCGAACACCGCGGCAATCAGCACGATGAGCAAAATAACGGCTCCCGCCATCGCCGATTTCGTGGCGAGGAGCGAGCGCGCGAGCCGCCGCCACCAGGGAGTCTCGTCGAAGTGCTGGAACTCCTCGGCCGTCATGAGGATTTCGTCGCCTTCATGTCTCATCGGTACTGGATCCTGGGATCGAGGTAAGTGTAGATGATGTCCACCAGCAGATTGATGCCGACGAAGCCCAAGGCCAGGAGAAAAACAGCCGCCTGGACGATGGGGTAGTCCCGGTGGTGGATGGCGGCGACGGTGAGCCGCCCCACGCCGGGCCAGGCGAACACGGTTTCGGTGATCACGGTTCCCCCCAGCGTGAGGGCGAGGTCAAGGCCGAGTATGGTGACGATGGGGATGGCCGAATTCTTGAGCGCGTGTTTGAACAACACGACCTTCTCGGCCAGTCCTTTGGAATACGCCGTGAGAATGTAGTCCTGGCGCAACACTTCCAGCATCTCGGACCGCATCAGCCGCGCGAGGCGGGCCGTATGAAAGACACCGGCGGCGATGGTCGGCATGATGAAGTGAACCGGCTCCCCGTAGCCGAACGGCGGAAGCCACCCCAGCTTCACGGAGAAGAAGAGAATCATCATCAGCCCCAGCCAGAAATCGGGAACCGCCTGACCCAGCACGGCGCCGAACATCAGGCCCTTGTCGTAGACGGTGTTCTCCTTGAGCGCGGCGATGCACCCGAACGGCAGCCCGATGATGACGGACATGATGAACGCGGCCGAGGCGAGTTCGATCGTGGCGGGCAGATGTTCGAGTACGACCTTGAGAGCAGACTCTCCGTGTTCGAATGATTCACCGAAATTCCCGCGCAAGACATTGCGGAAGAAAATGAGGTACTGCGTCAACAAGGGCTTGTCGAGACCCATTTCGTTTCTGAGTTCCGCGATGTCTTCTTCGGTGGCGTCGTCGGGGAGCATGATCCGGGCCGGATCGCCGGAGAGATGCAACAGCAGGAACACGAAAATCAGGACGAACTTCATGAGCACGATGGCCTGAAACATCCGCCGAACGATAAATCCCGTCATTACGTCCCCCGTTGCAAGGCGAAACCCAAACCCTGTCTCTTACGCCCGCCCGAGGTCGCGCATTCGGGTATCAGGCGCTGCCCTCTCCCGGATTCACCGAACGAAATCCGGGAGAGAGGCGCGGAATCGCCTTTTATTTCCAGCCTGCGTCGGTTGCGATCACGAGGCCCGTGGAACGCATCTTCCAGTCGACGGCTTTCTTCTTCCCGGAAATCTCATCGAGGTGATACAAAAAGCCCAGGAAGGCCTGTTCCCTGATGTATGCGGCGAGCTTCCGGTATTTCGCAGCTTGTTTGGCTTCGTCCGGCTCGGAGCGGGCCTCCACGATCATCTTGTCCAGCTTTTCGCTCCTGACGCCGCCATGCGTCGATTTGCTATACAGGAGGCCCGAGTACATCCAGGCCGCATGAAGAGCGAGATCGTTGCGGCAAGCGTAATTCCAATAGGGCTTGTAACCCTTCTTCCATTTCGAGCGGCTGTTCCTGCGCCAGGCGCCGTATTCCAGCGGTTTTACCTTGACGTTGATGTTGATCTTCTTGAGTTGCCCCGCGATGGCCTCGGCTCCCTGCACGCCCTTGAGATAGCGCCCCAGGGGAACGACCAGCGGAACGGTGAAGCCCTTCTCGTATCCGGCCTCCTTCAACAGGCTCTTCGCTTTCGCCACATCGTAGGGATAGGGTTTCAAGGCCGGGTTGTGGCCGAAACTGTTCGGACCGACGACGGTGCCCATAGATGCCGTCGCGTGTCCCTGAAGCACGTTCTTGATGATGCTGTCCTTGTCGATGGCGTAGTTCACCGCCTGGCGCACGCGTACGTCGGACCAGGGAGCTCCGTCCTTGAGAACCATGATGAGCGAGCATGCCTTGGGGCCGGGACCTGCGACCACGTCGACGTCGGGGTTGGATTTCGCCATCGGAACCGTCTGGGGCGGAATGTCCTTGATCATATCGACCGCTCCCGATACGAGCGCCGAGACGCGCGTCGTCGGCTCGGGAATGACTTTGACGATCACTTTCTTCACGCGCTGGCGGGATTTATCCCAGTATCCAGAAACAGCCTCGAACACCATCTCGGAGCCCTTGCGCCATTTCGCGAGGCGGTAGGGACCGCTGCCGACAGGCTTGCGCGCGAGATGTTTGAGTTTGTTGCTCGCGTAATGCTTCGGCGGGACCACCGCGCTGAAATCCGCCAGCGGCGAGAGGAGATAGCGGTCGGGATGCTTGGTGTGGATGCGCACGGTGTGCGAATCGACCACCTCGACTTTTTTCACACTCCTGTAGAAATTGCGGATTCGGCTTTTGATCTTCTTGTCGAACAGCCTGTCGAGACTGTATTTCACTGCATTCGCGTCGACGGGCTCCCCGTTATGGAACTTGACGCCCTTGCGAAGTTTGAGCTCCAGCACCGTGGGAGAAACGTAACTCCACGACGTCGCCAGGGCGGGGATGATTTTCCCCTTGATGTCGCGGGCGAGGATGTTGTCAAACACGAGGGGCCAGGACTGGAGCATGGGAAGCCCGAGCCGGATGTGGGGGTCGAACGTCGTCGGGTCTCCGGGCATTCCAATGAGAAGCTGATCTTTCTTGGCCGAAAGCGCGTCTCCAGACATCACGCTCAGCGACATGAGAACAGCCATTCCAAAAACCACGAACATTTTCTTCATCTTGAATCCTCCTATATATGGTCTCCGGTCGACGATTGGTTCATTCAAAATTTCATATGGTCCTGCTCCTGCCTATATTTAACACGATGCGGCGGCATGCGAGCCTGCAAATACACCAATCCCTTTCTGATTTGCGGCCCGAAAATGCGAGGCTCTACTCCCCTCTGCGGAATCCAGAAATCACCCGTCTCCCAGCGGCGAAATTACAGCCCCACGCACGGTTATTCTCTTTTCAAGATTTTTTCCATGATTAGTGATTGGCATTGGCGTGTCAACCAATAGCCGGAGCAGTTCACCCAAATCACATTGCGTGGCTTGGCGCTGGACGAACCGGACACTTATGGGGGTCGTGAAACCGGCGAGAGGCATGCTACATATGGTTTGTGTTCAGGATTCGCTGTGCTTGAGAACCCGAGGAGGGCAATAGATGTTCGATAAGATCGCCGTGTTCGGAACCGGAGCCATCGGCAGCAGCGCCGCCGCAGACCTCACCGATGCGGGCTATGACGTTACCATCGTGGATCAGTGGCCCGCGCACGTGGAGGCGATGAAAAAAGACGGGCTCCGCGTCCAGATGCCGGACGTAGACCTCAAGCTTCGCGTCAAGGCGCTTCACGTCTGCGAGTTGGCTTCGGCCAAGCCTGAATTCGACCTCATCCTCCTGGCGGTGAAATCGTTCGACACGCGCTGGATGGCCGAACTCATGGCCCCGCACCTAAAACCCGACGGCGTGCTGGTGGGACTTCAGAACAGCATGAACGAGGAGGAGATAACGACTTCCATTCTCGGCCGGGAGCGCGTGGTGGGCTGCTGCATTGAACTTTCCGGGGAAATCTTTACCCCGGGTTTCGTCCAGCGCAACACACCCAGAACCGGCACCTGGTTCGCCGTGGGTGAACTGGACGGCTCCACTACCCCGCGTCTTGAGGAAATCCAGGAAATCCTGAGCCACGTCGCCAAGGTGGACATCTCCACCAACATCCGGGGCACAAAATGGACGAAGCTCGTCGTCAACTCGATGAGCATGGGCCCCTGGGGGCTCATCGGTCTGCACAACAGAGAGGTCGCCAAACTTCCCGGTATCTTCGACATTGCGGTGAAACTCGGCAGAGAGACCGTGGCGGTGGGCACGGCGATGGGAATCAACATCGAGCCCGTCTTCGGGCTGAGCGCAGATGATTTCGCGGGCGATGAGGACAAGGTGCTGCTGAACGCCCTGACGACCATGACGGGCCACACCGGGCCGCGCGCCCGCACGGCGCCCATTCACGATCACATCAAAGGCCGCAAGAATGAAATCGAATACGTAAACGGCCTCGTTTCGCGAAAGGGAAAAGAACTCGGGATTCCCACTCCCTACAACGATGCCGTTAGCGAACTCGCCCGAGCCATCAACCGCAATGAACTGAAAATGGACCCCTCGAACTACGAACTCCTGAAATCCAGGCTGGGAATCGCAGATTGAGAAGAGCTTTCTGAGCCGGTTTTTCGGGGAAAATACGGAAGCACGGGTAAAAGAGACTCACCCTCAAATTCGCATGGAGCCAAAGAAGCGGCCAGGCGTTGATGAAAGGGACTACACGAGTTCGCGTCTCGGGTTCCGGCCTTCGACCATGAAGAGAACGGCCTCTGCGATGTTCGTCGCATGGTCGGCGATTCTCTCGAAATATTTGGAGATGAACGTCAGGCGGGTCGCCCGGCTGATATTGCGCGGGTTGTCCAGCATGTAGGTTAGAAGCTCGCGAAACAACTCCTCGTTCATATCGTCCACTTCATCGTCACTATCCATGACCCTGCGCGCCAAGACCACGTCTTCCTTGATGAAGCTGTCCAGACTCTCGCGCAGCATCTGGCTCGAAGCGCCGGCCATTCGCGGCAGTTCAATGTAGGGCTTCAGCGGAGGCTCTTCGTTCAGTTCCAGCGCCCGTTCGCAGACGTTGACGGCCAGATCGCCCACTCGTTCCAAGTCGGAGGCGATTTTCACGCCCGTCGTGATAAAGCGAAGGTCCACCGACGTCGGCTGTCTGAGCGCCATCATCTGCAGGCAAAGCTCGTTCACGTCGACTTCGAGCTGGTTGACTTCCTGATCGCTTTCGATGACGGTCTGGGCGATATCGGAGTCACGCCGTGTGAGGCTTTCGATGCTTTTCGCCATCATCGACTCTACCTTGGCGCCCAACTCCAGAATCAGGCGGCGTAGTTCCTGGAGTTCGTTTTCGAATTCCGAACTCGTGTGCGCTTTTCCGCTAGTTAGTGCCATGCCGAATCTCCTCCTGCATTAGCCGAATCGACCGGTGATGTAATCGGAGGTTCGAACGTGCATGGGGTTCATGAAAATCTTCTTCGTTTCTCCGTATTCGATCAATCGACCCAAAAACATGAAAGCCGTGTTGTCCGAGACGCGGGCGGCCTGCTGCATATTGTGCGTCACGATGACGATGGAAAAATGCTCCTTGAGCTGCGCGATCAGATCCTCGATTCGCGCCGTGGCGATCGGATCGAGGGCCGAGCAGGGCTCGTCCATCAAGATGATCTCCGGCTCCGAAGCAATCGCCCGGGCGATGCAGAGGCGCTGCTGCTGTCCACCCGAGAGACCGAGCGCGTTGTCCTGGAGCCGGTCGGACACCTCGTCCCAGAGCGCGGCGTCGCGAAGGGTGCGCTCACAGGTTTCCTCCAGCAAGCGTTTGTCGCGTATTCCGTCCACTCGCAGGGGGTAGACCACGTTTTCGAATATCGACATCGGGAAGGGATTGGGCTTCTGGAAAACCATGCCGAGGCGCTTGCGAAGCTCAATGACCTCCACGCGCGGATCGTGGATGTCGGTTCCTTCAATCGCAATGGTCCCATCGCGGCGAATGCCGTCGATCAGGTCGTTCATACGGTTGAGCGAACGCAGGAGCGTGGATTTCCCGCAGCCCGAAGGGCCGATCAGGGCGGTGACGAGCTCTTTTTGTATCTTCAGGGTGTTGTTGAACAGAGCCTGTTTCTGCCCGTACCAGAAGTTGAAGTTATCGATGTCGATGACGCTGCCGAGTTCACTCTCGATGGGATGGTATGCCGTCGTTTCGAATTCGGCTTCCTGCTCGATCACTGTCGCATTGGACACCATTTTAATACGTCTCCACTAAAATTGGCCTTCCACGAACTTCCGGCGAAGGCGGTTGCGAATCATGATAGCGAAAGCGTTCATCAAAGCAATGATCGTGATTAAAAGAAGCGTCGTGACGAAAACCATCGGTTTTCCGGCTTCCGAGTTCCTGGACTGGAACCCCACGTCGTAGATGTGGAAACCCAGGTGCATGAAGCTCCTCTCGGGGTGCAGAAACGGGAAGAAGGTGTCGAAGGGAAGTTCGGGCGCGAGCTTCACTACCCCCACGAGCATGAGGGGAGCCACTTCGCCCGCGCCGCGCGCCATGGCCAGTATCAGGCCGGTCATAATGCCCGGCATGGCCTGCGGCAGGACGATGTTGCGGATAGTCTGCCATTTCGAGGCGCCGCAGGCGAGAGAGCCCTCCCGCATGGAACGGGGAACCGCTGAGAGCGCCTCCTCGGTCGCCACGATCACCACGGGAACGGTCAGGAGCGCCAGCGTCAGGGACGCCCACAGAAGGCCCCCGGTTCCGAACGTCGGGTTGGGAAGCCGCTCGGGATAGAACAACTGGTCGATTCTCACCCCTATGGTATAGGCGAAAAACCCCAAGCCGAACACGCCATAGACGATAGAGGGTACACCCGCGAGGTTGTTCACGCAGATGCGCACGATGGAGACCAGGGTGCCTTGTTTGGCGTATTCCCGCAGGTAAAGGGCGGTGACCACGCCGAAGGGAGCAACGAAGACGACCATGAGCAGCGTCATCATGACGGTGCCGAATATCGCCGGCAAGACGCCGCCCTCGGTATTCGCCTCCCGCGGGTCGTCGGTAAGAAACTCGCCCCACCTGGAGAAATAGACGCCGATCTTACCGAAGAGCGAGAGGTTATTCGCCGGGTAGAGGCGGACAATTTCCGAGAGCCTTAAGTGTTTCTCTCGACCACCAATCTCCCTGAGGGTAATCTGGTATTTTTCATCTTCTTTGTTGATAGCGGCGATTTTTTTCTTGAGCGTCGCGAATCCGGCCCGCCTCTCCTTCGTCTGGCGTTCGAACTTCTCCTTTTCGGCGCGATACTCCGCACTCTTCTTTCCATAATCCAGTTCGGTACGCCGCAAGGCGAGCCGATCTTCTTCGATGTAGTAGTTGATGGCGCCTATCTCATCCACTTCGATGGAGCGAACGGCTTCCCTCCGGTCGACCGCCTCATCGTGGGCCGAGTACAACGTATCCAGGGATACCTCCTCTCCCGAAATCCGGCGGCTATCGAGCTTCAAGGCTTTGATGAAGCCGATGAACGGGCCCCACTCCTTTCGTTCGATGAAGAAGATACCGGGCGGGGTCTCGGTCTTGGCGACCTGATGAGCCACCGCCCATTTGAAGTCCTCGTTGTAGACGTCGAAATTTCCGATTCTGTAGAGCGTGCGGCTCGCAAACCCGTCCGCCTCCCGGATGGCGCGCTGGGATTCCGGGTCAAGCCCTTTCATTTGCTCGGGGGAGGGGTGGAAGCTCTCGGAGCGAAACGGCTCGCCGGCGATTTGCTTGCCGTTCTTGAGAGTCACCACTTCGACGGGTCCCGGGTAGAACGTCACGATACCGTTCCACAGGACGAGCACGAGAAAGCCTATGATCATCAATACGCCCAGAGCGAGCGCACCGCCCATTATCCAGATGAAGGGCTCGCCTCTGGCCTTGAAATCGAGAGCAGCGCGAAATCCCGTCCTGCCGGGCGGACTTTTTTCCGCCTCGACGGCCTGCGTCGTTTCGAGCGGAGGCTCATTGTGGTTGCCCGAGTCACCCTCCGGAGCCGGCATCCGTGCTTCTTTTTTTT
Source organism: Nitrospinota bacterium (assembly GCA_026706735.1). GTDB lineage: Bacteria > UBA8248 > UBA8248 > UBA8248 > UBA8248 > Bin107. The sequence continues at coordinate 11,051 of JAPOYD010000024.1, read as the reverse complement.
CTTTTCGCTTCTTTGGTTCTTTCGCCTTCATCCTATCCTCACAACTGCGCAGCTCGTTTACGGAATCGCAGACGAACCAATTCGGCGATCGTATTGACGACGAACGTCATCCCGAAGAGGACAAGGGCCGCCAGGAACAGCACCCGGTAGAGCGTCCCGTCCTTGACGGCTTCCGGAAGCTCCACCGCGATGTTCGCAGAAAGCGCCCGGAGCCCGGAGAAAACGTTCCAGTCGAGAATCGGGGTGTTGCCCGCCGCCATGACGACGATCATCGTTTCGCCCACGGCGCGGCCCATTCCGATCATCACGGCGGCGAAAATGCCGCTGGCCGCAGTGGGCAGGATGACCCAAAGGGCCGTCTGCCAAGGCGTGGCGCCGCAAGCCAGGCTCGCCGCCTTGAGGTGACTCGGTACGGAACTGAGCGCGTCTTCGGCGATGGTGTAGATGATCGGAATGACGGCGAAACCCATCGCGAAGCCCACGACGAGGGAGTTGCGCTGTACATAGGTGTCGATAATCCCGCCGCGCGCGTCCAGTCCGAGCGCCGTGAGCGCCACCGCCGTCACCCAACTCAGCAATCCGGCGGCGACCAGCATGCCGGTCCAGCGAAGAAGCTCGAAGAGCGCGGCCCGCGAATGAGCCATCTGTCTGAGTTTTTGTCTCCACTCATACCCTAAAAACCGCTCGGCCGTGAAAGCGATGATCAAGAAAGCCATGGGATAGAAAATGATGAACAACATCGGCGTCGCTATCCCGATGTTTCCGTTCGCCCAGGCCTTGAAATCGCCGCCGAACAAAAGCCTTTCGAATCCCGGTCCGATCATGTAGCCAAGCAACGAACCCAAGATGATCACGAAAAACACGAGGGCCAGCTTGGGAAATCCCGAAAGCGGGAGGGAGACCCGGGGTGGCATCACCTGCCATAAATAAGCCGATAACAACAGGAGAAGCGGGATCAGCATGAACGTGAGCAAGACCGCGGCAATCCATGTTTCCACGACGGGCGCCAGAATCAGGGCGGCTACGAAACCGAGAACCACCGAGGGCAGCGAGGCCATCATTTCCATCGCCGGCTTCACGACGGAGCGGACTGCCGGGCCGATGAACTCGGATGTGAAAATGGCACCCAGCACCGCGATGGGTATCGCGAAGATCAGGGAGTAGACCGTTCCCTTGATGGTCCCGAATATCAGGGGGATGAGGGAAATCTTCTCCTCGAACGCATCGTCTCCCGAGGAGGATTGCCACGTATACTCCGGCTTGGGGTAGCTTTCGTACCAGACCTTTCCGAACAGCGTCTGAAAAGTCGTCTCGGGGTGTTCGGCTTCGAATTTCCAGAAATTCACCACGCCCTTCCCGTCTGTGGCGACAATTGCGTCATCGCGCGGGGCAAGGCGGATGAAGCGCCTCGGGCCGGCCATGTCCTGCATCTTGAAGCGCAGCAGCGTCGACTCGCTCGTGGCATGGCGAAGCCAGATATTTCCACCTGAATCCATCGTGGTGAACATCCGGCTCCGCTGGGAGGTGGAGAAACCCGAAACGCTCGCGGCGTGTCTCTCCAGTTCGTGCCCGCGCACCATGACCAGCCCGTCCGTCGTAGCGGCGCCCGGCCTGCGCGCCTGGAAGAAAATGCTTAATGAACCTTTGGAGCCTCCCACGACGATGGACTCCTCGCCGATGAGAGCTTTGAACATCGTCAGCTTCTCATCCATGGGAAGCAGGTCGCTCTTCTCCACAAGGGCAATGGCGTCGAAGTTCCTGGTGTCGTAACGAAGGAGGAATCCCTTTTCGACGCCGATGTAGACCTTGTCGGCCTTTTCCGTGAGGAGTATATCGACGATGCGCGTTCCGGGCGGCAAATCGGGCAGAACAACGCTCTCCACCGATGAAGTGGTCTGGCCCGTCAGAAGATTGACTCTGGTCTCCGTCAGGCTCAGCCGCGCTACGCCCTTGGCGTCGACCGTGGCGAAGGAAATACTCGGCCGCTCCGGGGTTCCTCCCACCTTGTAGTCGAGTTTCACGATGGCCGTCCCTTGCGGTGCCACCTCTTGCGGCTCCTTGACCACTGCTTCCACCCAGATTTTTCGCATCTGCTCGCCCGGAATTTTCGAAAAAACGACTTTTCCGTCGGTGAAATCGCGTTCGTCGATATTGGTGAGTCCCTTCGGAACCCTTTCTGCGGGCAATACCTGTGTGCGGAAACTGATTTTGCCGAACCGGACCGTTCCATCGGGAAAGCCGAAGGCGACGTTTCCGCCCTTGAGCGTTCGCCCGAAAGCGCTCGCCCGCGTACCACCGAAATCGAGTTTCAACGGCCTGAGCGTTTTTCCGGTCGATGCGTGCACGGGCGTCAACACGCCGTCTTCGGAAACCAGGACGGCGATAGTGTTGTAATCATCCACCTCGACGCTGAGGAGAGCACTCTTGGGCGCAGCGACCCGGAAGACGCCCGAGCCGGTTATCGTTTCTCCGGCGAACAGCGGCAAGGCCACTGCGACGAGAAACGCCATGATCCCGAGAACAGCCAGGATCACGAAAAGCCCGCCGATGGTGATCACATTGGTGGCGAACTTGTCGATGATCCGGACGGATTGTCTGGCGCTCAGGTTGCGCGTTCGACCCGGTCTTCTGCTTTCTTTATCATTTGCGTCTGAAACCTGGCCTTCGCTCATATCTCTCTTTTCAAAAATGAAAGCGGGGGGACGGCGAATCCACTTCGCCGTCCCCGCCGTTGCGCTGCACCTGAAAAACTAGTTGCTTCCCAACCCGAGGCCGAGGCCGTCAAGGTCTTGTTTCGCGATAACCGCGTTCACAGGGAAAAACCCCGCTTTGATAACAGCCTGCTGACCTTCCTTCGAAAAGATGTACTTGACGAACTGGGCTCTCAGGGGATCGAGCGCCTGGTTCGGGTTTTTGTTGACGTAGATGTAGAGGAAACGCGCAATCGGGTAGTTGCCCGAATAGGCGTTATTCGCTTCGGGGCCGTAGCATTTCCGGCCGGTCTTCTTGGACACCGGAAGCGCGATGACGTCCGCGGTCTTGTAGCCGATGCCCGAGTAGCCGAGGGCGAACTTATCAGAAGCCACGCCCTGCACAACCGCTGAGGAGCCAGGCTGCTCTTTCACGGAGTCTTTGTAGTCGCCCTTGTAAAGGGCCACTTTCTTAAAGTAGCCGTAGGTGCCCGAAGCCGAGTTACGGCCATACACGGATATCGGCTTGCTGGCCCACATGCCCTTGAGACCGACCTGACCCCACGTAGCGACGTCGGACCTCATGCCGCCCTTGCGGGTCTTGGAGAATATGGCGTCGACTTGCGGGAGGCTCAGGCACTTGAGCGGGTTGTCCTTGTTCGTGAAAATGGCTAGGGCGTCCACGGCGACGCGGATGCGGCCAGGCTTGTAACCGAACTTCTTCTCGAAAGCGTCCGTTTCCTTGGACTTCATGGCGCGCGACATCGGGCCGAAGTTCGAGGTGCCGGCGATGAGCGCCGGAGGAGCCGTGGAGGAGCCTTTGCCCTCGATCTCGATTTTCACGTCCGGGTAGGAACGCCTGAACCCTTCAGCCCAGAGCGTCATAAGGTTGTTCAGCGTATCCGATCCGACGGACTTCACGTTCCCGGAAACACCGCTGGTGGCCTTGTAGGCGGGCAACTTCTTATCCACCATCAGGGCTGCGTCGGCAGGTTGCGCTACGAATACGAGGCAAATCGCAATGATGACGGCCAGACCCCAAACTTTCGAAACCCTGCTAGCTACCGACATCCTCTTCTCTCCTTATTTGCGGGCATTAACGGGCTGAAGCTACAGGAAAAAATACGAGACTTTGTTACATTTGCGTGACAAAACGATGAACATACCGCGACACAGACGCTCCCCACCTTCAGAACTGACGTATCTGTACCTTCCCAACATTCCCCATGGACTGTGCGCCTTTGTGTCCGGAGAATCTCATCGCTTCTTGAAACGACAGCCAACTTCAGCCAAGTATAGAAGCACTCAGCCCCGCGATAACTCCCCGAACGAGATGGACTATAGAGAAAAAAGAATTGGAAATGTTACGAAAGGATGGCAATTGCGTGATTTTTCGGACAATTCCAGGAATAAGGACGTCGCCTTTCCGTAATTCATTGAGAAGGCGTAAGATTCATAATCGCTCCCGATGGAGCGTACATCAACAAAAACTAAGAAACCAAATGATTAGAGGGGTGTTTGACCCACTTAGGGCGTGGGAACGGTGAAGCGGAAGGTGGAGCCCCGGCCCGGCGCGCTATCGACCCAAACGTCTCCGCCCATTTCCTGAACAAGGTGCTTCACGATCGAGAGCCCAAGACCGGTGCCCCCGTTCTCCCGGGAGCGGGCCGAATCCACCCTGTAGAAGCGCTCGAATATCCGGGATAGGTGCTCGGGTGGAATTCCCTCTCCCTGGTCGGCCACTGAAACCTCTACGAAGCCATCTTCGCGCAAGTGCCCGGACACCGTAATCTCGCTTCCCTCGGAACTGTAGTTCACCCCGTTTTCGGCCAGATTGATCAGAATTCTCTCCAGAGCAGCCGGGTCAGCCCGGACATGGTCAGCCTCTTCGGGAATCTCCGCATGCAGATGAACACCTCTTTTCTCGACCACGGGAGCCAGCGTATGTGCAACCGAGTCCATCGCGTTTCGTATGGATACTTCCTCGGGCCTGACATGCTCGTCCTTGGATTCTATCCTGCCGAGTTCGAGCAAGTCCTCTACCAGAGCCGAGAGGCGCCGGGCGTGTCTGTTGATGGTCGAAGCGAACCGGCGCGTTGCTTCGGGGTCGGATTGCGCCGTCACCTCGAGCGTCTGGGCCGCCCACTGTATCGCCGTCAAGGGCGTGCGCAACTCATGAGAGACGTTGGCGGTAAATTCCCGCCGTATTCCCGCGAGTCGTTTCACCTCTGAGACGTCGTGAAACACCAGAACGAGGTTCGATTCTCCCTCCGCTCTCGCGCGCTTGGCGTGCAGGGTCAGCGTGCGGGCGGGAAGAACTTCCACCTCGCGTTCCATTCTGGTGGCGGAGCGCGAAAGCATATCCCTCACCGCCTCTTGCACTTCGGTGGAGCGCACGGTTTCGAGCGGAATCGGCGCTCCGTCCTCGAACTCGGGAAGCGAGGGGAAGAATTCTCTAAGCGCAGAATTCATTAGAAGGATGTCTCCAGAGGCGTTCGTGACCATGACGCCCTCGGCCATTCCCTCGAGAATCGCCTCCAGCCGGTCGCGCTCGTTTCGCAATTCATCGAGATGGGCTTCCACCTCCGAGGCGAGCCTGTCCATCGTCCGGGCGAGTTCACCCAACTCGTCTTGCCGCCTGGAAGCGATGCGGTAGCTGAAATCCCCTCGGGCAATTTTCTCCACGGCGTCGTAGATCTCATCGAACCCCCGACGTACGATCACGCCGGCCCCGAAGCTCATCGCGATGGCAAGCAAAAACGCAAAAGCGCCGGCCACCAAGAGAAGACCCCGCATCTTGCCTATAGTCTCCTCGATTTCCCGAAGGCTCATGGCCAGCCGAATCACGCCGCCGGAAAACGGGCCCGCATTTATCGGAAGAGCCAGATACAACAAATCTCCATCACCCCTCAAGCTCTCCCGAACGCTCGAGCCGATTCCCTTTTTTCTCGCCTCTATGACTTCGGGCCAATCGGCGCGGCTTTCCCCTTTTTCGGATGCGCCGGGAGCGAGACTGGAATCCGCGAGCAAACGACCAGAGGCGGATATGACCGTAACCCGCACGCCAAGCGCTCGGCCGATTTCATCGGCGAGTACATCCATTCGATGACTTTGCGGGTTCTCCGAAGTCGAGGAAACCAACTGACGGCGGGCGAGGCGCGCGTTGCGGGAGAGGTTCTCCTCCGCCTGCTCCATCAACTGTGCGGAGAGGCCGAAATGGAGATAGATCATCCCCGCCGCAAACACCACGGTGATGACTACCAGATAGCTCGCCGTCAGCTTCTTGTAGAAGGATCTGCGCATATGCAGGTCTCCTCCGGGTGGCGGGATGAGCTACTCCTCGGGCATCTTCTTGAACCGATACCCCACGCCCCGAAGCGTCTGGATCATCTCCCCCGCCGGGCCGAGCTTTTCCCGGAGGCGGCGGATATAGGTGTCCACGGTGCGGGGGGTGACGAATTTGTCTTCTCCCCAGATGATGTCGAGCAAGTCGTCACGATACTGGGCGTGCCCCGGGTGAGAGGCCAGATGGTGCAACAGACGGAATTCCGTCGCCGTCAAGGTGAGTGGGCGTCCATCCACCGTCACTTCATATTGCTCGGGGTCGATAGTGAGCGGCCCGCGCCTGAGCGCTTTGCCCGCAACTGGAGGCATCTTCGATCGCGCGAGCACCGCCTTCACGCGCAGGATCATCTCCCGTATGTTGAAGGGTTTCGTCACGTAATCATCGGCGCCTAACTCGAAGCCGACGATGCGATCCACTTCTTCACCCTTGGCGGTCAGCATGATGACGGGGAGCCGACTCAGGGCGGACTCGCGCCTGATGTAGCGGCAAATCTCGAGGCCGGAAACGTCGGGAAGCATCAGATCGAGAACGACCAGTTGGACCGGCTCGCTCTTGAGCACACTGAAGGCTTCCTCGCCATTGGCCGCGCCCACTACCTCAAGTCCTTCCAGTTCGAGGTTGTAGGTGAGCAGTTCGCGAATGTCGATCTCGTCTTCAATGATGAGAATTTTTTGAGCCAATGCTACACCCACCGTCATTTCAGGTTTCAATTTGGTTTGAACGACGTTTAGTTCTACTAATCAATTATGCAAATAAATTCAACACGGGGAAAATAAAGAATCGCTGCGCTTCCCCATGTCGACGCCATTCCACACCTGAGTGATCCCATTGAGTCTTCGAACAAGCCAATGAGAGGAAGCCATTTCGGACCGGAAACCGGTATGTCCGCCAGACATATCAAAGGGAAAAATTCGAAACCCAAAATCGCCCGCTCATCGCGCTGACTCATGCGTTTGGGTCGAGGCGTTCAAAGAAGCGGTTGAAAAAAAAAATAAATCCGCGCATAATTCTATTATCAAAGCTAAATCTTTCTGCCGCATCGTCCATTGCGTTGGGGATGATGTTAGTTGACCATCGATTTTGAAGGGGAAAATTGCGGTGGCCTCCATTACGCTCCAAAATCTGGTTAAGAAATTTGGTGAAACCGTAACCGCCGTCGCGGGCGTCGACCTCGATGTGAGCGACGGCGAGTTCATGGTGGTGGTAGGTCCTTCCGGCTGCGGAAAAACCACCACGCTCAACATGATCTCCGGATTCGAGGAACCCACGAGCGGCACGATGCTCATCGGAGACCGCGTTGTGAACCACCTCGAACCCGGGGACCGCGGCCTGGGAATGGTGTTCCAGGACCTCGCCCTGTTTCCGCACATGACCGTCTTTGAAAACATCGCCTTTGGTCTGCGTGTGGACAAGATCGTGGACACGGAGGTGAAAGAGCGGGTTTCGAAAGTCGCCACAACCATGAAGATATCCCACCTGCTATCCAAAAAACCCGCCCAATGCTCAGGCGGCGAGGCGCAGCGGGTGGCCCTGGCGCGAACGATCATCACCCAGCCGCAAGTCCTGCTTATGGACGAGCCGCTCTCCAGTCTGGACGCCAAGCTGCGCATCGAGATGCGCACCGAACTCAAGCGCTTGCACGAGGAGCTCAAATCCACCTTCGTCTACGTCACCCACGATCAGGCCGAAGCCATGACGATGGCGGACCGCATTATGGTCATGGACCGCGGATACGTTCAGCAGATCGACACCCCGCTCGGCATATACAGAAAACCGACTAACCAGTTCGTGGGCACGTTCTTCGGCCAGCCGACGATGAACATCATTCCGGGGCGCGTCGAGAACGGAGGCTCACCCAAGTTCGTCTCCGAGCATTTCGAGATGAGCTTCGCGGCGGACGCCATTCCCGGCTCCTCGATAGGGAAAGAGATCAATCTCGGCGTGCGTTCCGAGAACGTGAGCATCGGGGATGAAGGCGCGGCCGCGGAAGTCAGGCTCATCGAACCGCTGGGAGACGAAACGCTGGTTTTCTTCTCCTGCGGCAATGAGGAATTTCTGGTGGCCAAAGTCGACGCCGAGCGCGAGTTCAGCCCCGGCAACCAAATCCGATTCGGTTTTCTACCGGGCGGCATGCACTTTTTTGACGTCGAAAGCGGCGTGAGGCTGGAATAACGGCCCGCGGCGACACAGGGGAGACGTAACAACAAAAGACCTGGAAAATACGGCATAATATGGAAGCTGTAATATTGATGGAGAAGGGAACAATTCGGTATCAGGGATTTTGTGTTCGATCTCGGCGATTCAGAAGCAAGTCATCGCCTTTCCAAACACGGAGGGAGGAGGAATCGAGATGAAGAGAATTTTTCTCGCAACACTGATTCTGATGGGCATTACGGTTTTCGTGGCCTCAACGGCTATCGCCGCCATGGTCCACCCGGGCAAGACGGTCGAGGAGCGCGCCATCAACGGAGCGAAAGCATACATCAAGAAGCACAATCTGAAGAAACCGAAACAGACCATGCTGTTGATTTCGCTCTTCAAGAACTCCCAGCCGAAATACCTGAGGCAATGGAAGAAGCTCACCGGCGTCGAGATGGGCTCTATCCAGTACGGCTACACCGACATTCCCGCCAAAATCATGGCCGAAGCCGTGGCGAAAACGGGGCAGTACGACGTCATCAACCACTTCCCCTACGTCATTCCCGACGCCGTGGGCGCAGGCACTCTCCAGCCGCTGGACGCCTACATGGCCAAGGGGAAACCCGACTTCACGGGCATCGACTCAGGGCTCTTGGCGCAGCAGAGCTACAAGGGGAAAACCTACTGGTTCATCCTCGACGGCGACCACATCGCCTTGTTCCTGCGCTCGGACGTCATGAAGGCGGCCGCGAAGGAGTACAAGGCCAAGTTCGGCAAGGCTCCCGGGTGTCCCGACACGATGGCCGAGTGGGAACAGATGGCCAAGTTCTTCCACACGAAAAAGGGCCAGACCCGCTGGGGCATGAAGTTCAAGCAGCCACTCTACGGCGCGCAAGCCTACAGGAGCATCAACTTCTCCTACAGGCATTTCCCGGCCTATATGGGCGGACTGCTGTTCGACAAGAACATGAACCCCCTCATCAACTCGCCAAACGGCATCCGCGCGATCAAGGAATTCACCTCCATCGTCAAGTACATGCCGCCCGACGTGCAGGGTTGGGGAACGCCGCAGCTCTATCCTCACTGGGGTAGCGGACGAGCTTTCTCGTTCATGTCCTTCCCCTCGGCGATGGGCTACGCCAACCGCAACCCGAAGAGCAAGATCAAAGGACATCAGCTGGCATGCCCCGTTCCAGCCGTGAAAGGCGCGAGCGGCAAGATGGTGCGCCGCGCTCCGCAGGCGGCCGGCACCGGCTACATGGTGAACGCGCACAGCAAACACCCCGAGCTCGCCTACTACTTCATCCAGTGGTTCACGGGCCCGACCCAGGGCGACATCGCCATCGCCGACCCGGCGGGCTTCTGGGATCCGATGCGTATGTCCAACTTGACGAACAAGGCCGTGCTCGCCAAGCACACGGAACCCTTCGTCAAGATGACAATGAAGAACGCGAAAAACGCCATCTCCCTGCTCATGATCGAGGGTAACTACGAGTACTTCAACGTGCTCGACAAGAACATGGCGCAGGTCATGCAGGGCAACATCTCCGCCGAGCAGGCGGCGAAGAACGTCGAGAAAGGCTGGAACCGCATCACGGACGACATCGGTCGGAAAGAGCAGATCAAGGCTTGGAGAGCGAGCGTCGCCAGCGGCGCTTATATCGACAAGTTCGCGCCGACCAACTAAACACCGCGCACAAGAGCGCCCGCTCCGGCCTTAACAACGGGGCGGGCGCCTCGCGCGAAACGCTTTAACTCGAGCTAAGATGAAGAAAAGATGGCCCAAGCAACGATAAAAGAACGCAAGAGTCTCTCCGCCTGGCTGGCGCAGGAAAAGGTGTTCCGCCTGATACCGTTCATCATGGTGGAGGCGACCTTCCTCCTGCTCCTCGCCATTCCCTTCATACTCACCATCTACATCAGCCTTCTCAAATGGCGCGCCAACCGGCCCTTCGAGCAGGCCTATTTTCACGGCTTGTTGAATTACGTCCGCGTCCTCACCACCGAAGATTTCTGGTGGGCGCTCGGGCGGACTTTCTACTTCGCGGGAACGGCGGTCATGCTCGAGTTGCTCTTCGGTTTTCTTCTCGCCATGCTGGCCTACAAGCAATTCCGGGGGAGGCGTATCTACATCACCATTTTCCTGGTCCCCATGATGGTGGTGCCGGTCGTGGGAGGCTACAATTTTTCGATGATCTACATCGACTCGGGCCCCCTCAACCAGATTCTCTCTCCGATCACCGAAGCCATGGGCGTAAACCCGCGCATCCGCTGGCTCTCGCACCCCATCGCCGCGCAGTGGGCGATCATCCTCGCCGACGTATGGCAGTGGACGTCGCTCACGTTTCTGATATTTCTCTCGGGCTTCGCCGCGCTTCCGCAGCAACTCACCAACGCCGCGCGCGTTCTGGGAGCAAGCAGGTGGCAGATATTCTGGAAAGTCCACTTCCCGCTGTTAAAGCCCGCGATCATGATCGCCGTCATCATTCGCTCGATGGAGGCGCTCAAGCTGTTCGATCTGTCCGTGCTGCTCACCTTCGGCGGACCGGGCACTTCGACTGAAACCATCGCTTTCTTCCTCTGGCGGCAGGTCTGGCAATTCAACAAGTACAGCTTCGGCGCGGCCGCCTCGATTCTGTTGCTATTCATGTTCGGAACACTCATCTTCTACGGCATTTATCTCCTCGTGCGGGAGCGAGACATCGTCGAAGAGGAGCGAATGGAATGACGAACGACGCAGGCACGCGCGCGGAGATGTCTTTCGCCAAGCGTTACAACCTCTTCTTCTGGTTCCGCCACGCCGCGCTAATCGGCTGGGCGATCATGATCATGTTCCCGATCTTCTGGATGATATCGACTTCCTTCAAGGATTCGGG